>NZ_CP042968.1:6600000-6900000 GCF_001693515.2 Bradyrhizobium paxllaeri
CTGCGCCGAGACCTCGAAACGCTTGGCGAGGTCTTCCACCATCACCCGGCCAAAGGCGCGCGCGATGTTGAGGATTTCAGTCTGGCGATGGGACAGTCCGGCCATGGCGGCACCCTTGAGATACTTGGGGCACAAGGACAGTTTGAGGCACAAAGTTGCCGTCATGGTGCGGCTGATTGGGGCCGCGGTCAACGAGGGAGATCGGCCGCACCGGCCGCCAGCGGGCCGAAACAAGGAAACTGGTTAAGGCAAGCAAGGCAATACGCCGCGCTCGACAAAACGACAGATGGCTGAAAGAGTGCCGCACAACTCAAAAAAATGGAGGAAACCATGAACATCGATCGACGCCAGCTCGCCCTGCCCGTGCTCGCACTTGGACTGACACTTGGGCTCATGAGCGCCGTCCCCGCTTTTGCCGGTGCGGACGAAGATGCCGTCGCGAAGAACGTCGAAACCTTCCGCGCGGGACAGGCGGCCGGCAATGCCGAGGCGATCGCCTCGCTCTGCGCCGACGACCTTAGTTACAGCCACTCGAACGCCAAGGTCGACACCAAGGCGTCGCTTCTCGACGGCATCACCAAGGCCAACTACAAATGGACGTCGCTCGAATACAAGAATCCCACGATCCGCGTCGTCGGCCCGACCGCTATCGTGCGCTTCACCTTCGTCGGCGAACAGGAGTTCACCGACGGCAAGAAGACGCCGCAGAACCTTCACATCCTGATGAACTGGCAGAAGCAGGGCAACGACTGGAAGCTGCTGTCGCGGGCGGCCACCAAGCTCTGACCGCTGCACACGACCGGCGCTGGCGGCTATGCCGCCAGCATCATTCCGCTGGCGAGACGGCAGGCGGCGCGCTCGGCCTCCCGCGCGTTGCGAAATATCTGACCTTCCAACTGGTTGAAGCGGTGCGAGGCGGCAAAGAACCGGTAGCCCTCCGGCCCGCGCACGATGATCCCTGCGGGCTGCGAGCCGACTTCGATGATATAGGTGTCCGACATGATCCGGCCTCTGATTTCTTCCGGGCTTACAACGGGTTGCAGGGCGGATTGTTCCCGCTTCATCGTTGCGTCGTGAGGCCAGTTTATGTCAAAGCTGGGCATGGAATACCCCAGCGAATCGCCAAAATGGCCGGAGAACTGACATGATGCCGAAATTCGCGCTCTCGATGCTGGTCGCTCTTGCGGTTTGCGCGCCGCTCCAGGAGGCTGCGGCGCAGGAAAGCACGCTCGGCGGTGCGCTGTTCGGCGGCGCCGCGGGCGCCATTGTCGGCGGCGCGCTGGGTGGCGGCCGCGGGGCCGCGATCGGCGCCATCGTCGGCGCAGGCACCGGTGCAGCCATCGGCGCCCAGGGCGAGCCGCGGCCCGGCGGCTATCGCTGGTATCAGGGCGGTTGCTACCTGGAGCAGCCCGGCGGCTGGCAGGCAGTTTCGCCGCGCTATTGCGGTGTCCAGGCACAATACGCGCCGCCACCGCCCCGCTATTACGACGACACGCCGCGCTGCATGCGCTCGCAGACCTACGATCCGCGCCGCGGCACGTTCATCGGCCGTGACGGCTACGAGCGTCCCTGCCCGTAACACTCAGGTCGCGATTGGGGCACCCTCACGCTTGATGGCCTGCGGGTGGCCCTCGTCGTCGATCGAGACGTAGGTGAAGTTGCCGTCGGTCACCAGGATCTGCTGCATCTCCTGGCGGCGCACGACCCATGCTTCGAGATGGACTGTGAGCGAGGTGCGTCCGACCCGCACCAGATTGGCGTAGACCGAAACGAGATCGCCGACATAGACGGCTTTTCTGAAATTCATCGCCTCGATCGCCACCGTCACGGTGCGGGATTTGGCGATCTTGGAAGCAGCTACGCCGCCGCCGATGTCCATCTGGCTGAGCAGCCAGCCGCCAAAGATATCGCCATTGGCGTTGGTGTCGGCCGGCATCGCCAGCGTGCGGATGCAGAGCTCGCCGCGCGGCTCGGTTTCGGTCGAGGGCGGTGCGTGCACATGTGTCGCCGTCACTTGAAAGTCTCCCAGCCGGCATCGGGCGTAAACCGGCCGCCGAATTTGTCGGTCAGCGTCTCCAGCGTCGAGACCACGTTCTCCACGCCTCGGGTTCGCGCATAGTTCAGGGGACCACCGCGGAACGGCGCGTAGCCGGTGCCGAAGATGACGGCGCCGTCGACAACATCCGCATTATCGACGATGCCCTCGCGCAGGCAGGCGACGCAGACATTCGACATCGGCAGGATCAGCCGGTCGATCATTTCCGCCGATGGCTCCGAGATTGCGGACATGCCGCCGGTGTCGGCCTTTCCGTCCTTCCAGATATAAAAGCCCTTGCCGGCCTTGCGGCCGAGTTCGCCCTTGGCGACCTTTTCGCGCAGCCATGCCGGCGTCGGCGGCAGCATGTCGCCGAATTTCGACCGCAGCATGTCGCCGACATCGAGGCAGATGTCGAGGCCGACCTGATCGGCGAGTTCGATCGGCCCCATCGGCATGCCGAACTTTTTCGCGGCGGCGTCGATGACTGTCTTGTCGATCTTCTCGTCCAGCATCACCATCGCTTCCAGCATGTACGGCGTCAGCGCACGGTTGACGAGGAAGCCGGGCGAGGATTTGACCGGCAGCGGCAGCCGGTCGATGGCGCCGACAAACGCCAGCGCCTCCTTCAGGAGCTGCGCGTCGGTGCCGTCATGGCTGACGACCTCGACGAGCTGCAGCCGCGAAACAGGATTGAAGAAGTGCAGCCCCAAGAGCCGCTCCGGCTTTTGCAGCGTGGTGCGCAGATCCTGCAGCGGAATGCTCGAGGTGTTGGTGGCGAGGATCGCGCCGGGCTTCATTTTCGGCTCGATGCCGGCATAGACCTTCTGCTTCAGCTCCAGCTTCTCCGGCACCGCCTCGATGATGAGATCGGCGTTGCGGACGCCCTCGGCCTGCATGTCCGGCATCAGCCGGTCCAGCGCATCACGCACGGCCGTGCGCTTGCGCAGGATCTTGCCGTAGAGTTCGGCAGCACGCTTGATCGCGCCCGCGATCGGCTCCGGCTTCATGTCGGCGAGCGTCACCCGCAAATCCTGCCCGGCGCACCAGGCGGCGATGTCGCCGCCCATGGCACCGGCGCCGATGACGTGGACGTGCTCGATCTTGTTGCCGGATCCGGCAAGCTTCTTCATCTGCTCGCGCAGAAAGAACACGCGGATCAAATTCTGCGCGGTTGGCGTCACCATCAATCTTGCGAACGACGCCTTCTCCGCGCTCAACATCGCCCGCCGGTCGCCGCCGTGCTTTTCCCAGAGATCGATCAGCGCGTAGGGCGCGGGATAGTTTGCTTCCGGCGCCGCCTTGGCGGCCTCGCTCCGCATCCGCCCGGCGAGGAATCCTCTGACCGGGCCGAGGCTCAGAATATTGTTGAGCAGCCTGGGCTGCGCGCGCTTCAGGCGGCCGGACACGGCGTCCTTCACCGCATTCAGGACATGCCGCTCCTGCGTCACGGCGTCGACCAGCCCGAGCGACTTTGCCCGGCGCGCATCGATGGTCTTGCCGGTCAGCATCAGCGGCATCGCCTGCATCGGATTGACGAGCTGCGTGAAGCGCACGGTGCCGCCGAGGCCGGGGTGCAGGCCGAGCATCACCTCGGGAAAACCGAACCGTGCGTCCTCGATCGCAATCCGCATCTGGCAGGCCAGCGCCACCTCCAGGCCGCCGCCGAGGCAGAAGCCGTGGATTACGGCCACGCTCGGAACCCGAAGGGCTTCGAGCCGGTCGATCACCGCATGCGCGCGGCCGATCTCGGCCTCGACGGCGGCGACATCAGTCGCACCGCGAAAGGCGTTGACGTCGGCACCGGCGATGAAGCCGGATTTCTTGGCGGAGCGGATGACGAGACCGGTCGGCCGCTGGCCTTCCAGCTCGGACAAGATCTTGTCGAGCTCCTCGATCAGGTCTGCCGACAGCGTATTGGCGCTGGTGCCCTCGCGATCGAACAACAGCCAGGCGACGCCGTCGGCATCGCGCGTCAGCTTGAAGTTCTTGTACGGGCTGTCACCGCTCGGTTTCGGCCCGAGTTCGAGCACGCGATCGCCGAGAACGTTCATGATCTGGCTATCCATGCTCACACCGTCTCTATCAGCATCGCGCCGCCCTGCCCGCCGCCGATACATTCGGTGGCGATGCCGCGTCGCGTGCCCAACCGTTTCATGGCATTGACGAGATGCAGCACGATGCGGTTGCCGCTGCAGCCCACGGGATGGCCGAGGCTGATCGCACCGCCATCAACGTTCAGTTTGCTCTGGTCGAGTTCGCCCGCCGCGCCGTCGAGGCCAAGAATCTCCTTGCAGAACTTCTCGTCGTTCCAGGCGGCGAGACAGCCCAGCACCTGCGTCGCAAACGCTTCGTTCAGTTCCCAGGTCTCGATATCAGAGAGCGTCAATTCGTTGCGCTTCAACAGCTCCGTAGCCGACAACACCGGGCCGAGGCCCATGATACCGGGATCGAGCGCCGACCACTGGCTATCGAGAATGACCGCTTTCGGCGTCAGTCCGTGTTTTGCCACCGCCTCTTCCGAGGCCAGGATCACCCAGGACGCGCCGTCGGTAATCTGCGAGGAATTGCCGGCCGTGACCTTGCCCCAGGGGCGTTCGAACACCGGCCTGAGTTTTGCCAGCGACTCCGGCGTCGAGTCCGGCCGCACGCCGTCGTCATGATCGTAGAATTTGCCGTCGCGCGCGAATGCGGTTTCGACCTCGCCCTTGAGCCAGCCTTCCGACTGCGCTTTCGCCAGCCGCCGGTGGCTTTGGGCGGCATAGGCGTCCGACTGCGCGCGGGTGACGCCGAAGAGATGCCCGACCACTTCGGCGGTCTGCCCCATATTGAGTTCGGTGATGGGATCGGTAAGCCCCCGCTCCAGCCCGATGATCGGCTTGAAATAACTCGGCTTCACCTTGAGCGCGGCCATGATCCTGGCGCCGATGCCCTTGGCGCCGGCAAGGCCTGCGAACCAGCGCACGCCCTGCTGCGGCCACACCAGCGGAGCATGGCTCAGCGCTTCGGCGCCGCCGGCAAGAATGAGGTCCGAGACGCCCTCGCGGATATAGCGGTAGGCGGTGTCGATCGACTGCATGCCCGAACCGCAATTGATCTGCACGGTGAAGGCGACCATCTTCTCACCCATGCCGAGCCGCAGCGCAGCAACGCGCGCCGGATTCATCTCGTCCGCGATGACGTTGACGCAGCCGAGAATGACCTGATCGAAGGCGTCAGGTGCAAACGGCTGCCGCGCCAATAGCGGCCGGCCGCACTGCACCGCGAGATCGACCGGGGTGAACGGGCCCGGGCCGGAGCGCGCTTTCAGGAACGGCGTCCGGCTGCCGTCGACGATAAAAACCGGTCTCGCCATCAGCTTGCCGCCCTCTGTTCACCCAATTCCTGGAAGAACTGATGCACGTCGGCACCCTTCCTGTAAATCGGCGACAATGCCTCAGGTGCGAAATCATCAACTTCGATCACTTTGGCAACGGCCTCATGCGCGGCGGCCAACTTCTCGCCCTGCGCCTGGGTGATGACGCCCTTCTTCACGGCTTCCTTCCAGTCATGCAGGCGCGCCGCGCGCATCTGCTTTGCGGCATCCTCCGCAGCCGTCACCAGACGGAACGCCTTTTCCAGCCGCGCGATGCCGCCGTCATCATCGACGGCCGAGAGATCCGCGGTGAGCCGGTCGCGCGCCGCCGACGGCTCCAGCACGAGCTGCGCGCACGCATGCACGACCCGGTCGGACGGACCGGTCACCTTGGCGCCGAACGGCTGGATCAGGAATTTCAGGATCACCGCGACGAGCCGGTTCGGCAGGTTGGCGAGGATCTCGGCAAAACGATTTTCGATGATACGGAAACCACTTGCCATGCACCATTCAAGCGCCGCGAAATCTTCCCTTTGCCGCCCCTCGTCCTGCCACCGCTTCAGCGCGGCCGACAGGAGATAGAGTTCGGAGAGGATATCGCCGAACCGGGCCGAGAGCATCTCCTTGCGCTTGAGCGCGCCGCCCAGTGTCAGCAGCGCCATATCGGCGCACAGCGCGAACGCCGACGAATAGCGCGAGAGCTGGCGATAGAACCGCGTCGCCTCGCCGGCGTCGGGTGCCGGTGCAAACAAACCACCGGTCCAGCTCCGGCCCCAGGCGCGGAACATGGTCTTGAAGCTGTGGCCGACATGGCTCCAGAACGCCTTGTCGAACGCTTCCAGGCCCTTGGCGCGGTCGGCTTCACCCAGTGCATTCATTTCCTCAAGCAGGAACGGATGCGCACGGATCGCGCCCTGGCCAAACACGATGAGATTTCGCGTGAGGATGTTGGCGCCCTCGACGGTGATGCCGACCGGCACCGCGCGATAGAGGCTGCCCATGTAGTTCTGCGGGCCGTCGATCACGGCCTTGCCGCCATGGATGTCCATGGCGTCGTCGATCACGATCCGCATCCGATCGGTGGCATGCAACTTCATGATGCCGGAAATGACGGCGGGATGGTGCCCCTGGTTGAGCGCGGCGCAGGTCAGCCGGCGCGCGGCGTCGAGCAGGTAGGCGGTACCGGCGATGCGGGCGAGCGGCTCCTCGATGCCTTCGAACTTGCCGATGGAAATGCCGAACTGCTCGCGGATGCGGGCATAGGCGCCGGTAGTGCGCGCCGCATAGGCTGCGCCCGCAGCCGACAGTGACGGCAGCGAGATGCCGCGGCCGGCAGCAAGCGCCGTCATCAGCATCTTCCAGCCCTGCCCCAACCGCTCCTGCCCGCCAATGATGTAATCCATCGGGATAAAGACGTCGCGGCCCCAGTTCGGGCCGTTCTGGAACACCTGCATCGCCGGCAGATGCCGGCGGCCGATGTCGACGCCCGGCCGATCGGTCGGGATCAGCGCCACGGTAATGCCGAGTTCTTCCTCGGTGCCTACGAGATGATCGGGGTCATAGGCCTTGAAGGCGAGACCGAGCAGCGTCGCGACCGGACCCAGCGTGATGTAGCGCTTGTGCCAGTTCAACCTCAAGCCGAGCACTTCGCGCCCTTCGAAATTGCCCTTGCAGATGATGCCGGTATCGACCATCGAGGCCGCATCGGAGCCAGCCTCCGGGCTGGTCAGGCCGAAGCAGGGAATGTCGCGGCCGTCGGCCAGACGCGGCAGCCATTTGTCCTGCTGCTCCCTGGTGCCGAAGCGCATCAGGAGTTCGCCGGGCCCGAGCGAGTTCGGCACCATCACGGTGACGGCCGCGGTCAGCGAGCGCGAGGAAAGTTTTCGAACCACTTCCGAATGCGCATAGGGCGAGAATCCGAGCCCGCCGAATTCCTTCGGAATGATCATGCCGAAGAATTTGTGGCGCTTGATGAAGGCCCACGCCTGCGGCGGCAGATCGCGCCATTCCCAATTGATTTTCCACTCGTCGAGCATGGCGCAGAGCTCGTCGACGGGGCCGTTCAGGAACGCCCGCTCCTCTTCGGTCAAGGCCGCCGGCGCGACCGCCAGCAATTTCGACCAGTCGGGATTGCCGGTGAAGAGGTCGGCGTCCCACCAGACATCGCCCGCCTCCAGCGCCTCGCGTTCGGTGTCGGACATCGCGGGCATGGCGCCGCGCGCGAAAGCGAAGATCGGCTTGCTGATGAAATCGCGGCGGAAGCTCATGGCGACCTCCTCATGATCGGGGCGCGACACCGCGCCTCACCTGGGCCAAACGTTGGTGCATTCTAGCTGAAAAGCTCGGAATTCGGGGCCGTTAGCGCCCGGAATGAAGCGAAATTGATAAACCGGGATATAACGGCAGAGGTCCCCGACCCGTTCCAGCAGGACTTGCATTATCCGGCGGTTGAAGACGGACGTTGCAGGATGGTCTTACGGCACCCGCCGTATCAGGCCAGCGGGCGGACTTGCCTTAGGAGTCGCGTTTGTGGCGTCGTCGCTCGTTGGGGACGAACACGGCAAACACTTCCTTGACGCGAACGGCCGGCGTCACGTCGCGGGTAAAGCGAAGCTCCGCGGTCGTCCGGGTTTCTTCGACGCGCGGCGCATAAAGGGCGCTGCCATAGAGCGATCCGTCGAACCGCAAATTGCTTTCGTCGTCAGTGAGGTAAGCGTTCGAAACAAACAGGAATACGAGCAGTGTCGATCCGACAACGGTAAAATATTTGAATATGGGCATTGGTATACGAGCCTTCCCCTTTCTTGTGCGGGAAGGTGCATCGCGCGTCATCAAAGCGAGGTTTAAGAGCGCCCAGCTTTTGCCCGAACGGTTGGCTGCAAGTTGCCCATTTGCGACGAATTTTAACTAAGGCGCTAGGGGGCGGGACATCCCAGGATCTTTCACCTTCTGACCAAAATCTGACATCGGGCGGCGCACGGCTGTTCGTCGAAACGTGAACTCCTTCACACTTGGAACCCACCAGTCGTCCTACGCTCGCTTGATTAACGCTGGGGCTGTTCTCAAAGAGTGGAGAAGGCTGCAATGCGTGAACCAAACCTTGAAAAGTTGAACGCGCTCGTAGGGAAGCTGGTCGGCGACCTCGGCATCTCGCTTGGCGGCGCAAGCATTCTGCTCGGCGATCGCCTCGGGCTCTACAAGGCGATGGCGGATGGCGCTGTGATCACTCCGTCCGAGCTTGCCAAGAAGACCGGTCTGCGTGAGCGTTATGTGCGCGAATGGCTGTCCGGACAGGCCGCCTCTGGATACATCGACTACCACCCCGATAAAAATGCGTTCTCACTCTCGGCCGAGCAAGCCATGGCGTTCGCCGAGGAAGGGTCGCCAGCCTTCTTTGCCGGTGCATTCGATGTCGTGCAAGCCACCTATCTCGACGAACCCAAGGTCGCCGAAGCGTTTCGAACCGGGAAAGGCGTTGGCTGGCACGAGCATTCGAAGTGTCTTTTCTCGGGGACCGAACGCTTCTTCAGGCCGGGCTATAACGCCAATCTGGTCTCGAACTGGATTCCGACGCTCGAAGGCGTCGAAGCGAAACTGAAGGCCGGCGCCAGGGTGGCGGATGTCGGATGCGGCCACGGCGCTTCTACGATCGTGATGGCGCAAGCCTACCCCAATTCAGAATTCTTCGGGTTCGATTACCACAAGCCTTCGATTGAACGCGCAAAGGTGCTGGCGCAGGAAGCGGGGGTTGGAGACCGCATCACCTTCTCGCAGGCCAGCGCCAAGGATTTTCCGGCGAAAGACTATGACCTGGTGGCGTTCTTCGATTGCCTGCATGACATGGGCGACCCCGTGGGTGCAGGCAAGCATGTCAAGGAAACGCTGGCCAAGGATGGGTCGTGGATGATCGTCGAGCCGTTTGCCCATGACAATCTCAAGGATAATCTCAACCCGGTCGGATGCGTCTACTATCACGCCTCGACATTCATTTGTACGCCGGCATCACTTGCTCAGGAAGTGGGCCTGGGGCTCGGCGCCCAGGCGGGTGAAAGCAGATTGCGTCAGGTCGCGACCGAAGCGGGCTTCAGGCGCTTCCGCCGCGCAACCGAGACACCGTTCAACATGATCTTCGAAGTGCGTTCCTGACCCAGCGTTCAAACGTCAAGCGCCGGCGGATCGCCGGCGCTTGGTCGCCATATCTCGCAGACCGGGCTCAGCCCGGCCCCGCACCCTGCGTAGCCGTGTACACGGCGTAGAGCGACTGGCTCGCGGCCATGAACAGGCGGTTGCGCTTGGGGCCGCCGAAGGTGACGTTGCCGCATACCTCGGGCAGGCGGATGCGGCCGAGCAGCTTGCCCTCCGGCGACCACACCGTGACGCCGCTATAGCCGACGGCTCGGCCGGCATTACTCGCGCACCACACATTGCCATTGACGTCGCAGCGCATGCCGTCGGGCCCGCATTTCACGCCGTCGACCATGAAATCGCTGAAACGTTTCTGGTTCGAGAGCTTGTTGTCGGTGCCGACATCGAACACGAACATGTCGCCCTTGCCGCCCGGACCGGTGTCGCCCGGGCCCTTGCCGGTGCTCGCGACGTACAGCTTCTTGTAGTCCGGCGAGAAGCAGAGGCCGTTGGGGTCTGGCACCTGCTCTTCAGTCACCACGAGATCGATGCGGCCGGAGGGATCGATGCGATAGCAGTTGGTCGGCAGTTCGCGCTTGCCCGGAACAAAGCCCGCGTGCTGGCCGATCCGCGGATTGAGCTTGCCGCCGGAATTGCTCGGGCCTCCGGCGACGTCGGGCTCGCCTTCATAGAGCTGGCCGCCATAGGGCGGATCGGTGAACCAGTAGCTGCCGTCAGGATGGGCGACGACATCGTTCGGCGAGTTCAGCTTCTTGCCGTTGTAGGAGTCGGCCAGCACGGTCGCGGTGCCGTCGTGCTCGTAGCGCACCACGCGGCGGGTGAGATGTTCGCAGGAGAGCTGTCGTCCCTGGAAGTCGAACGAGTTGCCGTTCGAATTGTTGGAGGGCGTGCGGAAGACGCTGACGTGACCGTCATCCTCCGACCATCGCATCTGCCGGTTGTTGGGGATGTCGCTCCACAGGAGATAGCGGCCTTGCGAGCTCCAGGCCGGGCCTTCCGCCCATAACAGTCCAGTGTGGAGACGCTTGATTGCGGTGTTGGGCTGGGCGAGATCGTTGAAGGACGGATCGGCCGCGATGATATCGGGATCCCAGAAGTAGGTGGTCGGGGCGCCACGCGGGCTGAAATCGCGCGGCGGGCTGGTCACCGTGGACGGCGGCGCCACGGGGCCGGTCTGGGCCAGCGCGCCGCTGACCCCCGCCACGGTTGCGCCAGCAGCTACGGCAAGACCGTGGACAAGGGTTCGTCGTGAAATCGCGAGTTCTGGATCGCGCCCCTCTTGGCTCGTCATCGCATCCTCCCAATGTGTTCACCGGCCGTTGATCCGGCCTGGCAACTCAAGGTTAATCCGGACGCCATCCGGTTGCGAGAGCTGCTTTCAGTCCAGCCCCGGTTTCAAGCTTGCAGCCGAAAATGGCATTACCTCGTCGAACGCATGTGCGTCGGAAGGCTTCCACATTGGGGCGATTGCCCACATGGCGACCAGGTGGGAGACATGCTAGTTGTCAACCTGGTCGTCAAAATTCTCCGGCAAATCAATCAGTCCGCGGAGCAAACCAAAAATGAAGGCGCCGGCTCAACAGATATTGCATCGCAGTGCCGGATCGTACGCCGGAGAACTTCTTGCTGCGGCGTTGTTATTGGCGATTTGGACCAACGCGGCCGCGGCCAATCAGGCGGAGAGCATCCCCGCCCCCTCACCGCAGAAACTCGAGCACGTCACCGAATTCTTCAACAATGAGGTTGCCACCGGGAGGTTGCCAGGCGCCGTCGTATTGATCCAGCAACACGGCAAGCCGGTCTTTCTGAAGTGCTTCGGCGTGCAGGACGTTGCGACCAACGCCCCGATGACGCCGGACACGATCTTCGCGCTTCATTCGATGACCAAGCCTATCACCAGTGTCGCGGCGATGATGTTGATCGACGCAGGCAAGCTCTCGCTTACTGATCCGGCCGCCAGGTTCATTCCGGCATTTGCCGACGTCAAAGTGGGAGTAGCGTCCGTTGCGGCTGACGGGACCCCCTTTCTGAAGCTTGTCCCGCCGGACCGGCCGGTGACAATTGAAGATTTGCTGCGCCATACGTCGGGCATCACCTACGATTACATCGGCGGCAAGCTGATCGACAAGGCGTATAAGGACTCCGGCCTTTTCGACGGCAAGTTCGACAACAGGAGGTTTGCAGAACGCATCGCCAGATTGCCGCTGGCGAGACAGCCCGGCACGCTCTGGCGCTACGGCCATTCGACCGACGTGCTCGGCCGCATCATCGAGATCGTCTCCGGACAGACGCTCTATCAATTCGAGAAGCAGCACATCTTCGATCCGCTCGGTATGACCAGCACCAAATACGTTCTCGAAACCGCCGGCGAACGCGCGCGGATGGCGGAGTCGCTGCCGAGCGACACCATCCTGCTGGACTCTGAGCGTGAACGGCGCGCCCACCCCGAATGGGAATCCGGCGGCGGCGGGCTGGTCTCGACCATGAACGACTATGCGCGCTTTGCCCAGATGATCCTCAACGGCGGGGAGTTCGACGGCAAACGCTACCTCAGCCCGGCGGCATTCAAAGCGATGACGACAGACCACATTGGGCCGGGCTCCGGCGTTGGGCGGGATTATTACTACTTTCCCGGGGATGGCTTCGGCTACGGTTTTGGCCTTGCGGTGCGCACCGATCCGGGAAACGCCAAACCGCCGCCGCCGGGTTCGATCGGCGAACTCAAATGGGATAGCGGCAGCGGCACTTACTTCGGCGTCGATCCCAGCCTGAACATGATCTACATCATGCTGGAGCAGACCCAGAACGAACGGGGCCGCATCACGCCCGCCTTCAAGAAGCTGGTTTACGACGCGTTCGCCACGGAAAAATGATCCGATCGCTGCGCTACGTCAAACCTTCGTCGGGAATATTCAGCACGTTGCCGCATGCCTTGCAGTGGACCGCATCGCTGTCATGGCGCTGCAATCCGCAGGTGGGGCATGAGAACCGCACCTTGTGCGGGGTCAGCAGCGCGCGGGCGAGATTGAAAAACAGCGTCACCCCGAAAATCATGATGACGACCGTGATCATGCGGCCGGTCGTTCCCGACAGGGTAATGTCGCCAAAGCCGGTCGTCGTCAGCGCGGTCACCGTGAAATACAGCGCGTCCGCATAATTCGCGATCTGTGGATTGCGAAACTTCTGCGTTTCGTAAACGATCGCGGTCATCACGAAGATGAACACCGCGAGGTTGGTGACGGCAAAGATCACTTCCTCATTACGCCGGAAGAAATTGCTGTCTTCGCGCAGACGCGCCAGCATCTGGTAGTCGCGCAACAGTCGCAGCGTCCTGAGAACGCGGAGAAAGCCGCCGGCTTCTCCCGCCAGCGGCGCCAGGAATGATATGATCGCGACAATGTCCGTCCAGGTCGAGAAGCGGGTGAATTCGCGCAGCCGGTGCCGGCTGACGAGCAATCGCGCGGAAAAATCCGCCAGAATAACGACCCCGAACAGAACGTCGAGCGCTTCGGTGATTTCATTCGAAGGCAGGAATGACGTCGCGATGATGAACAGGACGGTTACGATATCGAACACCAGCAGCCCGTAGCGAAAGCGGACGCCCTCCGGCGTTGCGCCCTCGTAGAGGCTGCGAGTGCTCCGTCTGATGGAAGCGAACGACATGGCGGCATCTTCACCATTCGCACGTGCTATTGCAAATGATGGTTGGCGGCGACGGAGACATCACTTCCTGTTGGCCGCCTCGCGCTCGATGAACGCCACCTCGGTGCCCTTCTTCAGGAGTTTCGCCAGCCTGTCGGCGTCCCAGTTGGTGAGGCGCACGCAGCCATTGGACTCCGACTTGCTGACTTTCGACGGGTTGGGCGTCCCGTGAATGCCGTATCCTTCCTCCGAGAGTCCGATCCATTGGGAGCCTACGGGATTATTGGGGCCGGGTCTGATCTTGAAGGCGCGCTTGGATTTGACCCCCTTGAACCTGTAATCCGGGTTGTAGCGGTAATACGGATTTGCATCGATCGAGATCACCTTGAGAACGCCGCCGGGACTCGGTTTCTCCTCGCTGCCCACGGTCGCGGGAAAGAACGCGACCAGTTCGGAATTCACGAAGGCCTTGACGGTTTGAGACGCCTTGTCGACCTCGACACGCGTCACGGCCGGCTTGCCCTCCTTGACGGGGACGTTCATCACCGCGATCGTTTGACCGGCCCCGTCGAATTTCTTGCCGGGATTGAGCGCCGCGAGCAGCGCTTCGCTCATGTGAAACTTTTCGGCAAGGGCTTCCCGCGGGCTGGTGTAGTCCAGTGACTTAAGGTCTTTCAGGTCTTCCATCTTCGCAGGAAGCTTCTTCAGGAACGGGCCTTTGACGTCCTTGTCCGTGATCTTGTAGTCGACGACGACCGGATCCGAGCCGGTGGCAAGCAGAGCGCCCCAGATCTCGGAAGTCAGGGGTTGCTTGCTGACGGCAAGGCCTTTGGATTCGGCAAATGCCTTCAGGGCTTTCTCGGCATTCTCGCCAAGCTTGCCATCGATCTCGCCCGGCGAGAAATTGGCGCGATCGAGCAGCACCTGCGCCTTGACGATGACGGGATTGATCTTGTCGTCGCCCGGCGGCTTGCCTTTAAATTCCGCGTTGTTGATGGCTGCCGCATCGGGGCCGGCAACGGCCGGCGCGGCGAAGCAGGCGAGCAGAAACAGCCCGGCGAACCAGCGGATCATCGGCAATCTCCCAAATACTGACGATAAAGATTTCGACGGGCCGGAGTTCCGTACTGCCGTCGGTTCAGGCGCGCAGCCCGGTGTAGCGAAGCGTAACCCGGGGGCCGGAGAACGATCCCGGGTTTCGCTTCACCCCGCTACATTGAGAAGATCAATCCGGCCGGATCATCTCGAACATGTTTTCCGGCTTGATCTCGAAATAATCGCCCTTCCGGCCGGCGCGGACGATCGGATGGGCGAGCCCGGTCTGGTAGACGCCGTCCTTGATGAAGGCCTTGTCGATGTGGACAGCGACGACTTCGCCGAACGTCACCCAGGCCTGCGCCTTCTCGCCATCCTTGCCCTGCAACTGCAGGATCTGCGTCAGCTTGCACTCGAAGGCCACGGGGCTTTCCGCCACCCGCGGCACGTTGACGAGCTTGCAGGGCGCGGCCGTAAGCCCCGCGATCTTGAACTCATCGACGTCACGGGCCACGTGGGCCGCGGTCGCGTTCATCTGCTTCGCCAGATCCATGGTGGCGAGATTCCAGACGAACTCGCCGGTGTCCTGGATATTGCCCGCGCTGTCCTTCCAGTTGGTGGAGGAGAAGCCGATGATCGGCGGCACGTAGCAGAAGGCGTTGAAGAAGCTGTAAGGCGCCAGGTTGACGTTGCCGCTGCCGTCGCGCGAGGAGATCCAGCCGATCGGGCGCGGGGCGATGATGGCGTTGAAGGGGTCGTGCTTGAGGCCGTGGCCGTTCTTCGGCTCGTAGTAATGCAGGTCTTTGGTGGTCACGCCGGGACTCTTCCGTCATTGCGAGGAGCGAAAGCGACGAAGCAATCCAGGCCACGTCGCGCGGAGCCAATGGATTGCTTCGCTTCGCTCGCAATGACGGCTATGTCAAGTAGTGAACGAATCAATTCGCCTTGCGCGGCTCAAGCGCCCGGAAAAGGAAATCGATCATCTGGTCGATCGTTGCGCTGGGCTTGTTGACGGCCTGCGCGATCATCTGCGGGTGGAAGAAGCGGATCATGCCGGTACAGGTGCAGAGCGCCGCCAAAGGAAGGTCAGGCGCCTCGAACTCGCCGGACGCCACGCCCTGTGCGATCACCTGGCCGATGATACCGGTAACGCATTCGATATGGACGACGCAGACGTCCCAATCCTCCTCCATCGCGATCTCGACCATCTCGTGCAGCTTGGAATCACCGACATAGCGCTCGGTGTTCATCCGATTGATGGTCGTGAGCAGCTCGCGCAAGCGAGGTTTCGCCGGACCGGGCGCGGCTGCGATCCGCCGCGCCTCGACCTCGACCTCGCCCATCAGCGTGCGAGCCACGCCCTCGTGGATCGACTTCTTCGAATCGAAGAAGCGATAGACGTTGGCGGGGCTCATCCGCAGTTCCTTGGCGATGTCGGCGACCGTCGTCTTCTGGTAGCCCATCTGCCTGAACAGACGCTCCGCCACCACGAGAATCTTCTCCCGCGTGTCCGTCTCGACGTGTTCAGAAATCAGCGTCATGTCAGCTCTCAATGTTCAATTATTCCGCGGCGTCGGCAAGCGGAATCGCGTGTGGTCCTTTCGGATGCAACTTGGCCTCATGCTGCGCCGCAAGATCAGGTTGCTCGGCCTGGCCGCTTTCGTCCAGGCTCTTCCTGAACCAGAGGGCGTAAAGACCCGGCAGGTACAGCAAGGTCAGGAAGGTTGCAACAAACAAACCACCCATGATGGTGATAGCCATCGGCCCCCAGAAAGCGGAGCGGGACAGCGGGATCATGGCCAGAATCGCCGCCAGCGCGGTCAGCACCACCGGGCGGGCGCGGCGGACGGTGGCTTCGACGATGGCTTCCCGGCGCGTCAGGCCCTGCGCGACGTCGGCTTCGATCTGATCGACCAGGATCACCGCGTTGCGCATGATCATACCGGCGAGCGCGATCAGGCCGAGCAGCGCCACGAAGCCGAACGGCTGATTGGCAACATTGAGGCCGAGCGAGGCGCCGACGATGCCGAGCGGCGCGGTGAGGAAGACCAGGAACAGCCGCGAGAAGCTGTGAAGCTGGATCATCAAGAGCGTCAGCATCACCATGACCATCAGCGGAAACAGCACGAAGATCGAGGCGTTGCCCTTGGCGGATTCCTCGAACGCGCCGCCCGGCTCGATCCGGTAGGCCGGCTCGAGATGGTCGCGGATTTCCTTCAGCTTCGGCCAGATCTGGTTGGTAACGTCGGGTGCCTGCACGCCGTCGACGACGTCGGTCCGCACCGTGATCGCCATATCGCGGTTACGCCGCCACATGATCGGCTCCTCGTGGGAATATTCGATCTTGGCGATCTGCTGCAGCGGCACGGCGACGCCGTTGCGTGAGGTCACGGTGAGGTCGCCGACGCTCTTGAGATCGAGCCGTTCGGACGGGATCGCGCGGGCGACCACGCCGACCTTCTCGATGCCGTCACGGATGGTCGTGACCTGCGCACCCGAGATCAGCATGGCAAGCGCCTGCGAGACGTCCTGCGGGGTGAGGCCGAGCGCGCGGGCGCGGTCCTGATCCACCACGAGCTTGAGGTAGGGCGACTGCTCGTTCCAGTCGAGTTGCGGCTCCACGACGTTGGGATTCTGCTTCATGACGTCGCGCACCTTGTAGGCGATGTCGCGAACGGTATTGGCGTCGGGGCCGATGACGCGGAACTGCACGGGGAAGCCGACCGGCGGGCCGAAATTAAAGCGATCGATGCGCACGCGCGCTTCGCTCAATTCACCCTCGGAAACCGCCTTCTCCAGCCGCGCCTTGATGCGCTCGCGGGCGTCGACGTCCTTGGAGACGATGACGATCTCGGCAAAGGCCTCGTTCGGAAGTTGCGGATTGAGGCCGAGCCAGAAGCGCGGCGAACCCTGGCCAACATAGGAGGTGTAGGTCGCGATATCCTTGTCGTCCTTGAGCAGCGTCTCGGCCTTCTTCACGGACTTCTCCGTGACATTGAAGGCCGTGCCCTCGGGCAGGCGGAGCTGCAGGAACAGCTCGGGCCGCTCCGACAGCGGGAAGAACTGCTGCTGCACGTGGCCGAAGCCGACGATCGAGAGCGCGAACACGCCGACGGTGGCCACCACGACCTTGACCCGGTGGTCGACGCACCACTGCACCACGGCGCGCAAGCCGCGATACATCCGCGTCTCGTAGATCGCATGCGGATCGTGGTTGTGGTGGACCTTGATGTTGGGCAAGAGCTTGACGCCGATATAGGGCGTGAAGATCACCGCGACGAACCAGGAGGCGACCAGCGAGATCGCCACGATCCAGAAGATGCCGCCGGCATATTCGCCGACCGCCGAATTGGCAAAGCCGATGGGGAGGAAGCCAGCGGCCGTGACCAGCGTCCCCGTGAGCATCGGAAACGCAGTTGATTCCCAGGCAAAGGACGCCGCACGGACGCGGTCCCAGCCCTGTTCCATTTTCACCACCATCATCTCGACCGCGATGATGGCGTCGTCGACCAGAAGGCCGAGCGCGATGATCAGCGCGCCGAGCGTGATGCGGTGCAGGTCGATCGACATCGCGTTCATGACGATGAAGACGATGGCCAGCACCAGCGGCACCGACATCGCGACCACGATGCCGGTGCGCCAGCCGAGCGCGACGAAGGAGACGAACAGCACGATCGCCAGCGCCTCGATGAAAGAATGCACGAACTCGCCGACCGCGCGCTCGACCACCTTCGGCTGGTCGGCGATCTGCTCGACCTCGATGCCCTGCGGCACGGCCTTCATGAATTCGTTGGTCGCCTTCTCGACGTCCTTGCCGAGTTCCAGAATATTGGCGCCCTTGGCGGTGACGACACCGATGCCGATCGCGGGCTTGCCTTCCTGGCGCGCGACGAAGGTCGGCGGATCGACGAAGCCATGGGTGACGGTGGCGATATCGCCGAGCCGGAACACGCGGCCGTTGCTTTCGACCGGGGTTTCCGCGACCGCCTTGGCGCCGTCGAGCGCGCCGGTGACGCGCAGCGGCACGCGCTGGGAAGAGGTTTCCACCGTGCCGGCGGGCGTGACGTTGTTCTGCTTGGCGAGCGAATCGAACAGCGCCTGCGGCGTGATGCCCAGCGTCGCCAGCTTGGCATGCGAGAACTCGACGAAGATGCGCTCGTCCTGCGTGCCGTAGAGATTGACCTTGGTGACGCCGGTGACCTTCAACAGCCGCTGGCGCATGCCCTCAGCCGTCTTCTTCAACTGTGCATAGTCGGCGCCGTCGCCGGTCATCATATAGAGAATGGAATCGACGTCGGAGAATTCGTCGTTGACGTTCGGGCCAAGCAGGCCGGCGGGCAACTGGCCCTGCACGTCGGCGAGCTTCTTGCGCAGCAGATAGAACAGATAGGGGACGTCCTTCGGCGGGGTCGAATCCTTGAACGTGACCTGCATCGCCGTGAACGACGGCTTGGAGTAGGTCTGCACCTTCTCGAAGAACGGCAGTTCCTGCAGCTTCTTCTCGATGGGGTCCGCGACCTGGGTCTGCATCTCCTGCGCGGTGGCGCCCGGCCAGATCGCCGAGACGTTGACCACCTTCACCGTAAAGAACGGATCCTCGGCGCGACCGAGCCGCTCGTAGGAGAAGAAACCGGCGACGCCGAGCACAATCATCAGGAACAGGACCAGGGTCGGATGGCTCACCGCCCAGCCCGAGAGATTGAAGCGCTTCATATCACTCTCCAGCTTCGAAATCTGCTTCCGCTAACGGGACTAGAACGACAGCGACGACACCACCCGGACCTTCTGGGCCGGATCGAGCTTCTGCACGCCGAGCGCGACCACCTTGGCACCGTCGTTGACGCCGCCGGAGATCACGACCGAATTGCTCTCATAGGACTTCACGATCACCGGCTGCAGCTTCACCGCACCGGCATCGTCGACGATATAAAGCGAGGGATTGCTGCCCTGGCTGAACAGCGCCGACAGCGGCAGCTTTGCCACGCGTTCGGTGGCGGCATCAGCCATCGTCAGCGTCGCGGTCATGCCGAGCGAGACCTTGTCGTCGGCTTCCGGCAGCGAGAACTTGGCAAGATAGGTCCGGGTTGCCGGATCGGCCGACGGCGCGATCTCGCGCAGCTTCGCGGTGTATTTCTTCTCCGCATCCGACCACAGCGTCACGCTGGCAGTACCGGACTTGGCGCGGCCGACCAGCGTTTCGGGGATCGCGACGACGGCTTCCTTCTCGGCAAAGCGGGCGACGCGGATCGCGGTCTGGCCGGAGGCCACGACCTGGCCGGGATCGATCAGGGTCGCGGTGACGACGCCCCGGCTGTCGGCGTGGAGCGTCGCATAAGAAAGTGAGTTCTTGGTGAGTTCGACCTGGCGCTCGGCGCGGTTATAGCGCGCCCTCGCCTCGTCGGCGGCGGCGCGGCTCTGGTCCATCTGCGCATCGGTGGTCCAACCCTTGGCGCGCAGATCCTTGGCGCGCTGTTCGGAGGCGGACGCTTGCGCCAGCACGCCGGTGGCGGCGCGGAATTCGGCCTCAGCCTGCTCGGCCTGCAGCTTCAGATCGACTTCATCGAGGGTGGCGAGCGGCTGGCCGACATCCACCGTCTGGCCGACCTCAACCAGGCGCCGGGCGACCTTGCCGGGGACGCGGAAACCCATGTCGGTTTCGATCCGGGGACGGATGGTACCGACGAAGCTGCGCTCCGGGGTTTCGGCCGCGTATTTCACGGTGGCGACCAGAACCGGACGCCCGGGAGCTGCCGTTTCAGCCGCCTTCTCATTGCAACCGGCCAGCGCGAACACTGCAAACGCCAGCGAAGCTCCAGTCAAGAGCCTGTAATAGCTAGAGAAAATGGAACGGGCGAACATCGGACTCTCCATCGCAGGATCTGATGAAGAGTATCGAATGCTCACTGACGATTGTCAACATTCGTCAGTGATCATGAATTCGTGAAGGAAAATTTAGTTAAGAAATAATTGCTTTCCAAGGGGAGCCGCCCCTTCCGAACGGCTCGGCACGTGGCCCTCCCCGGCTTTCCTCGCCTTGGCTGCCGACGCACTGCACCGCTTCTTCGCTGTGCGCTTCCGCCGTTCGGGCGCGGCCGCAACCGGCGGCGTCATCAGCGGATCGGAAACGAGGCCATCGGCGGCGAGCGGCACATAGACCGCTGCGCGTTCGTCGGCCTTCAAGCCCGGCTCATCCGTCTTCAACGCGTGGCTTGCGGCTTCCGTCGCGGTACCGGCAATTTCCTTCACCGTGTCGGTGAACTTTTCCAGGATCGATCTATCCCTGCCCATGCCGCCTCCCGGCGGCTGTGCAGCATGGAACTAACAAACCCGGCAGCGGCGGGTTCCTGAACGGAAACCCTAGTCCGCCAGTTGAAACCGCTGGAAACGGTGCAGCTCTTCCTCGATGCGGCGCTTGTATTCCTTGCGCGCCGCCCTCGCCGCGCCTTTGCCGACCCAGCTCCATTTCTGCATCAGCAGTTTCTTGTTCTGGCGGTCCGTCTTGATATCGATCGCAGCGACAATGTCTTCGCCGACCAGGACGGGAAGCGCGAAATAGCCGAACAGGCGCTTCTCTTTCGGCACATAGGCCTCGAAGCGGTGGCCGTAGCCGAAGAATAATTCGGTGCGCTTGCGCTGAATGATCAGGGGATCGAACGGCGAGAGAATGTGCACCAGGCCGCTGCCGGCCTCTACTGACAGGTTCGCCTCCAGCACTTCCGGCCGGACCCAGTGCTCCTGCTTGCCGGCGCCTTCGAGCGCGACCGGTACCAATTCCCCGCGCCGCACCCGCGCCCCGACCAGGCGCCGCACCGCGGGCTTGCTCGGCGCGTCGAGATGGCAGATGGAATCCAGGCTGACGACGCCTTGGGAGCGCAACGCGCGGTCGAGCAGATAGGCGGTGATTTCCATCGACCTCGCCGGCTTCGGCCGCTTGTCCCAGCCGAAGTGCCGCGCCATCAGCTCATAGGTCTTGAGCATGCCGGTGCGTTCGGAGATCGTCACCTCGCCGGTATAAAAGGCAAGCTGCAGCGCCCGCTTCGAGGGTTTGCGGCTCTGCCACAGATGTTCCTTCTCGGTCAGAACGTCGTCCTCGATGTCGCGGATGGTGAGCGCGCCGTCGCGCCGCAACAGGCGCATCACCTTGCGGGTGTCCTCCGGCTTGACGGACGCAAACCATTTGTGGCCGTTGCGCCGGTGTTCCCTCATGGACGGAACAAAAAAGCGAAAATCCTTCGCCGGCACGTAGGACAGAGCATGCGTCCAGTACTCGAACACGCTTTTATCAACGCTCTGCGCCTGGCGCAGGTCGGCGCGGGTGTAGGCCGGGATGCGGCTATAGAGAATGTGATGATGACAGCGCTCGATGACGTGGATGGTGTCGATCTGCACGTAGCCGAGATGATCCACCGCCGCCGCAACGGCTGGCGGTCCGGCGCCGAACGGCTCGTTGGTGTCGAGCCGCTGGGCCTGCAGCCAGATTCGCCGGGCTTCAAGCTTGGTCAGGGAACGGGGTTCAGTTGCGCGGAGCATCGCGCGGCAATGTATCGGGATTCGCAGGCCTTGGGAGTCCGGGTTCCCGGGTCGTCGTCTCGCGGTGCGAACTCACCTCACCGCTTCTGCCGCTCTCCCACGCTGCCGGTTGCGATCTCGGCCTCGCATGAGGCGCGGCCCGGCTGGGGCGCATGGCATTTATAGACCTGGCCGGTGAGACGATCGACCAGCCACGCGCTCTCCTCCGTCGGACTTTCGAACCCGACGTAGCGGCTGCCGAGCGCGTTGACCAGCGTCGACAGCAAAATTGCAGCGGCGATCATCGCCGCGCCGATCAGTGTTGGCATTGAACTTCCGGAACCGGCAGGCTCCGATGCACTGGTGCGATAACCCAGATACTCGCGCTGACGCTTGACTGACTGTAACACCCGCCCCGCCCGTTTGGTTGCGCCGAACGATTTTGTAATCGGATTTTTTGTGAGTCGTTTTGCTAGAAGCGCATCTTGCCGATTTGTTGTCCACAGATCGGCGCTGACGCGACGATACAACTTTTTTCTTTTCTGAAATCGACAGCGCGAACTGACTCAACCGGATGACACGCCGCGCACCGTAAAACTACGTGCTGCAGCGCGTTGGGATCACTATGCTTCGGATAGCCGTCCAGCGCACGGTCTCGATCGACTTGCCGGAAGCTTTGATGCCTGAGTCGGCACTGCGGCGTTCGACGTGGGAACACCGCGACGGCCGACGTTGATACGTCGCGCTGAATCTTTGGGAAGGTCAGTGACCATCCGATCGAACGCGTGATTCAAATCACTCAAGCAACGTCGGATGGAATCGATCCGCAGACAACACAGCGGCAGGCAAGACGACCTTGCGCGGCCTTCAACGCCTTGCGGCGCCTACTGAAAAGTCCGCTCCCTACAGAAGGCCGGCCTTAACCAATGTGATCTGAGTCACATTACCCGCTTTGAACCCGTCCTATCCTCGCAGCATCAAAACGTCATGCACGCCAGTTTGCAGGCGTTAACAACTGAGGAATACGACAATGACCCGCTTTCTTTCGATCATGACTATCGGCGCCGCGCTGTCGATGACGGCGGGCCTCGCCGTCGCCGGCGACACCGTCTCGGCCGACAAGATTCTGGACGCCCTGAAGCCGAAGGCCGGCGTGACCCGCGGCCTCTCGACCGGCCCGCAGCAGCCGGGAGACATCGCCGCAAAGGCCAAGGAAAACAACTTCGTCGACTCACTTCGCAACCGCAAGACCCGGTCACTGTCGCTCGGCGAGCGTCAGGAAATCGCGGAACTTGCCGCGAGCAAGCCGAAGATCGATCTCGAAATTCAGTTCGACTACAACTCGGCCGACATCAGCAAGAATTCGGTCTCCGCCGTGCAGGAACTCGGCAAGGCGCTGTCCGATTCGACCCTGAAGGGTTCGACCTTCGTGGTCGCCGGTCATACCGATGCGATCGGCGGCGAGGCGTATAACCAGGATCTTTCCGAGCGCCGCGCCGATACGATCAAGCGGTACCTGACCGAGAAGTACGGCATTGCCGGCGCCAATCTCGTAACCGTCGGCTACGGCAAGACCAGGCCGAAGGATGCCCATGCGCCGATGGACCCGACCAACCGCCGCGTTCAGGTCGTCAATATGGACACCAAGACCGCCGCGAAGTGAGGTCTTGCAAGATCGATCCGCCTGCCGCCTGCGGCAGGCGGATTTTCTATTGGCGGATGCGGATCGCCAAGGCACGACACTCCGGCCCGTCGACCTAAAGCATGATGAAACTAGATTTGATTGCGGCCACGAAGAAGGTGCGCTCCCTCTCCCGCTTTGTTCAGACCGGAGACAAGGTGGACGGGTGTTCGGAGACATCGTGGACACTTTCGGGCTCGCGGTCGAGGGGCCGGATGTCGATGGTTGCAATCATCTGGGTTCTGAAGACAACGTCGAAGACGCCATCGTGTGTAGTGGGTCGGAACGCCACAGCCCTTCCGCGGAAGGCTTTGGGAACTTTGACGGCGCGGCCGAGGAGGCTGACGTGACCGCCTTGCTGAACACGGCGCACGACGTCGTCCGAGGCATATTCGAAGGGCGCGACGATCTCGACATAGTCGCGCGGGCTCGGCTGATAGCGGCTGGCCGGGACAGCAAGCTCGAGCGCCTCGTGCGGCCGTTGTGTGTTGTAGACGTTGCGCCAGCGATCGAGGGCGCGCTCGGCCGCGGCGAGATCGGCGAACGGCGGACCGGACAGCACCTCGGCCTTGAGGCTGCGATGGAAGCGTTCGTCCTTGCCCATGGTCTGTGGATGATAGGGCCGCGAATGGCTGATCTTGACGCCATGCTCGATCAGCCAGACCCCGAGCGGAGTGAACGGGTTGCCCGGTCCGTCGCCCCAGGGCGAACCGTTGTCGGTGATCAGCCGCTCCGGCAGGCCGTAGCGGCGGAAGGCGATGATGAGCTGCTGGCGGACCGTCTCGGTCCGCTCGTTGGCGCAGGCCGCAAGCAGCACGGAGAAGCGGGAATGATCGTCGAGCACGGTCAGCGGATGAAGCCGGCCGGCATGCAGGGCCACGTGGCCCTTGAAGTCCATCTGCCACAACTCGTTCGGCCGCGACCGCTCGAACCGGGTGAAGGCGGACTGACCGCCGCCATGTGCGCCCAGTTCGACCCCGTGCCGCTTCAAGATCGCCGTCACGGTCGAGGGCGCCGGAATGGCTTCCCGTCCCAGATCCTTCAGCCGCCTGGCGATCTTGCGACCGCCCCAGGCCGGATGCTCCGCGCGGACCGAAAGGACAGCTTTCTCCGTCGCTGCGGCGCTGCGCGACGGCGAATTCTGCGGCCGACGTGACAGCTCGTGAAGCCCCGCCGTTCCTTGCAGCCGCCAACGTTCCAGCCATTTGTAGCCAGTCGTCGGGCTCACGCCGAAGCGCCGGCACAGCTGCCGAACATTGGCTCCCTCCACCGAGGCCAACATCACAAATTCCAATCTCGTGTCCATCCGGCACACCTCGCGGAACGGCATCCGACAGCCTCCTTGATTCGCTGTCGAAAGTGTCCACGATGTCTCCGAACACCCGTCCACCTTGTCTCCGGTCTGAACACGCTTGCGGGAGAGGGTTGGGGTGGGGGTGTCTCCGCAGGCGATACTGCCCGAGTGGAGAGAGCCCCCACCCGGCGCTTCGCGCCGACCTCCCCCGCAAGCGGGAGAGGTAAAGCGCGTTGCGGCTAAACTCATCTAACCAAAAATCATCATGCTCTACGACTTGTCGAGGATTTCCCTGATCCGTGCCGCCAGCAAGGCCTGGGTGACCGGCTTCTGCAGCAGCGACACGCCGGGATCCAGCCGCCCCTGATGCACGATCGCATCCCGCGAGTAACCGGTCATGAACAGGACCCTTAAGCCCGCCTGCCGGTGATGCAGTTGGTCGGCCAGTTCGCGGCCGTTGAGGCCGGGCATCACGATGTCGGTCAGCAACAGATCGATCCGGAACGGATTGGCATCGAACAGAGCTAGCGCGGCCGCGCCGTTCGCCGCCTCGCGAACCCGGTAGTTCAGGTCTTTCAGCGTCTCGACCAGATACGATCTGACATCGCACTCGTCCTCGACCACCAGGACGGTTTCGCTTCCCGAGCTTCCGACGAGCGGGCCCTCGCCCTGTCCGGCGATCTCGGGTGCGGCGGCGGCACGGGGCAAGTAGATCTTGATTGCCGTTCCATGTCCGACCTCGCTGTAGATCTTGATCTCTCCGCCGGATTGCTTGACGAAGCCGTAGACCTGACTCAATCCGAGGCCGGTGCCCTGCCCCGGTTGCTTGGTCGTGAAGAACGGATCGAACGCCTTCTCCTGGACTTCCCGCGGCATTCCCGCGCCGGTATCGCTCACCGCGATCAGTACATACTCCCCGCCGGCACGCCTGCGTTCCGCTGCAGGCCCTCGTCGACAGAGATGTTCCTGGTCTCAATCGTCAGCTTGCCGCTTCCCGCCATCGCGCCCGAGATCTCGGCGTTCATGGCGTCCTTGGCATTCACGACGAGATTGAGAATCGCCGCTTCCAGCTGGCTGGGATCGACCTCGACCTGCCAGAGGTCGGCGCCGCCTGCGACTTCAAGGTCGATCGTCTCACCCAATGTCCGCCTGAAGAAATCCGACATGCCGGCGATCAGCTGGTTGACGTTGGTCCGTTTCGGATCGAGCGGCTGCCGGCGCGCGAATGCGAGCAACCGCTGCGTCAACATCGCCGCGCGCTGCGCGCCGTTCGCGGCGTTGGCGATCACCCGTGTCAGCCGTTCGCGGGTGGCATCATTCCACGAATGCAGGCAGCGATCGGCGATCTCGAGATTGCCGCTGATGATCGTGAGCAGATTGTTGAAATCGTGCGCCACACCGCCGGTCAGGTGTCCGATCGCCTCCATCTTCTGCGACTGCCGAAGCATGTCCTCGGCCTCGCGCCGGTACATGCCTTCCTGCGCCAGGGCGATTTCAGCCGCCCGCAACTGCGACGGCGACGGCAACGCGAGCACCTTCGGCAACAACGGCCACAGCATCGCCGCCGTCACGATCGAGGCCGCGGCGGTCATCGCCTTGACGATACCTTCGAGGCCATAGACCGGATACCAGAGCGTGATGATCGACATCACATGGCCGACGCCGCACGCCATGATGAAGAGCGCGAATGCCCAGAAGACCCACCCGAAGTCGACATCGCGGCGCTTCGAGACGAAGATCGACAGCGCGATCGGGATCGAGAAATACGCAGCGGCGATGATGACGTCAGAGGCGACATGGAGCCAGATCAGCTGGGGTTCCCACAGCAGGCATATTCCATGCGGCGCAAACATCGATGAATCGAGCAGACGTTCAAAGAAGGCCCACATGCCGTTCGTTCCTTAAAACGGGGATTCGAGCGACTCATACAGCGACGAATCTACGGCGAGCCCATGACCCGTACAAGTGGACTACTCGGGTAACCAATCGTTAAGCGTTCTGCTCCGAACGACAGTCTCAAATCCAATTCTGGAAGATCATCAGGCGGCTGAATGTCGCCATCGACGTGCCTATGAACGCGGCCGATATCGGCAACATTGCGGAGAATCCAACAAAACCGATTCCGACATAGGCCCATAGCAGCCACGCCGGCGTGCTGCCGCGTTTCAAGGCATAGACCAGCGCAAG
Organism: Bradyrhizobium paxllaeri; assembly: GCF_001693515.2. NCBI lineage: Bacteria > Pseudomonadati > Pseudomonadota > Alphaproteobacteria > Hyphomicrobiales > Nitrobacteraceae > Bradyrhizobium > Bradyrhizobium paxllaeri. The sequence goes on from NZ_CP042968.1 coordinate 6,626,885, forward strand.
GCTCGCGATGGTCGCCGCCGGAAGATAGTAATAGATGAAGCCGAGCGTTCGCGGCAGCAGTGCCCATGCGAGGTACGAGCCGAAATAGAATGCCAATATCAGAAACGCATCGACCCGCCGTGTCACGATCCAGTCGCGCAAGCAGATCAGAAGCGCGATCAGCGCCGGCCACAGGATCAGCGGATTGCCGAGGAAGACCACGGCGGCGATCCGGTCATCGCCGACTTTGTCGAAGAGATACCAGACCGGGCGCACCAGGAACGGCCAGGAGGGCCACGAACTCATATAGGTGTGCCCCGCGATCGCGGTCGTTGTGTTGTCGCTGAAGATCCGCCGTTGCGCTTCCAGGATGTTCGCAACCGATAATCCGTAGAGCGGAATGAAAGTCGCGAGATAGACAGCCGCCGGAATCAACACGAAGCAGGCGACGAAATGCCACCACCTGAAATCGGGCCATAGATCGGGCCGATACCAGTCATCTGGCCGGGCATCGACGAACTGAGTGCGCCAACTCTGCATCAGGCGGATCACGGCAACGATGACGATGCAAACCGCGAGCATGAACAGCCCGCTCCATTTGCAGCCGGCCGCCAGGCCGAAGCCGATGCCAGCAAGCGCGAACCACAGATGCGGCCGCTCTCTTCGAAAGCCATGCATGAACGCGACGATCGCGAACAGGCTGAAGGTGAGCGCGAAAATATCCAGCATCGCGATCCGCGATTGCACGAACAGCATCTGGTTGAAGAACGCGAGCAGGCTTGCTGCAATGGCCGGCCCCTGCGCCGCGAACAGCGCCAGGCCGCACAGATACACCGCGACGATGGCGAGCGATCCGAACAGCACGCCCGGATAGCGCCAGCCCAGCGGCCCGTCGCCGAACGTATGGATCGACAACGCGATGAACTGCTTGGCGAGCGGCGGATGCATCGGATTGAGCATCGGCTCCCGCATGACCGGCTCGAGCATCTGCCGCGCCGCCGGAACGTAATGCACTTCGTCGAAATAGAATTTTTCCGGCGTGGTGACGCCGATCAGCATGGCGAAATGCGCGAGAATAAAAAGGACGCCGGCGATGATGCCCGTGCGCATCATCGAACCCGGTGGAATGGAATGTGATTGAGTTGCTTGCTTCACGGGCGATCTGACTGGGAATCAGGGACCATAAGAAATTGCGGCAAAATTGAGTGTGGCGACTCCAGATTTTTATGTCCATTGCATTGAACGCATTTCAATTTCGCAATCACTAACCGATCGGCGAGTAAGCCGCGCGAGTGATAATTCTGCCACATCGCATGCGCCCGCGATCCGGTACGATGTCGGGATAAATCGATCGGTTTTCTGAAATGAATTTCTGTAACTGCTTTGGTTCGCTATCTGCAATTGGCCTGGTAACTGCGTTGATGGTTGCGCCCGCGTGCGCGCAAACGCGCGTCGGCGAAGCAGCCGTCGTCAAGAATGAAGTGCTCCGCGTGGCCGGCCCTTCGACCACCCAGATCAAGGTTGGCGATGGAGTGCTGCGCGACGAGACGGTGCGCACCGGGATCGACAGCGCAACGCGGCTGGTGATGGCCGACAGCACCAACCTCTCGCTCGGCGCCAATGCGACGCTCAAGCTGGATCGCACCGTTTTCGACGACGAGCATCACTATCGCGAGGTCGCGATACGCATGACCTCGGGCGCGTTTCGCTTCGTCACCGGCCAATCGGACAAGGCCGCCTACAAGATCACGACGCCGCTGGCGACCATCGGCGTGCGCGGCACCACGCTCGATATCCTGTCGCAGCGCGGCCGGACCATCGTCAACCTGCGGGACGGCGCGGCTTCGGTCTGCACGGTCAGCTTCGAATGCATCCAGCTTACCCGGCCCGGCGACACCGCCATCATCACATCGAGCGGTGCAGGCGGTCGGTCGACGATCAAGAAGACCAACACTCCGCCATGGACGTTTGCTGCGACCTGCGGCGCGGCGGCAGGGCTCTGCAGCACCACGCAATATGCGGATGCCGCCCCCGTCATCGTCGATGACGGCAGCGATCCCACCGGCATGCTGTGCGGGCGCTGACCGTGAAAAATTTCTCGCGCAGCCTGCTGCTGTCCGCAGCGCTGTTTCTGTCGCTGCTCGCGGCGCAATCAACGCCTGCGCGGGCACAGTCGCCTTCGCCTTCACCAACTCCGGTAGAGGAATGTACCGAGTGTTACCCGCCGACGCCAACGCCGAACCCTACTCCCTCGCCAAGCCCTTCGCCCTCGCCTACACCGACGCCAAGCCCGTCGCCAACGCCAGGCACCAACGCGCCGCCGTTAGCCACGCCCGGCTCGAGCGCCGGATCGATCAACGATCTTGCAGGGCAGCGCTTCAACCAGATGATCACCAACCGCGTGCTCGGCAACGTGCTGCTCGGGATCAACGAGCAAGTCAATTGCAACGACTGCATCAGCGCGTTCGGTTCGGCCGGTTCGTTCTCGGCCGGCATTCACGGCCGCAAGAACCTGACGCCCAATTTGTCGCTGCTGGCCGGTATCGCCTACGCCCAATTCAATGAGAGTGGCTATCACGTCACCAGCGCGCCGATCGGCGCGTTCGCGCTGCGCTACGATTTCGTCGACTGGGGATCATCGCGGCCGTTCTTCGATATCGGCACCATCCTGTCGCCGTTCCAGAAGGTCCGCTACTCGCGCAGCTACGCGACAAGCCTCGGCGCGGTGTCGCTGGAAAGCTCGACATCGAGCGAGAACTACGCCGTCTATGGCCGCGCCGGCTGGATGAGGCGATTTTCGCCGCGCGATGAAGCCGCAGCTTACGTCGAGGTCTGGCAGTTGTGGCAGCGGGTGAAGGGCTATACCGACCCTGCGGCCACGTTTAATCCGTTCGACGCCTCGATCGCCACCGGCACTGACCGCACCAGCCTCGTCAAGATCGGCGGACAATGGACGCACCTGTTCGGCTCGAGTGTCGAGGCCAATATCAACGGCGGATGGGTGCAATCCTTCGGGAATCGATCCGGCATCGTCGCCAGCGTGACCGGCGACGGCACCATCGTGCCGACGATCGGCAACCAGGGCTGGTTCGAATATGGCGGCCGGCTCGGCTTCCGCATCACCAAGGGCTGGGTCGCCGACCTCTTCCTCAACGGCACCGCCGGCCCGCAGCCAATCGGCAACACGCTTCACGGCGGCGTGGGGCTGAGGATCAGTTATTAGAGGTGTGTAGGGTGGGCAAAGGCGCATTTGCGCCGTGCCCACCATCTCTCCGCAGACTGTGATCGTGAATGGTAGGCACGCTACGCTTTGCCCACCCTACAATCTGCCGATCGATCAGGCAGCGGCTGTCGTGGATTGGGTGGCAGCCGCCACATCCATCCACATCACTTCCCAGTGGTGACCGTCCGGATCCTCAAAACTGCGACCGTACATGAAGCCGTAGTCCTGCTTCGGGCCCGGATCGGCGCCGCCGCCCGCGCCCTGCGCCTTGCCGACCATGTCGTCGACCGCATCGCGGCTGTCGGCGGAAAGGCAGATCAACACCTGGCTGGTGGTCTTCGCGTCGGCGATCTTCTTCGAGGTGAACTGCCGGTATTTGTCGTGCGTCAACAGCATCACGTAGATGGTTTCGGAAAACACCATGCAGGATCCCGTATCATCGGAGAATTGCGGGTTCTTTTCGCCGCCGATCGCCTGATAGAAGGCGGTCGATCGGGCGAGATCGCTGACCGGCAGATTGACGAAGATCATTTTGGCCATAATGGGCTCCTTTTCGTTGGCTTCGGCCCAAGGACGAACGGGCGGAAGCGGGTCCGACATCGCTTTCAGATTATTTTTCGGGCGGCGAAACAGCGCGCGGACAGCGTAATCTGGCAGCGAATGGCCGCTACCTGCCGTTGAAGTCGGGCTTGCGCTTTTCGGCGAACGCCTTGACGCCTTCCTTGAGGTCATCGCTGTCTCTGACGACATCGAGCAGCCGGCGCACGTCGGCGACAGTTTCCAGCGGCCCTTTCGGCATGGACTCGCGGGCGAGTTTTTTCAGCGCCCGCACCACCAGGGGCGCATTGGCGGCGATCTTTGCAGCCATCTCCTGTGCGAGCGCGACGTGCTGTCCCTTCGGAGCCACCTTGTTGATGAAGCCGATCTGGTAAGCGCGCTCCGCCGACATTTCCTCGCCGACCAGCAAAAACTCCATCGCGATCTTGTGCGGCATGCGCGCCATCACCGAGGAGACGCCGCCGGCGGTGGTGCCGATCTTGCCCTCCGGATAGATGAAGCGCGTCGTCTCCGATGCCACGCACATGTCCGCCATCTGCACCAGCACAAAGGCGCCGCCCACGACCCAGCCGGATGTCGCGGCAATGACGGGCTTGTCGAGTTCGACGCCCAATCCGGGCACGGCGTGCCACATGTTGACGGGGAGATCCCTGACGTCGGCGCCGACCGAAAAATATTTCTCTTCGGACGACGCCAGCACGGCAACGCGGTCGTCGCTTTCGTGAAAGCGGAACCAGGCTTCGCGCAGTTCGTCGCACAACGCATTATTGAGCGCATTGTGCGCCGAGGCGCGATCCATGGTGATTGTGGCGACGTGGCCCGCGCTCTCGTAGCGAACAAGCTTCATGGGATTTCCCCGCGACATCCGCACCACGGCGGCTTTTGTTGTTTTTACTTCTTCTCGGCGGGATCGCGGTGCACCAGATCGACCCACAGCACGGTCTCCGGCTTTTCCACCGGCTCGATGTCGAGGTTGATGGCGACAGCCTCGCCGTCAGAGCGCACCAGCACGCATTCCAGCACCTCGTCGCGGCTGGCGTTGATCTCCTGATGCGGCACGTAAGGCGGCACGAAGATGAAATCGCCGGGGCCGGCTTCCGCGGTGAATTGCAGGTGCTCGCCCCAGCGCATCCGCGCCTTGCCCTTCACGACATAGATGATGCTTTCGAGATGGCCGTGATGATGCGCGCCGGTCTTGGCGTCGGGCCGGATCGTCACGGTGCCCGCCCATAATTTCTGCGCGCCGACGCGGGCGAAATTGATCGCGGCCTTGCGGTCCATGCCGGCGGTCGAGGGCACGTTGGGATCGAGCTGATTGCCTGGGATGACGCGGACGCCGTCATGCTTCCAGCGCTCGGCGTCGCCATGCGAATGATCATGATCGTGGGAATGGGTGTGATCGTGAGTGCCGCTCATCTTGTTGCTTTCTGACAATTCTGGTTCCGAAGGGTACATAAAACCCCGATGGCAAACCAGTCAAATCGAGGAGCTGTCGCATCTCTTCCGTCATGGCCGGGCTTGTCCCGGCCATCCACGTCTTAGCGAACTCGCGGCATGAAAGACGTGGATGCCCGGGACAAGCCCGGGCATGACGACACGAGAGCTACTGCCTCGCCCTTTCCTTGCCCATCACATCCGGATTGACGACGTTCGTCGGCGTTCCCGCGGCATAGGACACGATCTGATCAAAAATATCCGTGAACTGGAGTTCGTATTCGTCGCGCGAGACGTAGCCGAGATGCGGCGTGCAGACCACATTATCCATGGTCAGCAGGGGATCGTTGACGTCGCGCAGCGGTTCCTTCTCGTAGACATCGATCGCCGCCATCCCGGGACGCCCGGCGCGCAGCGCGTTGACCAGCGCGTCCGGCTCGATCAGCGGCGCGCGGCTGGTGTTGACGAGAAGCGCCGTGGGCTTCATGCGCGCGAGATCTTCTGCTTTCACGATGCCGCGCGTGGCGTCGACGAGGCGCATGTGCAGCGACAGCACGTCGCATCGCTCAAAGAAATCAGCCTTGCTGGCGGCGGTCGCGTATCCATCGGCGCGGGCCTTCGCCATCGCCGGCTCGCGCGCCCATACCAGCACGTTCATCCCGAACGCCTTACCGTAGCCGGCAACGACGGCGCCGATCCGCCCGTAACCATAGATACCGAGCGTCTTGCCGCGCAGCGTATGGCCGACGCCGATCTGCCATTTGCCGGCCTTCAGCGCCGCCATCTGCTGCGGAATAGCGCGCATCGCCGCCAGGATCAGGCCCCAGGTGAATTCGGAGGTGGCATAGGACGGTGTATCCGCATGCTGGCTCGACGACAAAATGATGCCGAGCCGGGTGCAGGTATCGATGTCGATATGCGGATAGACGCTGCGCTGGCTGATCAGCTTCAGTTTCGGCAAGCGCTCCAGCAACGGCGTGCGGATCTGTGTCCGCTCGCGGATCAGGACCAGCGCTTCGGTATCCTTCAGGCGGTCCACCAGTGTGTCGACATCCTGGACGTGATCGTTCCAGATGGTGACGTCGTGCCCGGCAAGCTTACGAAAGCAGTCGAGGGTGCGCACCGTGTCGAAATAATCGTCGAGGATCGAGATCTTCACGATGCGCCTCCATCAGTGCGCAGTCATTTCACCGCCAGCAATTCGACGTCGAACATCAGCGTCGCGTTCGGCGGAATGACGCCGCCGGCGCCGCGCGCGCCGTAGCCCAGCGCGGGCGGAATGATCAGCGTGCGCTTGCCGCCGACCTTCATCGAGGCGACGCCCTCATCCCAGCCACCGATCACCTGGCGCTGGCCAATCTTGAACTCGAACGGCTCGTTACGGTCGACCGAAGAGTCGAACTTCTTGCCCTTCTGGCCGTTCTCGTAAAGCCAGCCGGTGTAGTGCATGACGCAGGTCTGGCCGGTCTTCGGCGTGGCGCCGGTGCCTTCCTTGCTGTCGATGATCTGCAAACCTGAAGCTGTGGTCATGGGTTTTCCTGCGGTCTGGGCCGATGCCATCCTGCTGGCAACGGGTGTGGAAACCGCCGCCGCCACGGCGGCACATGCGGTCTGGATAATCGTGCGTCGGGAGAAGCGCATCCTGTGAACCCTCTCTCTTAAAGATGGCTGTCTCTAGACGCTCAATAGCCCAGCGCGCAACCATCCTTGCGGGGATCGGAGCCGCCGGTCAGCGTGCCCTTCTCCCAGTCGATCCAGATCGCCTGGCCACCGCCGAGCGGCCCGACCACGCTGGTGGTCTTGTGGCCGATCTTCTTCAGGCCTTCGACGATCTCGGCCGGCACGCTGTCTTCGAGCTGGTAGACGCCCTCGTAATGCAGGCCGCGCGGCATATCGATGGCTTCCTGCACGTCGCAGCCATAGTCGAGGATGTTGGTCAGCACATGGGTCTGCCCGACCGGCTGGTACTGCCCGCCCATCACGCCGAACGGCATCACCGCGCGGCCGTTCTTGGTAGCGAGCGAGGGAATGATGGTGTGCAGCGGCCGCTTGCCCGGCGCGATGCAATTGGGGTGGCCGGGCTGAATGCGGAATCCGCCGGCGCGGTTCTGCAAGAGGATGCCGGTCTTGTTGGACACGATCGCCGAGCCGAACGAATGCGCGATCGAGTTGATGAACGAGCAGACGTTGCGGTCCTTGTCGACCACGGTGATGTAGACAGTCGACGGATTCATCGGCGGCGCGACGTTCGGCAGCTCGAGCAGCCGGTCCATCTTGATGTTCTTGATGTGCTCCTCGGCGAACTCCTTGGCGAGGATGCCGGCGACGTCGACGTGAACCTGCTGGGGATCGCCGATATACTGCTCACGCATCATGTAGGCGATGCGCGCGGCTTCCGCCTCCAGATGGAAGCGCTCGATGCTGAGCGGCTTGAACTTGGTCAGGTCGAAGCGCGAGAGGATGTTCAGCATCACCAGCATGGTGATGCCAGGACCGTTCGGCGGGCACTGCCAGACGTCGTGGCCTTTATACATCGTGCCGATCGGCGACGTGGTTTCGGTCGAATGCGCGGCGAAATCTTCCAGCGTATGCAGGCCGCCGATGCCGCGCAGGGTTTCCACCATGTCGGCGGCGATCTCGCCGCTATAGAACGCGTCGCGGCCGTTCTTGGCGATCGCGCGCAGCGTCTTGCCCAGTTCGGGCTGATGGATCACGTCGCCGGCGACCGCAGGCTTGCCGTGCGGCAGCAGATAGCGTTCGGTGTTGGTGCCGTTCTTCAGCTTCTCGAACTGGTTCTTCCAGTCGAAGGCGATGCGGGGTGCAACGACATAGCCTTCCTCGGCGGCCTTGATGGCGGGCTGCAGCAGGGTGTCGAGCCCCATCTTGCCGTGGTCGCGCAGGATCGTGTCCCAGGCGTCGATCGCGCCGGGAATGCTGACCGCATGGGCCGAGGTCAGCGGCACCGAATGGATCTTGCGCTCGAGGTACCATTCGGCCGTCGCCGCCATCGGCGCGCGGCCGGAGCCGTTATAGGCGACGATCTTGCCCTCGCCCCTTGGCTGGATCAGGGCGAAACAATCGCCCCCGATGCCGGTCGATTGCGGTTCGATGACGCCGAGCAGCGCGCAGGCCGCCACCGCGGCATCCGCAGCCGTGCCGCCGGCGCGCATCACGTCGATGGCGACCAGCGCGGCGTCCGGATGCGACGTCGCCACCATCGCGTTCTGGGCATGGACCGTCGAGCGGCCGGCGAAATGGAAATTCCTCATCGCGAGTGCTTTCTTTCAGCGTTTCTTGAGCATCCCGCGGGAGCTGTGGGGCGGGTTTACAGACGGTTCTTTGGCATATTCATCCCCGGCAGGGCAATGGTTGGCATGCCAGAGGAGCCATGCTCTGCATACACCGCGACCTATGGAAGAGGCAGGGCGGTAGAACCTTCCCACAATCACGACGTCCGGTGGTTATGGGTCCCTGCTTTCGCAGGGACGACAGCGGGGTTCCCCCTGCCCGGCCTGCCTGATAAATGGTCGCCATGCCGCTCACGGTCGCCGCCTTCTATCAATTCGCCGCGCTGCCGGACTTCCGGGAGTTGCGCGAGCCGCTGCGCGCTATAGCCGCAAGCCTCGGGATCAAGGGCAGCGTGCTGCTCGCCAATGAGGGCATCAACGGCACGGTTGCGGGCAGCGACGAGGGCATCGACGCGCTCGTCCAGGAGTTGCAGCACGGCGCCCTGTTCGGCGGCCGGCTCGGCAATCTCGAACTCAAGTTTTCGGGCGCTTCCGAGATGCCGTTCCAGCGGCTGAAGATCCGGCTGAAGAAGGAAATCGTTACGCTGGGAGACACGACGATCGACCCGACACGGCAGGTCGGCACCTATGTCGAACCGTCGGAGTGGAACGAACTGATCACAGCCCCCGACACACTGGTGATCGATACCCGCAACGCCTTCGAGGTGGCGATGGGCACGTTCGAGGGCGCCGTCGATCCCGGCATCAAGAGCTTTGGGCAGTTCAAGGCGTTCGCCGCGGAGAAACTCGATCCGGCGAAGCACAAGAAGATCGCGATGTTCTGCACCGGGGGCATCCGTTGCGAAAAGGCCAGCGCCTATCTCCTGGCGCGCGGGTTTTCCGAGGTCTATCACCTCAAGGGCGGCATTCTCCGCTACCTCGAAGGGGTGCCGGAACAAGAGAGCCGCTGGCGCGGTGAATGTTTCGTGTTCGACGAACGCGTGGCGCTGGGCCACGGCCTGCGGGAGCGCGGCGATGGCTCGCATGAGTGAAGTCGATAGATTGAGCGATCGCATCGACAGCTTGAACGATCGCATCGATTCGCTGGAGATGCGGCTGACCTATCAAGACGTGACCATCGAAACATTGAACCAAACGGTCACGACGCAGTGGACCGAGATCGACAGGCTGACGCGGAAGGTCGCAGAACTGAAAGAGCGCCTGCAAGAAGCCGAGAACAACTTGCCAGGCCCAACAAACGAACGGCCGCCGCATTACTAAGGCTCGCTCGGCCAAACAAAAGCGGCCCCTTAGGGAAGGAGCCGCTCCTGCCGCGCGACCATGCGCGGGTGAAATGTGGGCCGCACTAACGGAAGACCGCGAGGACCTTGTTCCACAGCGATGGGTTCTCATGTTCGCGATCGGCTTTCGACGGCGCCGGCTGCGCCGCACTCACAGGGTCGGATGCCGGGAACGTGTCGACCAAACCGGCCTCTAGCTTTTCGTGGGTTTCCCGATCGGCCTTCTGCGCTTCGCGGGGATCTTCGGCGTGCTTGTCATGCGCCGCAGGATTGAATTTCTCAGCCATAGGTACCTCCATGGCTGAGATAACGGCCCGGTTTTGCGCAGGTTCCTCGCGCGCGCCATGCATCGCTTCTTGGCCAATCGGGAACCTGCGTGTATCAGAGGCGCCATAGCAGCCCTGCCGCAGGAACCTTTCGTTTTGTCCCAGAAACCCGCCGTGAAACCTTTTCTCGAAGTGCTGTCCGGCCGCAGGCAGAATGTGCCGCCGGTCTGGATGATGCGGCAGGCCGGCCGCTATCTGCCGGAATACCGTGAGCTGCGCGCGAAGGCGGGCGGCTTCCTCGACCTGTGCTTCACGCCCGAATATGCCGCCGAAGTGACGCTGCAGCCGATCCGCCGCTTCAACTTCGACGCCGCGATCATCTTCTCCGACATTCTCGTGATCCCCTACGCGCTCGGCCGCTCGGTGCGCTTCGAGGCCGGCGAAGGCCCGCGGCTCGACCCGCTGGATACGCCGGAGCAGGTGACAACGCTCGCGCGCCATGCCGATTTCGGAAAACTCGAGCCGGTCTATGAAGCGCTGCGCCGCGTGCGGCGCGAGCTCGCACCCGACATCGCGCTGATCGGCTTCTGCGGCGCGCCGTGGACCGTTGCAACCTACATGGTCGCAGGACAAGGCACGTCGGACCAAGCGCCCGCGCGCATGATGGCCTATCGCCATCGCGAAGCGTTCGCTGAAATCATCGACGTGCTGGTGGAGAATTCGGTCCAGTACCTGCTCGGCCAGCTCAAGGCCGGTGCCGATTGCCTGCAGATCTTTGACACCTGGGCCGGTGTGTTACCGCCGCGCGAGTTTGAGCGCTGGTCGATCGAACCGGTGAAACGCATTGTCGCCGGCGTGCGCGCGCAAGCGCCCGATACGAAGATCATCGGCTTTCCCCGCGGCGCCGGCGCGCTGTTGCCGGCCTATGTCGAGGCGACCGGCGTCAACGCCGTCAGCATCGACTGGGCAGCGGAGCCTTCCATGATCCGCGAACGCGTGCAGAACCGCGTCGCCGTGCAGGGCAATCTCGATCCGCTGGTGCTGATCGCAGGCGGCGCCGCGCTCGACCGTGCCGTCGACGACGTGCTGGCGAACTACGCGCAGGGACGACTGATCTTCAACCTCGGCCACGGCATCCAGCCGGAAACCCCGATCGCTCATGTCGAGCAGATGCTGAAGCGGGTAAGGGAGTATAGAGGCTGAAGCAGCTCCCTCGCCCCGCTCTTGCGGGGTCGAGACGAGCGAAGCTCGCTCTTAGAGGGTTGGGGTGAGGGGCTCTCTCCACGAGGTGGTGCGAGTTGATAGTCCGGTACCCCTCACCCGGCGCTTCGCGCCGACCTCTCCCCGCAAGCGGGACGAGGTTTAGAGCCTACCGCGCATCCTCCAAAATCATGTCGGACGCCTTCTCGGCGATCATGATGGCCGGTGCGTTGGTATTGCCCGACATCAAATCCGGCATGATCGACGCATCGACCACGCGCAACCCTTCGATGCCGCGCACGCGCAGCCGCTGGTCGACGACCGCGAGCGCATCGCTGCCCATGCGGCAGGTCGAGGTCGGATGATAGACCGTGCTGCCGGTGCGGCGGCAGAAATCGAGCAACTCGTCATCGCTCTGCACCTTCGGGCCGGGATCGACTTCGCCAACCGCATAAGGCTTCAGTGCGGGGGCCGCGAGGATCTTGCGCAGAATGCGGATGCCGTCGATGAAGGCGCGGCGGTCGGTTTCGGTCGCGAGATAATTGATGCGGATTTCCGGCGGCACGGCGGGATCGGCACTTTTGATGCGGAGCGACCCGCGGCTCTCGGGACGCAACTGGCAGACCGACGCAGTGAAGCCGGAAAGCGCGTGCAGCTTCTCGCCCATCTTGTCGGTCGAGAATGGCAGGAAGTGGATCTGGATATCGGGCGAAGCCAGCCGCGGACTGGTCTTGAAGAACGCCCCTGACGTACCGGCCGCAATCGTCAGCGGCCCCTTGCGCAAGGCTGCATACTGAAGGCCCGCCATCATCTTGCGGATCGGATGATTGACGACATCGTTCAGCGTCACTTTTTGCGCACAGCGCGTGATCAGGCGCACCTGCATGTGGTCCTGCAGATCATTGCCGACGCCGGGTGCATCAAGCACGATCTCGATGCCGTGCTGCTTCAACAGATCCGCCGGTCCGACGCCGGAGAGCTGCAGCAGTTGCGGCGAATTATAGGCGCCGCTGGAAACAAGAATCTCCTTGCGCGCCCGCGCCGTGCGGACGCGGCCATCCTGCTTGTACTCGATCGCCTTCGCGCGCCGTCCTTCGAACAGGATTCGCTGCGCCAGTGCTGACGTTTCGACGTGGAGGTTGGGCCGCGTCCTGGCAGGACGGAGATAGGAGAATGCGGAACTGGCGCGTCGCCCGCGCCGGGTCGTGGTCTGAAAAAATCCCGCGCCCTCCTGCGTGGCGCCGTTGAAATCGGGATTGGTCGGAATGCCGGTCTCCGCGGCGGCAACGACAAACGCTTCCGACAACGGATCATGATGGCGCCAGTCGGACACGGGCAGCGGACCATCGGTGCCGTGATATTTGTCCGCGCCGCGCTGCTGGTTCTCGGCTTTCTTGAAATAGGGCAGCACGTCGTCATAGCCCCAGCCGGCATTGCCGCGCTGGCGCCAGCGATCATAATCCTCGTGCTGGCCGCGCACATAGAGCAGGCCGTTGATCGAACTGGAGCCGCCAAGCACTTTTCCGCGCGGCTGGAACACCTGACGGCCGTTCAAGCCCGGTTCCGGCTCGGTCTGGTACATCCAGTTGACGGATTTTTCCTTGAACAGCTTGCCGTAGCCGAGCGGGACGTGGATCCAGAGATTGGTATCCTTCGGTCCAGCCTCGAGCAGCAAAACGGAATATTTGCCGTCGGCGCTCAGGCGATTGGCAAGCACGCATCCGGCCGAGCCGGCGCCGACGATGACGTAATCGAATTCGGAAGCTTCATTGTTCTTGTTCATTTTGTTTCCCCCGCAGGCGGACAGAAGAGGTAGCGGGGCTGCCACAGCGGGTCAATTCCCTCCCGGTCGCAGGCGTGGAAATAGACGACTTCCGATCGTCGTGGCGGCTCCTTCATCGGACAATCTGCCGCATCCCGGAATGACGACGCGCTCACTTCGTCATCCCGGAACGCATTTTCGAACTGCGGAGGATTGCTCGAACTTGCTCCAACTAGCTGGCGGCGAGCTTCAGAAAGTCCGGCGGCCGGCGCTCGGCGAATGCCATAAAGGCCTCTCGCGCTTCGGCGGTCTTCAGGCGAGCCGCGAACTGCTCGCTCTCCACCTTGATCTGCGCCATCAGAACTTCCGGATTGCGCATCAGCCGCTTGGTGGTGCTGACGGCGCCGGCCGGCTGTTTCGCCAGCCGCGATGCGAACGCCTTCGCCTCTGCGTCGAGCTTGTCGAGCGGCACCACGCGGTTGGCGAGGCCCCAGGCGAAGGCGGATTTGGCGTCGACGGGTTCGCCGAGCGCGAACATCTCGAATGCACGGGCATAACCGATGCGAAGCGGCATCAAGATGCTGGAAGAGGCTTCCGGCACCAACGCCAGATTGACGAACGGCGTCGACAGCAACGCATTCTCGGCCAGCACGACCAGATCGCAATGCAGCAGCATGGTGGTGCCGATACCAACGGCGCGGCCCTGAACGGCCGCGACCAGCGGTCGGCTCGAATGGGCGAGCGACTGCAGGAAACGGCCAACATGCCGCTCGCCCTGGACGGCGCCGGTCGCAATCGCAGCGAACTCGCCGACATCGTTGCCGGCGGTGAACATGTCGCCCTCGCCGCGGATCAGCAGCACGCGAACAGACGAATCCGTCTCGGCGGCCTGGATCGCATCGGCCAGCGCGCCATACATCGCATTGGTCAGCGCGTTCTTTTTGTCGGGACGGGCCATCGTCAGCGTCAGGACCCCGTCGCTGTTCTCGATCTTGATATGCTCGGTCATTCGTCTTCTCCTCTGGGAAATCTGGTTTGCATCGTGGTCAGCCAGCGCGCGACGACGTCGATCTCAGCGTCGGTAAATCCATCCGTGAGGCGCGCATTGACCTCCACAAGTCCGGCTTTCGACTGCGCCATCGCCGCGCGGCCGGCCGGTGTCAGCCACAGACGCCACGCGCGCCCGTCATCCGGATCGGCGCGCCGCTTGATCAGGTTTGCCGCCGTCATCCGGTCCACCAGGCCGCTGATGCCGGGCGGTCCGAGATCGAGCGCCGCGCCGGCCTCGCCCATCAGCACGCCGTCGCGCTGGCCCAGAATGAACAGCAGACCGGCCTGCGTGGCGGTCACGGCGCTGTTCTGCCGCTGCGCCGCCATCCAGCGCTGCAGGCGGCGCTGCGCGACGGTGAGCAGGAACACCAGCCGATGCTCGCGACGGGGGCTCATGTCGATGATATCGATTTATTTCGCACGCGAACTATCTAGGTAAATGTTCGAAAGTTGTCACGATGATTTTGAGCGGCGCCGTGAGATTTCGGAGCTGAAGCGGGCTAGCTGGGAAGAAAATACAGATCAAACAGCACTTTATCGAAAAAATCGATTTTCGATTGACGATCTCACCGCTCCTCGCCAATCTGCGCCGCCATGAGCAGTATCGGGTTGAGTTTTGGCGAGCGCCTTGCCGACGAACGGCCGCGAAGCCTGACGTCTGCCGTTCAGGAGCGGCTGCGCGCGGACATTCTCTCGACCCGGCTCTTGCCTGGCCAGAAGCTGCATATCGCCGGTCTCGCCAAGCAGTTTTCGGTCAGCCTCGCCGCGGTGCGCGAAGCGCTGTCGCGGCTGGTCGCGGACGGGCTGGTGCAGGCGTCCGACCAGCGCGGCTTTCGCGTCAGCCCGGTATCGCCGGCGGATCTGCGCGACGTGACGCAAACCCGTGTCGACATCGAGGGACTGGCGTTGCGCCGCTCGATCGAGCGCGGCGACGCGGCCTGGCTGGCATCAGTGGAGAAATCGTTCGCGGCGCTCTGCGTCGTTCCCCACACCTATCCCGATGATCCGACGCATCACTATGAGGAATGGGTGGTGCGGCACCGTATCTTCCACCGTACGCTGGTGAATGCCTGCGGCTCGCAATGGCTGCTGGGCTTTCGTGATGTGCTGCACGAGCAGAGCGAGCGCTATCGACGGCTCGCGATCCGGCGCAACAGCGAGAAAACCCGCGACGTCGAGGCCGAACACGCCGCCATCGTGCGGGCCACCCTCACGCGCGATGCCGATGCCGCCGTTGCGGCGCTCTCGAAGCATTTCATGACAACCATGCATCTCGTCGAGCTCGCAGCCCCGAAAATTTCAGGAGGTGGCGACACCACCTGACTCGCTCGAAGACCAAATCAAGAAAAGCAAAAGGGAAACGTCACAATGAAGATCACACGACGCCACATACTGGCAACGATATCAGCCGCCACCGTGCTTGTTACATCAGCGATGGCGCAGGCCGCCGATGCCGTTCGCATCGGGCTTCCGACAAAAACCTACTGGCCGACCACGATCGCGGAAACCGCGGTGCGCCAGAAGCTGTTCGAGAAGGAAGGCATCAAGGCAGAGCTGACGATCTATCGCGGCGGCGCCGAGACGTTCGAGGCGATGGCGGCGGGCGCCGCCGACGTCATTCTCGACGCCACCTCGCTGGTCTCGGCCGGGCGCAAGAAGGGCGTGAACTCCAAGGTGCTCGCGAATGCCGCCATGGGCTATTACGGCTGGCAGTTGATGACGCTTTCGAAATCGACGCTTGCCGTCAACGATCTGAAAGGCAAGAAGGTCGCAATAACCTCCGCGGGCTCCGGCTCCGACCTGCTGGCGCTGTGGACCCAGCAGGACAAGAAGATCGAATTCACCCGCGTTCCCGTCGGCGGCGGTGGCCTGGTGCCGAACCTGCTTGCCGGCAATGTCGACGCAGCCGTGGTTTATTCGCCGCTGAGCTTCCAGATCTCCAAATCGGGCGAAGCACGCACCATCCTCGACTTCTCCAAGGAGGTGCCGCCGAACCTCGCCGCGGGCTGGATCGCGCTCGACAAATATGTGCAGGACAAGCCGCAGCTGGTGCAGAAGACGCTGAACGCGCTCTATGGCGCGCTGATGTTCATGCGAGCCAACAAGGACGCCTCCGTCAAGCTGATCACCGAGCTCTATGAAATCCCCGCCGAGATCGCGGCGCTGGAATATGAAAACACGATTCTGAAGCTTGAAACCGACGGCAGCATGGATGGGCCGAAGATCACGGAGCAGCTTCAGCTCGCGCTCGACATGGCCAAGGCCGGCGGCATGAAGGATCTCGGGCCAGCGGCAGAGATCATCTCGACGCAGTTCAAGCCGGTTCCGACCAAATTCTGAGGCAACCGCGATGCAAAGCGGGCTAGGCGTAAAGGCGGCGCGGGTCGCCATTGTGGTGGCGCTGTTTGCGATATGGGAGATCCTGTCGCGCACCGGCATCGTCAACCCGCGCCTGCTCCCCTCCGCCTCCGACACGCTCGCAACGCTGGGCGACCTGCTGCAGCGGGCGAGTGTGCGGAAGGATCTCGTGGTCACCGCCAGCGAGGTGGCGACCGCCTTCGCGCTCGCCGTTCCCGTCGGCGCGCTGATCGGCTTCCTGATCGCGGAGAACCGCTATTTTGCCGAGGTGGCAAAACCGCTGCTGTTCTTCGCCTTCAGCATCCCGAAATCGATCTTCCTGCCGATGTTCATCCTGGTGTTCGGCGTCGGCTTTTCACAGAAGGTCGGGTTCGGTTTTTTCTCGACCATCTTCATTGTGATCATGTCGACCACGACGGCGGTGGAGTCGGTCAAGGTCGAGCATCTGACCGTCGCACGCTCCTATGGCGCCACGCCTGTTCAGACCGCATTTCGCGTCTACCTGCCGAGCATGCTCCCGGTTTTGCTCGAAGCGCTGCGGATTTCGATGATCTTCAATCTCACCGGCGTCATTCTCGCCGAAATGTACGCCTCGCGCGACGGCATCGGCCATCAGATCGCGACCTGGGGCGAAAACTTCCAGATGAAGCAATTGCTGGCCGGCGTGGTGATGATTGCGACCATCGCAATTGCCTTCAACGAACTGGTCAGATGGGTGGAAACACGATGCAGCCATTGGCGAACATAACTCCGCTGAAGCCGGCCGGCGCGATCGAGGTCCGCAATGTCGGGCAGATCTTCAAGACCACGACGCAGGATGTTGTCGCGCTGGAGGATGTTTCGCTGGACGTCAAACCCGGCCGCTTCGTCGTGCTGGTCGGCCCGAGCGGCTGCGGCAAGTCCACGCTCCTGATGATGATGGCCGGCCTGCGCCAGCAGACCTCGGGCACCATCACCATCTCAGGCGCGCCGATCCCCGAGCCCGATCCTAACCGGGTCGGCGTGGTGTTTCAGGAAGCCAGCCTGTTTCCCTCGCTGACAGCGGAAGAGAACGTCGAATTTCCGCTGGCGCTGCGCCGCGTCAAAAAAGACGAACGCCGCGCCAAGGCGCAAGATGCCCTCAAACTCGTGGGCCTCGACGGCTTCGGCAAGCGCCATCCGCACGAACTGTCCGGCGGTATGAAGCAGCGTGTCTCGATCGCGCGCGGCCTGGTGCAGGACCCGCCGGTGCTGCTGATGGATGAACCGTTCGCGGCGCTCGACGAGCAGACCCGCATGACCATGGGCGACGAGTTGCTACGCATTTGGGCCGCGACCGGCAAGACGGTGGTGTTCGTCACCCACAGCCTGACGGAAGCGGTCTATCTCGCCGACGAGGTGATCGTAATGTCGCCGCGGCCCGGCCGGATCGTCGATCATCTGCAGGTCTCCCTGCCCCGCCCGCGCACCTATGAGATGCTGAGCGGCGACGCCTTCGGTAGCCTGCGCGACCGCATCTGGCGTCATATCCGCAAATCGGCATGAGGCGAGCATGAGCGCGGCAACGCTTCGCAGATTAACCGTCGTAGCCCTGATCGCGCTGTGGGAATTCCTGCCGCGCGCAGGCCTCATTCCGGAACTGTTCCTGCCCTCGCTGTCCTCGACGCTCGCGGCCGGATGGAACGAGGCCGGCGAGTACGGCCATGCCCTTGCCGTGACGCTCTATGAGGTCGCGATCTCGATGGCGTTCGCCTGCGGCGGCGGCATCCTGCTCGGCGCCATCGTCGGCAGCCTGCCGCGGCCGCGCATCCTGATCATGCCGATGGTCTCGAGCCTCTATGCGGTGCCGCTCGTCATCTTCTATCCCGTCTTCACGGTGTGGCTCGGCATCGGCTCGGAATCCAAGATCGCCTTTGCCTCGATCTATGGCTTCCTCCCGACGATGCTGGCGACCGCCGCCGGCATCCAAACCATCGATCCGCAGCTATTGCTCGCCGCCCGCAGCATGGGCGCAACGCTGAGCCAGCGGCTGGTTCGTGTCATCATCCCGGCCGCGATCCCGACCGTGCTGTCAGGGCTGCGCGTCGGTGGCGCACTCGTGATCGTCGGCGTGGTCGTATCGGAAATGCTGATTTCGTCCGCGGGCATCGGCTATCTGATCTCGCGCTACCGCACCATTCTCGACAGCCCGCATGTGTTCGCCGGCGTGCTGCTGGTGCTGGCGATGGCGATCGCCTTCAACGCCGCGATCAAATGGATCGAGCGCAAGGCCGCGATCTGGCAGACCGGCACCCGTGCCGGACAAACTGCGGCCGAAGAAATCGCGCCGACTGCCCTGCAGCCTGCCACCTGACGGAGGGCTTGCGTGTTCGACCTGACGCTGACATTCGACAATGGTCCCGAGCCCGGCGTCACGCCGCGCGTGCTCGATACCTTGCGGGAACGCGGCATCAAGACGACGTTCTTCGTGATCGGCGAAAAGCTTGGCGACCCCGAACGCCGCCGGCTGGCGGCGCGCGCGCACGATGAGGATCACTGGATCGGCAATCATACCTTTACGCATACGGTGCCGCTCGGGCAACAACGCGATCCGGAAGCGGCACGCAACGAGATTGGCCGGACGCAAGATGCAATCGGCGACCTCGCCCACGCGCATCGCTGGTTCCGGCCGTTCGGCGGCGGCGGCAATCTCGACGACCGGCTATTAAAACCTTCCGTCGTGGACTACCTCATCCGCAACAAGCTGAGCGTCGTGCTCTGGAACGCCATTCCGCGCGACTGGGACGATCCGGACGGCTGGGCCGACCGGGCCATCGCGCAATGCCGAGCGCAGCCGTGGAGCCTGATGGTGCTGCACGATCTGCCCAGCGGCGCGATGAATCATCTCGAACGCTTTATCGACCGCGCCGCGAAAGCCGGCGCACGTTTCCACCAGGATTTTCCGCCCGATTGCGTCCCGATCCGGTCAGGCGAGATCGCGCTGCCCATCCAGCCCTATGTTTCCAACATCGAAGAGAGTGTCACACCATGAAGATCGCGAGTTTCAAGGCCGGCCCGACCGCAACCTACGGCCTGATCACGAATACCGGTATCATCGATGCCGGGAAGCGGCTGAAGGCGTATCCGACGCTGAAGTCGCTGCTTGCAAAGGGATCGCTCGACGAACTGAAAGCCCTGCAAAGCGAGCGTCCGGACTACGCGCTGGCCGAAATCGAATTGCTGCCGACCGTGCCCGATCCGGACAAGATCTTCTGCATCGGCGTCAACTACGCCACGCATCTGGCGGAAAGCGGTCACCCAACCCCGCCGCATCCGATGATCTTCACCCGCTTCGCCAACAGCCAGGTCGGCGGCGGCCAGCCGATGATCCGGCCGCTGGAGTCCGAACGCTTCGATTTTGAAGGAGAGATGGCTGTCATCATCGGCAAGGCCGGCCGGCGGATTTCGCGCGAAGCGGCACTCGCGCATGTCGCGGGCTATGCCTGCTACAATGACGGCAGCATTCGCGACTGGCAGCGCCACACCTCGCAATTCGCGCCGGGCAAGAATTTCGTCGGCACCGGCGCGTTCGGTCCGTGGATGGTCACGACGGATGAAATCCCCGATATCAGCAAGCAGACCATCGCCACCCGCCTCAACGGTGTCGAGGTGCAGGCCGCGCCGATCTCGGACCTCGTGTTCGACGTTCCCGCCCTGATCGCCTACTGCTCGACCTTCACTGAACTCGCCCCCGGCGACGTCATCGTCACCGGCACCACCGGCGGCGTCGGCGCCTATCGCACGCCGCCGCTCTGGATGAAGGATGGCGACGTGGTCGAGGTCGAGGTGTCCGGCATCGGCGTGCTGCGCAATCCGGTCAAGGACGAGGTTGCGGCGGCTGCAACGCGCGCGGCCTGATGGGCGTAGTCACAATAACAAGAGCAAGGAGGTAATCATGAACCTGCCAAAGCACCTGCTGCCGACCACCGTTGTCGGCAGCTATCCGCAGCCGGAATGGCTGGTCGATCGCGCAATGCTGTCCAAGGTGGTGCCGCGCACCCGCCTCCATGCGATGTGGCGGCTGCCGGCGGAGCATCTGGAAGAAGCGCAGGACGACGCCACCGTCGTGGCTATCAGGGACATGGAGCGGGCCGGCATCGATATCGTGACCGACGGTGAAATCCGCCGCGAAAGCTATTCGAACCGGTTTGCCACCGCGCTTGAGGGCATCGACGACGAGAAGCCCGCGATGATCACCTCGCGCAGCGGCCACGAGACGCCGGTGCCGCGTGTGGTCGGCCCGGTGAAGCGCCGCGGCCCGGTCGAGCGGCACGATATGGAATTCCTGCGCAAAAATACCGATCGCGCGGCCAAGATCACCCTGCCCGGCCCGTTCACCATGAGCCAGCAGGCGAAGAACGAGTTCTACAAGAACGACGAAGAGCTGGCGATGGCTTTCGCCGAAGCCGTCAACGCCGAAGCGCTCGACCTGCAAAAGGCCGGCGCCGACGTGATCCAGCTTGACGAGCCATGGGTGCGCAACAATCCTGACCTCGCCCGGCGCTATGCAGTGAAAGCCATCAATCGCGCGCTTCAGGGCATTACCGTGCCGACGGTCGTGCATCTGTGTTTCGGCTATGCCGCGGTCGTTCCCGGCTCGACCAAGCCGGCCGGCTATTCCTTCCTCGCCGAACTCGCCGACACCAGCGCCGAACAGATTTCGATCGAGGCGGCGCAGCCAAAACTCGATCTCGGCGTGCTCAAGGACCTGTCGTCGAAGAAGATCATGCTCGGCGTGCTCGACCTCGGCAATCCCGAGATCGAAACCGCTGAAGTCGTGGCGGGCCGGATCCGCAACGGGCTGAAGCACGTCGCCGCGGATCGCCTTGTCGTCGCGCCAGATTGCGGCATGAAATACATGCCGCGTCATGTCGCGTTCGGAAAGCTGAAGGCGATGTGCGATGCGGCGGCGACCGTGCGCAGGGAGATCAGCTAAGACCCAGGCGGCTGCCGATCCGAGCCAGAAACTGTTCGAGCGGGTCGTCCTCACGACCCGTTCGTTGCAACTCGATGGGTTCACGGGAAAGACGCAACCAGTTTTCAGCCTCAGCCAGCCAATAGACCTTGCTATCCGGTTCGCGCTGCGCAAGCAGCCTGCAAAGTGCCGCCCGCGAACTCAGCTCCAGGTGACTCGCCATACGCATCCCCTGCCATAGGTGATGCTTCATGCTGCCCCGAGGGCCTGGATGGGTTCTTTGATCCACGTCAAGTGTCGTGACGATGCCGCTCAGCGAGATAAACTAGATCGGATTACCTTTCAGCCACGCCGCGCCCCGTGCATACAAGGCTTCGACTTCCGGCCCCTTGAGGCCGGGCATGTCGCGCTTGACGGTATAGCCGATGCGGGTCTGCAGATAAGCGAGGTGCCGGTAGCCCTCTGGAAACCGCTCAAGCAACGCCCTATCCAGAACAGGCGCGGCGCCGGGGGTAACGGGGTCCATGCGGTCCTTCTCATAGATCGGCTGGCGCAGCACGATGCCCCACCGCCCTTCCCGCTTTTCGAGGAAGTCGTAGAACCGTCCGGTGCAGAGCACATCGCACAGCACGCCTTCGACCTCGGCGCGCTGCGAGATCGTCATCTTGGTCTGCGAGATCGCCCGGTTTCCGGCGAGATCGACCGAAATGCCGCCGAGGAAGTGCAGGATGCTGACGCCCTTGGCCCAGGCCTGCTTGCTGATTTCGATGAACTCGTCGCCGGTGCCCTGCGTCCAGGTCGCCATCATGCGGCCGTCCGGATGCCAGACGGTGCGGAAACGTTCCCAGTCTCCGGCATCGCGCCAGATCGCCCAGTTCTGCAACAATTCGCGGATCAGGCGATCGTCTTCAATCTCGGCGTGATTTCCGGGCATGCGGAGGTTTCCCTTTAGGACATAGTTTTCAAATGAGTATCAACTGATCGCCCGGCGCCGTCACAACAGCCTGGCGCGGACGAACAGCGCCCGCAGGGCGTTGGTCGCCTGCACGGTCAGCATCGCATTGTCGGCGGCGCGTTGCAGTGCACTGACAGCATCGGCGTGCAGGGCACGGAATTCGATCCATTCGATCGAAGAGAGATTGGTGATGAAGCGATAGGCCTGACCGACCGTGGCGATCGACACCGTCTTGCCGTTCAGATTGATCTTGAAGACCGCTCGCAAGGGCGTATCGGAATCGGCGACATCGCCGGCGACCGAAGTCATGACGGGGATGGTGAACGCCGCGACGCGGTCAGGCCTTCGCGAAGGCTCGGCACGACGACGAGCCGCTTCACCTCGCCGTTCCGGTAGGCCTGCAGGAACCTGTCATAATCCTTGATCGAGACGCAGCCGTTGGAATCGCCGTTGGGCCCGAGCAGGTAGCTGTGTACGAGCAGGCCGTTTCGCCCATGCATTTCGTTTTCGCCCACCGGCGTCATGCGCAGCGCGGCGACGCCATGAAACAGTTTCTCGCGCGGCTTCAGATCGTAGACGTTCGGCGGCGTCGCGCCGACCATGCGCTGGTCGACATGCGCCGGATTGTCCATCAGGCTGCCGAGCCCGGAATGAGCCTCGAGTTTGACGCCATTTGGCAGATACACTGTGCGAGCCGAAATATCGTAGACGGCGGTCTGACCGTCGTAGCCAAGCGCGGCCAGATCCTTGCGCTCGCTGAGCAGCCCGTCTCCCGGCGTCAGCGATGCCAGCGAGAAGCGCATCGGCACCAGGTCGGCGAGCTTCTCGAACATGGTGCGGTTATCAGCCGAGACCGTCGGCGGATCGTTTCTCATGGATTGAAGATTGGCCAGGACCGGCCGGGATCTCGGCAAGGGAATCGCGGCTTCAACTGTTGGCGCAGGCTGCTCGGGCTCGGGCTCGACAACCTGCTCCCGCAATGGTCCGCCCAACTGGTTTTCGATATGCCCGAACTCCGCATCGAAGTCGGAGCGTTGCGGGCGTACGGCAGGACGCGAGGGGTAGTTGATGGCCAGCGAACGGCGCACCGAGGATGGACCGAACCGTTCGTCGAACGAGGTTGTGCTGGGGACATTCGCGGATGCGGGATCGATCCAGCGGGCCCAATCAATATCGGTCACCCAGGCGGCCAGCCCCAAAGCCATAGCGAGCGCCGCGACGCCGAGCGCCGCTTCACGGTACAATCGGGTACGCGGGCGCGAAGCAGGCCCGGCTGCGCTGGTCGTACGTTTACCCATCTACCCCCGGCTCGGCACTTTCGGAATCACGTCTGATTCCTAAAGGATTCACCGAATAAGTCCCACCATAATGCAAACCAAAGTAAGGCATATTCGAGACAAGTGTTTGCCGCCATCATGGCCGGCGCGATCCGCAGGTTCAAGCCTCGGAATGACAAATCGGCCAGCATAAACCAACCCGCGAGCCATGCTCAGGGCCTCAGGACCGGATTGGTATTCGGCACTGGCGCCTGCTCCATTTCAGCGTGCTCCGACAGCTTGTCGGCATGCACCGCGAGCGCTGGCCCGATCCAGATCGGATCGGCCAGATGGTCCCGGCGCGGATTGGTTGTGTTTGGATGGACCAGAACGCTCAATTTGCCATGGTTGAGCATCAGCCAGGGCACCAGTTCGGGAAATATCTCGCGGGCAAAGGCGACCTGGTACATCGCCTGGTCGTGCGGCCCGACCTTGACGTCATGCCAGCGCCCGAGCGTGACCGAGAACCGCTCGCCGATCCAGCTGCGCAGTTGCTCGGCTTCGGCCCGTGTGGCCGCCGGATCGTAATAGATATGGGCGTGATAGCTGGCGATCTCGCCCAGTGGTCGCGGCCCGCCCGCTCCCGGCTCACCCGTCATGGCCTTTGCTCCACGCCATCGCTGCTTTGGACCGGCCGATGATCGCTGCAACCGGGGCCGCGGTCAATGTGCAGGTGTCAGCCCGACCGCTTCTTGCTGCTCTCGTAGACGGTCATGCCGGCGGCGGCGTCGAGGTCGACCTCGGTTGCTTCGGTCAGGCGGGCCATCGTCATGTAGAAGCCGATCGCGAGGATCGATTCGACGATCTCCTGCTCGCTGAAGTGCTGGCGCATCGCAGCAAAGACCGGTGCTGCAACGCGCACGTTCTCGATCACCTCACGGCCGAACGCCAATAGCGCCTTTTCGGCGTCATTAAAGGCGGCGTCCCCGTATTTTCCCTGCTCGATGCAGTCGATCTGCCGTTGCGTGACGCCGACACCGAGCGCGATCGGAACATGCTGCCGCCACTCATATTCGCCATGCTCCCACTGCGCGACTTGAAGGATCAGCAACTCGCGATTGACGTGGCTGAGCTTTTGGCGGTGCAGGATCGAATTGGCGAACCGCATCGCCGGAATGAAATTGGCCTCGGCATGCGCCATCATCCGGAAGATGTTCAGGACAACCGGCATCCTGTCAAAGGACGTCCGTATGTCGCCGCTGGTTGCCGCCGGGTCGATCAGGGGAAGTCTTGCCATCCGCTTATTTCCTTATGTTGCTGTTTTCTTGCTTACTGCCGCCGCTCAAGCGCTAGCCAGCACGATCTTGCCGAAATGCTGGTTGTGCGCCATGCGCTCGAACGCCTCGGACGCATTCTCCAGGGGCAACACCTTGTCGATCGGCAGCCGCAGCGCGCCTTGCGACAGCGCCGGCAAGAGAGCGCGGGTCACCTTTTCATTGATCGCCTCCACCTGCGCCGCGCTACGGGTGCGAAAGGTGACGCCGACATAGGTGATGCGGCGCATCGAATGCAGGTCGAAATTGAACTCGCCGGTTTCACCGGCCATGCGGCCGACATTGACGATGCGGCCGCCAATCCGCGTCGCTGCGAGATTTCCGTTGGTCAGCGGCCCGGCGAGGAGGTCGATCAAGAGGTCCACCCCTTTGCCATCCGTCGCCTCCAGCACCTGAGCTACCCAGTCCGGTGCGCGCGTATCGATGGCGAGATCGGCGCCGAATTCCTTGAGCCGCTCGCGCCGCTGCGGCGATGTGGAGGTGCCGATGACAAGCCCGGCCCTCAGATATTTAGCGATCTGCAGGCCCATCAGGCCGACACCTGAACTCGCGCCCTGTATCAGGACGCTCTGCCCCGCTTCCAGCATGCCATTGGTCGCGATCGCGTCATGCATGGTCTGCAACGCGACCGGCAGGGCGGCGGCCTGCTCGAACGGCAGAGCATCCGGCACGGGATAGATCCGCCGGGCATGCCCGATCGCATATTCGGCGAAGGCGCCGCCGCCGGACGACATCACGCGATCGCCGATGCGCCAGCGCTTTACCTTGCCGCCGGTTTCGACCACCTCGCCGGCCGATTCGAGGCCGAGGGTCATGCCCAGGCCGCCGACCCGACCGTGGGCCGCACCGCGGAGCATCGCGAGATCGGCACGGTTGAGCGAGCCGGCCCTGACCTGAACCAGCACCTCCTCCGGCCCCGGCGACGGCCGAGGAATGTCCTTCAGTACGGGACCGTCGGCACTCGATACGATGGCGCGCATTGCTCAGCGGCCGCCGACTTCGCGGATGGGATCGGATCCGTCCCAACCGGCGGCGACCTTGCGGATATGCTCGAAGAAGCTGCCCTTGCTGCCGCTGATGTCTGAGATTTCCACCACGGTGCCGGGATGGGCCTGCGTATCGAAATAGGCGAAGCGGCCCTTTTCGCCGCCAATCTGGCCTTCATGTCCGACTTTATAGCCAAGCGACAGCGCGCGGTCGTAGAGGGCCTGATAGTCCCGCGTCCAATACGACATGTGCTGCAAGCCTTCGCGGCCGGAGTCGAGAAACTCCTTGTACATCGAGGGTGCGTCGTTGCGCTGCTGGATCAGCTCGATCTGCAGATCGCCGGAATTGGCGAGCGCCACGCTCATCTCCATGGCGGAGTCCTGCCCCCGGTGGCGGAAGTAGTCGGTCTTGACCTTGTCGATGTAATACCAGGGCCCGACGCCCATCACATTGACCCAGTGATCCATGGCGGCGCGGATATCCCGCACGATGTATCCGTTCTGGCAGACCGCGCCGAAGATACGGCTCATTGAAACCTCCCGTTTTGTCCGGCGGTACATCGTTTCCGCCTCTTGGTTCTTCTTGATCCCGCCGTTCAGCCGATCGACCTGCCTCCGTCGATGACGAGTTCGGTGCCAGTGACGTAGCGGCTCTCGTCGCTGGCGAGCCACAAAATGCCATTGGCAATATCCGCAGGCGCCGCCTTGTACCCGAGCGGCACGGCGCGTTCGGTGAACTTGTCCAGCGTCGGGCCGCGCTCCCGCCCGCCATTCGAGCCGTCCTCGACGGTACCGATCAGCGTGTCCCAGATTGCGGTTTCGGTGATGCCGGGATGCAGCGAGTTGACGCGCACACCGTCCTTGGCTGCCGCGCATTCCAGCGCGATGGATTTCGTAAACAGCCGCACGCCGCCCTTGGTCGCGCAATAACCCGAGACGTTCGGCGACGCCTTGATCCCGGCAATCGAGGAAACGTTGATGATGCTGCCGCCGCCGCTCGCCCGCATCAGCGGCAGCGAATGCTTTACGCCGAGGAAGACGCCATCGAGATTGACGGCCACCTGCCGCTTCCAGTCGGCGAACGCCATGTCGACGACGGGGCCCGAGAGGCCGATCCCGGCATTGTTGACGAGGACATCGAGCCTGCCGAACCGCGCCTTGGTCCGGGCGACGACCGACTGCCAGTCTTCCTCGCGCGTCACGTCATGGTGGTAGTATTCGCATTCGCAGCCGCCGGCGCGCAATTCGCGCAGCAGGCCTTCGCCTTTCTCATCCTGCAAATCCGTCGCGGCGATCCTCGCGCCCTCGCGGGCCAGCACCAGCACGGCGGCCCGTCCGATGCCATTGGCAGCGCCGGTGACCAGAACGACTTTCCCTTCGACACGCCGCGTCATGGCTGGGTCCGTCTCCCGTTTTCAGGCCGTTCGGCCGCGTTGTTGCCGTGCGGGGCAACGGCCATCTCGCCGCCCCGTCCTGGAAACGTTTCCATACTTTATCCGTTATCGTCGCGCAATATACTTATTTAAAGCCATAGTACCTTGTATATCGTTCTCAGATTACGTTAGATTTCGGCGTTGCGCGCCTAGCGCCTCAGATCTCCGGATGACCGAGATGTCGCGATGAACAGGGTGCAAGAAGGACCAGTAGCAAAGAGCCGGCGAACGCGGCCCGCACGCGCAACCATTCGCGATGTCGCAGCCCAAGCCGGCGTATCCGTCAGCAGCGTCAGCCGGGTCATGAACGGCGAGCCGCATACCAGCCCGGAATTGCACGCGCGGATCATGCGGGCGGTGAACCGGCTGCGCTTCGAGCCGCATTCGGCGGCGCAGGCGCTGCGCTCGCGCGAGAGCAAGACGATCGGCTGCATGGTCGCCGACCTCTCCAACCCGCTCTACAGCGAAATGATCAACGGCGCGGAGGAAGAACTGCAGCGCGCTGGCTATGTGCTGATGCTCGCAGCGACCCGCCACGAGGAAGACCGCGAGACCGCGTTCGTATCAGCGGTGCGCCGGCGGCGGATGGACGGATTGCTGCTGTTCGCCGGCGACAACGCCCATACGGATTTCACCGGCGCGCTTGCAAATCTGGACCTGCCCTGCGTGGCGATCGATCGCGAAGTGCCCGGCGTCCCCTCGGTGCGTGCGGACCATCGCGGCGGCGGCCTCGAAATCACGCGCTATCTGATCGGCCTCGGCCATCGCCGCATCGCCCTTCTCACCGGACGCGCAGCGCTGCTTCCGAGTTCGGAGCGCCTCGCCGGCTATCGCCAGGCGCACGCCGAAGCCAGGCTCGAGGTCGATCCCGATTTGATCCGGCCGCAGACGCAGGGCTCCAGCATTGCGTTCAGTGACGTCTGCCAGTTGCTGCGTGGCCCGAACCGTCCGACCGCGATCATCACGCTGGGCACGCACATGCTGGCCGGCGTGATGGACGCACTCGCCAGTAGCGGCCTGCGCTATCCCGACGACGTTTCACTGGTGTGCATCGGCGACACCGATCTCGCCCGGCATGCGACGCCGGGGATTTC
This sequence comes from Bradyrhizobium paxllaeri, assembly GCF_001693515.2. NCBI lineage: Bacteria > Pseudomonadati > Pseudomonadota > Alphaproteobacteria > Hyphomicrobiales > Nitrobacteraceae > Bradyrhizobium > Bradyrhizobium paxllaeri. Next base: position 6,655,234 of record NZ_CP042968.1, read on the forward strand.
TGCACTGACCTGGGATCTGGACCAGATGGGCCGGGTCGCCGCCAACATCCTGCTCGACCGTATCAGGGGCGGCGACGAGGCCAAAAAGATTCGGCCGGTTTACCTGCCGACACGGTTCATCCTGCGGCACTCCGGTGCCACGCCTCGCGCGCCCTGACGGCGCGACGATCTCTACATCAGGCGAAAAACGCTGGCGACGAACGACCAAAAAAAACAAAACCCAGGGAGTGAGTAAATGAAGTTACGCGCGATGATGTTGTCGCTGCTTGCGCTCGCGTCAGTGGCCTGTTCGGCCCACGCAGATGACACGGCCAACTATCCCTCCAAGAAGATCAAGATGCTGTTGCCGTTCGGGGCCGGTGGCGGCGGCGACGTGCTCGGACGGCTGCTCGCCGACCGGATGGGCAAACGCCTCGGCCAGACCATCTACGTCGAAAACCGCACCGGCGCCGCCGGCACCATCGGCGCGCAGCAGGCGGCGACCTCTCCGCCCGACGGTTACACCATTACGATCGGTGGCATGACCACCCACGTGCTGGCACCGGCGGTCTACCCCAACCTGCCCTATGATCCGATCAAGGATTTCACTACCATCGGCCGGATCGGAACGTCATCGATCCTGCTCATCGCGGCAAAGGATTTTCCCGCAAGCGATCTGCGCGGGCTGACCGAGCTGTCGAAGAGGGGCGAACCGATCCAGTACGGAAGCTGGGGCGTCGGCTCGACCGGACATTTCTGCGGCGAAATCCTCTCCCAGAAGGCCGGCGTCCGCCTGCAGCACGTCCCGTTCAGCGGCGCCGCCAAGCTCGCGAACGACCTGATGGGCGGGCACATCTCGGTCGGGCTGGTCGACATGGCAACCGGAAAGCCGCTGGTGAAGGACGGCAAGCTGAAGGCGCTGGCGGTATGCGGCGGACGATCGCCGAGCCTGCCGGACGTTGCGAGCTACAAGGAGCAAGGCGTCGATTTCGAACGGAGCCTGTCCTGGGTGATGTATGCGCCGGCGGGTCTTCCCGTTCCGATCGCGCAGAAGATCTCGGCCTCGCTGAAGGAGTCGCTGGCCGAGGCCGACATCGCCGAGAAGCTGCTGGCGCTCGGCATCTCCGCGGATTTCATCGCCGGAGATCAGCAGCGCGACATCAATGCGCGCGACATCGAAGCCTGGAAGAAAGTCGCCAGCGACGCGAAGATCGAAGTCAAGTAGCGGCAAATCGAAAAAAGGAGGGCCGAAACAATCGACCCTCCTCGCCTCATCTATAAATCGCTCAGTTCGTCTTCCCGAACAGCAGCGGCAACTGACGCGGGCCGCGCACGGTCCCTTCCGACCACGTGACCTTGCCGGCCGGATCGAGCCGGAAATCCGGAATCCGCTTCAGCCATTCCTCGATCGCCACCGTCATCTCCATGCGCGCGAGGTTGGAGCCGACGCAGCGGTGAATGCCGAGGCCGAACGCGGCGTGGCGATTTTCCTTGCGGTCGATCATCACCTTGTCGGCATCGGGGAACATCGCGGGATCGCGGTTGGCGGCCGGGAACGACAGCAGCACCATGTTGCCGGACTTGACCGGGCAGCCGCTCACCGTCGTCTCCTTCATCACCTCGCGCGCCATCGTCACCGGCGAATAGGCCCGCAGCAGTTCCTCGACCGCGAGCGGCATCAGTTCCGGCTCCTTGACGAGGCGCTCGCGATCCGCGGGCGTTTTCGCCAGATGCCACAGCGAGGAGCCGATCGCGCTCCAGGTCGTGTCAATGCCCGCGATCAACAACAGCCGCAGCGAACCCAGCACGTGTTCGTCCGCCAGCGGATTGCCATCCTTGTCCCTCGCCTTCATCAGCGTCGAGATCAGGTCGTCGGTTGGATTCTGCTTGCGCTGCTCGAGATGGGCGGCGAAATAACCGGTCATCTCCCTCACCGCCTCCATCAGCGCGTTGTCGTCCTTGATGCCGAGTTCGAGGATTCCGTGAATCCACTTGATGAAGAGATCGCCGTCCTTCTCCGGAATGCCGAGCATATGCGCGATCGCGCGAACCGGAACATGCTTGGTGTAGCGCGCGGCGGCGTCGCATTTGCCGTCGGCAATGAACTCGTCGATCAGCTCGTTGCAGATCGCGCGCACCCGCGGCTCCAGCTTCTTCATCGCGTCCGGCGTGAACGGCGGCAGCAACAATTGCTTGGCCGGCTTGTGCTCGGGCGGATCGGACGTGATCGGCGGCGCCCGCGCGGTGATCTCCGGCCGTATGTCGCGCACGATGACGCGACGCGACGAGAAGTGCTCGGTATCGTAGGCGATTTCCTTCACCGCCTGGTAGGTGGTCGGCATGTAGCAGCCGAGGAAGCGCTCGGTGTGAACGACCGGCGAAGCCGCACGCAGTTGTTCCCAGATCGGAAACGGATTTTCCGTCCAGGTCGGATCGGTGTGATCGAAATCGTTGACCCAGTCGGTGACCGGCGGATGTTCGGGCATGATGCTGGCGGAATCGGACATCGGAGCAATTCCTCTGTTTGGTTCGTTCAGATCGTGGTGGATGAAAGATCTCGCGACCGGATTATTCTTCGGTCACCTCGATGGCAATTTCCGGACAGTTGCTCTGGGCGAGCCAGGCCTTGTCCTCCAGGCCCTCGGGCACGGAGCCGTCGCCGACTTCGTGCGCATTGCCGAATTCGTCGAGGTCGAACAGTTCGGGTGCCAGTGATTTGCAACGCGCGTGTCCCTGACATTTGTCCTGGTCGACGCGGATTTTCAGCTTTCCGGCCATCGCAGCGTTCCCCTCTTTGTGAGGCGCATTTGACTCGCGCCGCTTTCGGCGCGACGGCACAGACCCGCCGGCGCACCGCGAAGTTATATCGTATTACATTCGCGACACCGTTGTGCTGTCAAGTCAAAAGTTATAGATCATGACATTGAATGTCGCCTCGTCCTGCACGCAAAGCACAGAATGCCTATCACCATGGGGATCTCCGTGATGCCCTGGTTCAGGCCGCATTGCATGAGGTCGAACTCGGCGGTCCCGAAGCGATCAGCATCAGCGCGCTTGCCAAGAAACTCGGCGTCTCGCAGCCGGCGCCCTACAAGCATTTTGCCGATCGCGAGACGCTGCTGACAGCCGTCACGGCCGAGGCATTCCGTCAGTTCTCGGCCATGATGCGCGCGGCGATCGAAAAGCCGTCGAAGCAGTCGAAGCTGTCCCGCTTTGCCCAACTCACGCTCGATTTCGGCCTGCGCCGCAACGGCATCTATCGCCTGATGTTCGCTTCGCGAACCATGGCCTGCGCGCCGAAAGGCAGCGAGCTGCACAGTGCCGCGATGGAGACGTTCGAACTGCTGGTGGAAGCGCTGGAGGCACCCGCCGTGGGTCTGTTGCGCGAGCGCAGCGCGCTCAAGCTCTGGGCCTCGCTGCATGGCGTGGTCATGCTCGCGGAACAGGGGTTGCTCACCGGCCAGCTCGCTCACGTCAGCCGGGAAGAGTTGGTCGAGGACATCGTGCAGGAAACCAAGCTCGCGCTGTCGGTTGCGATAGAGGCCTGCGGCAAGACCGACCAATGACAGCCAAGGCTCCGGCATCCGAGGGGCCCGACAACACGGGTCTCCATGGCGACGCCGTCCTCGCGGCATCCCTGCTGTCCGGGATCGTGGCGGCGGCGATGTTTTCGGTCATTCGCAAGTCAAGCAAGCCCTCCCCCGAGCGATGAAGCGTCCGGCGAGGCCATGACGGTCGCGGCGCAAACGTGTCACACTGGCAACGAGATTGCCGCCTGCGTCGTGGGGGCTGCTTGAATTCCGGGCCGGCAGATGATCAGCTTTTCCGGTCATGGGCATCGCCGGTTGAACACGAATCCTGCCAAATCCGCTGCGGATCTCCGTCTGGAGCTTGCACGGCCCTGGTCCGCGAGAAGCGTCGCGTTGGGCCTCTTGGCTTCGCTATGCTTTTTCGGCGCGGCATTTGGAAAGGACGACGACGACGATGAAGAGGATGCGGCCAAGGCAAAGCCGACCCTGCCGAACGTCTATCTCGATATGAGAACGATCTACTCGACGCTGCCTGCCGGCACGCTCTCGATCGGATTCAGCGCGCCACCATTGCTGTCGACGCTGGCCAATCTTTCCTCGCTTCGCACAGCCACCTTCCCGTCGAGCCAAAGCCTTTCGGTCGATCTGCCGTTGACGGTCGATGTCAACGAGCGGCTCTCGGTCTATGGCGGCATCAGCGGAGCCACTTCGCAGGCGGGTACCGATCCCTGGACGAAATTTTCGATCTACGCCTTTACCGTCGGATTTCAGGCTGACATCTATCAGCAGAACGGTGGCATGTTTCCGACAATCACCATCCAATCCAATGCCACGCGGTCGACTTCGACGACGCCGCTGGCGACGACGGCCTACAACACCATCCTCGAGGCGAACTACGCGCTGGATGCGGACGAAACGCGCGGGCTGCTCGCCGGCGCGCAATACACCCGGGTTCTGGTCGATACCCCGCTCGCCCGCGTCAGTCCCGATATCATGGGCTATGTCGGCGGCTACTATCAGTGGGACAACAACTGGAAATTCACCGGCCGCGTCGGCGTGCAATCCTTCGGCGGCGCGCAGCTTCTGAACCTGACGCCGTTTCCCGCGTTCACGCAGCCGATTCTGCGGCTCGACCTCGACCGCATGGACGACGACGATAACAGGTTGTTCGGCATCACCGCGCAGATCGCATGGACGCCGAAGCCCTCCTATCAGCTAACACTGCGAACGCCGCTTTATGCGATCAAGAACTAGTGGCGCCTGGGAGCTGACCCTAGGCCGGATGCGGGTCGCGCACGGCCGCACCGCGCAGCAACTTCCCAATCTCCGGCTTGCAGGCGCCGCAATTGGTGCCGGCCTTCAGACGCCGGCCGACGTCGTCGACGCTGGCCGCGCCTTTCTGGATCTCGGCCGAGATCTGATGCTGCCCCACGCCGAAACATGAGCAGACGATCGGACCGACGTCCTGACCGGCGTCCAGCGGCTGTCCCGTCAGCAGCGACATCCGCGCACTCGCTGACAATGCCTGTTCCGCAAACAGGCCGGTCAGCCACGACCGCGAGACCAGTCTGTGATCGGGTGCGATGAACACGCAACCCTCCAGCCGGCCGTCGCGAACGGCGGCGTAGCGGAAGCGTCCGGCCTTCGGATCGCGATAGGCGATCCATTCGATGTCGTGTCCGACACGGAGCTGCGCCCGCGCCCAGTCGCGCCAGCTTTCCGGCCGCTCGTCGAAGGCAAGCTCCATCCGCCAGCACGTCCCTGAGAGGCCGCCGACCCAGTAACCCGCGGCCGGACGCTCGATCTCCCGGCGGCTGAGGATGAAGACATGCCATTTCGGCAAGTAAGCCGCCGCCTTCATCGGCGTGTGCTTGGATTCAGGCTGCCCGGAGATCGGGTCGGTCGCGGGATTGACCAGCGCGTTGACCCGGCCTTCGCCGGCATACTCGCCATTCCAGTGCATCGGCACGAACACGCAGCCGCGCCGCTGCTCGGCGGTGACAACGACGCGCGCCACCATCTCGCCCCACGGACTCGCCAGCCGCGCGAGCCCGCCGTTCTCGACGCCGGCCGCGCGCGCATCGTCGGGATGGAATTCGGCATAGGGCTCGAAAATATGCGCCAGCAACCGCGGCGATTTCGCGGTTCGCGTCATGGTGTGCCACTGATCGCGGACCCGCCCGGTATTGAGCACCAGCGGATAGTCGCGGCTGGTCGCGTTGACGGCAGCGCGCGGCGTTACCGGCACGAAACGGGCCTTGCGATCGGCGGTGAAGAATTCGCGCGTCTCGAACATTCGCGGCGTGCCGGTCGGATATTCCCGCGTCACCGGCCACTGGATCGGGGTCAGCGCATCGTAGGCCCGATCGTCGAGCGTATTCAATGCGGACAGGTCAAAATCGCGTGTCCCGTCATTCTCGAAACTGGAAAGTCTTGCGTGCTCGCGGAAGATCTCGGCGACGCTTGAATAGTCGAATCCCGAAAAACCCATGCGCCGCGCAACGTCGCAGACGGTCCGCCAATCCGCCCGTGCGGCGCCGGGCGCCGGCAGGAACGGCCGCTGCCGCGAGATGCGGCGTTCGGAGTTGGTGACGGTGCCGTCCTTTTCGCCCCAGGTCAGCGCGGGCAGCAACACATGGGCATGACGCGTGGTGTCGGTGTGCCGCATGCAATCGGAAACGACGACGAGTTCGCATGCGTCGAGCGCGCGGCGCGCGCGATCGGCATCCGGCAGGCTGACCAGCGGATTGGTCGACATGATCCAGACCGCCTTGATGCGACGCTCGACGATCGCCTCGAACATGTCGATCGCCTTGAGGCCCTGCTTGTCCGCGATCACAGGCGACTGCCAGAATCGCTGAACGAGGTCGCGATGCGTCGCGTTCTCGATCTCCATATGGGCGGCAAGCTGATTGGCCAGCCCACCGACTTCCCGGCCGCCCATCGCATTGGGCTGTCCGGTCAGCGAGAACGGGCCCATGCCGGGACGCCCGATGCGGCCGGTCAATAAATGGCAGTTGATGATCGCATTGACCTTGTCGACGCCGCTGCTCGACTGGTTGATGCCCTGCGAATAGAGCGTGACGACCCGTTCGGTCTTGGCGAACCAGTCGAAGAACAGCGCCACGGCGCCTTCGGAGAGGCCGCAGATGTCGGCGGTTTGCGCGACCGTCTGTCCCGCAACCTGCCGCAGCGCGGCTTCAGCGCCGGTGGTGAATCCCTCCACGAACGCGCCGTCGATGGCACCGCGCGACGCAAGATGCGCGAGCAATCCGTTGAACAGCACCGAATCGCTGCCCGAGCGAAGCGGCAGGTGCAGATCGGCGCCGTCGCATGTGGCGGTCCGGCGCGGGTCGATGACAACGATGCGGCAAGCGGGATTAGCCGCCTTCGCGGCGACCATGCGCTGGTAGAGGATCGGATGGCACCAGGCGGCGTTGGAGCCGACGAGGACCAGGAGATCGGCGGCTTCGAGATCCTCGTAGCAGCCCGGGACGGTGTCGCTGCCGAACGCGCGCTTGTGACCCACCACGCTCGAGGCCATGCATAGCCGCGAATTGGTGTCGATATTGGCGGTGCCGATAAAGCCCTTGGCGAGCTTGTTGACGACGTAATAGTCCTCGGTGAGGATCTGGCCGGAGACGTAGAAGGCCACCGCATCAGGTCCATGCTCGCGGACGATTCTGCCAAATCCGTCCGCGACGTGATCGAGCGCCGTGTCCCAGTCCGTCTCCTGCCCCTTGACCATGGGCGAGAGCAGCCGGCCCTCAAGGCTGATGGTCTCGGCGAGCGCCGAGCCTTTCCCGCACAGCCGGCCGAAATTGGCGGGATGAAGCGGATCGCCACGGACAGTCACGCCACCCGCGGCATCCCTGTCAGCGACAACGCCGCAGCCGACCCCGCAATACGGACAGGTTGTCTTCACCGGCACGGGCGATCACCCTCACTCGGCAGGCACGGCCACCGCCGTCTGGACGCTAAGCCAGACGACGCCATTCTCCACCTTGGTCGGATGCGCGCGCGTGCATCCTTCATCGGGCGCGACCGCCGTGCCGCTCTTCAGTTCGATGACGAAATTGTGCAGCGGACAGGTGACGCGCTTGTTATGGACGATGCCCTGCGACAACGGTCCGCCCTTGTGCGGACAGCGGTCGTCGAGCGCAAACACCTCGTCATCGCTGGTCCGGAATACCGCGATGTCTCCGGAGGCCGTCCGCACCACACGCGAGCCGAGAACGGGAATATCGTTCAGCGTCCCGATTTCGATCCATTTGGTCATGCGAGTTCCAGCTCCGCCAGCGGGGTGAATTCGTTACGATCGACGCCGCGCTGGGCGCGCGCCGCCCAGGGATCGCTCTGCGAGAATTGCTGCGAATGGGCGAAGCGGCTGAACAGCGCCTTGCGATTGGCGACGTCGTCGACCACCTGCTTGCGGATCGCGTCGAGACCGATCCGGTCGCACCACTTGTACATGCGCTCCAGATACCAGCCCTGCTCGCGATAGAGCTGCGTCAGGGCAGCGATGATCTCGAGCGTCTCTTCCTCCGTCGCGACCTTGGTCAGGAACTCGGTGCCCTTGATGTGCAGGCCGGCAGCACCGGCGAAGTGAATCTCGTAGCCGGAATCGACGCAGACGACGCCGACGTCCTTGCAGGTCGCCTCCGCGCAGTTGCGCGGACAACCTGATACCGCAAGCTTCACCTTGGCCGGCGTCCACGAGCCCCACATGAACTTTTCGAGCTTGACGCCGAGGCCGGTCGAATCCTGCGTGCCGAACCGGCACCATTCCGAACCGACGCAGGTCTTCACCGTGCGCAATCCCTTGGCATAGGCGTGACCCGACACCATGCCGGCAGCATTGAGGTCGGCCCAGACCGCAGGCAGATCCTCCTTCTTGACGCCGAGGAGATCGATGCGCTGCCCGCCGGTCACCTTGACGGTCGGAATATTGAACTTGTCCGCAACGTCGGCGATGGCGCGCAGTTCGTCCGGCGTCGTGACGCCGCCCCACATCCGCGGCACGACCGAATAGGTTCCATCCTTCTGGATGTTGGCGTGAACGCGCTCGTTGATGTAGCGCGACTGCTGATCGTCGCGATATTCGCCGGGCCAGGTCGCGAGCAGATAATAGTTCAGCGCCGGCCGGCAGGAGTGGCATCCGTTCGCCGTCTTCCAGTCCATGAACTTCATGACGTCGGGAATGGTCTTCAATCCATTCTCGACGATGACGCGGCGCGCGTCGTCATGGCTGTGATCGGTGCAGGCACACATCGGCTTGACCTTCGGCGCCGCCGAATAGTCGCCGCCGAGCGTGAAAGCCAGAACCTGCTCGACAAGACCGGTGCACGAGCCGCACGACGACGATGCCTTGGTGTGGGCCCGCACGTCGTCGATCGTGAACAGCTTCTTTTCGCTGATCGCCTTGACGATGGTGCCCTTGCAGACGCCGTTGCATCCGCAGATTTCCGTGTCGTCGCTCATGGCGGCGACCGAGTTGTTGCCGCTGTGGCCGCCGTCGCCGAGATTGGCGGCGCCGAACACCAGCCGCTCGCGCATGTGCGAAACGTCGGTACCGTCGCGCAAGTGCTGGAAGTACCAGGGGCCGTCGATGGTATCGCCGTAGAGCACGGCGCCGACGATCTTCTTGTCGCGCAGGATGATCCGCTTGTAGACGCCGCGGGAGGCGTCCTGCATCACGATCTCTTCCTTGTCCGCGCCCGGTGCGAAGTCGCCGGCGGAGAACAGGTCGATTCCGGTTACCTTCAGCTTGGTCGAAACCACCGAACCGTCATACGTGGCAAAACCCTTCATGGCGAGATGGTTGGCGCAGACCTTGGCCTGGTCGAACAAGGGAGCGACGAGACCGTAGGTCTGGCGCCGATGCTGGACACATTCGCCGACAGCATAGATTCGCCCGTCATAGGTCTGCATGGTGTCGGAGACGACGATGCCGCGCTCGCAATGCAGGCCCGCCTTGCGCGCCAGCTCGAAATTGGGGCGGATGCCGACCGCCATCACGACCAGGTCGGCCGGGAGCTCCTCGCCGTCGGCAAAGCGCACGCCGGTCACGCGATCGGTGCCGAGGATCGCCTCGGTCTGCGCCGGCATCTTGAACACCATGCCGCGCTCTTCGAGCGACTTGCGCAGCAATCCGCCGGCGACCTGATCGAGCTGACGTTCCATCAACGTGTCGAGCAGATGCACGACGGTGACGGTCATGCCGCGCTTCATCAGGCCGTTGGCCGCTTCAAGGCCGAGCAAGCCACCGCCGATCACCACCGCATTCTTGTAGCTCGTCGACGCCTGCACCATATGCTCGACGTCCTGGATGTCGCGAAAGCCGATGACACCAGGAAGATCCTTGCCGGGAAGCGGCAGCATGATCGGGTTTGAGCCCGTAGCGATCAGCAGGCGGTCGTAAGGCACCCGCGCGCCCTCTTTCGTCACGACCTCGCAGGTGCGCCGATCGATCATCTCGATCATTTCGCCCTTGCGCAGCGTGATGCCGTTATCGTCGTACCACTGCTCCGTGTTGAGCATGATGTCGTCGACGGTCTTCTCGCCGGCAAGCACGGGCGACAGCAGAATGCGGTTGTAGTTGCCGTATGGTTCGGAGCCGAACACGGTGATGTCATAGAGATCGGGCGCGCGGTCCAGCAGCAATTCCACCGTGCGGATGCCGGCCATGCCGTTGCCGATCACCACCAACTTTGGCTTGTTCACTTTATTGAGCATGCTCTGCCTTCTGATCCAGGTTCCGACGGCCTCGCTCGACTGCGCAACTCTGCATCGTCGATCGGCGAAATTATTGATGATTGAGGAGCGCCCATCGGCGGGCAGAGCGATCGTCGACTATGACGATCGAAATCTCACGTATTCAAGAGACGTGCCAACGCCGAACCCGTAGCTTTTCGGGCACAACGCGTGGCTTCAGCCGATGAAACGGTAATTGAACGCCTTTTAGGGTGCACAAATGCCCAAAAAATCACCCACCCGGGCTATCCATTGTGCACAACGCGAATGCGCCGCTGCGAAGGAGCGGCAAGGTGGCCGCGGAGACGGCACGACACGGGCAAGCCGGTTTTTGGAGACGCTTTTCCGTTAATATTTCGCACAGCATAATAAAACACCACTCTGCACGTTCGGGCGGCTGGTTTTGCCGACAAACGTAGCAGCGGCCGCATTCCCGGCAGTTTGTCCGCGCCCGGCAAGGCTCTGCAAATACACGCAAACTGACGCGCCGGTTTTTCTGGCACACGAATTGCTGACGATAGAAGCGAGAGTGCGCCTCAACGACGAGACGACTCGCTTCCCAACATTCCGTCCCTTGTGCCGAGACCACCGCGCCGCGCGGTGTCGCGCGCCAATGTTCGAGGCTGCTCGATGAAGTTTGCTGAATTCAAGAAGGCCGGCCATTGGCCCACGCTGCTCGCCGCCTTCCTCTATTTCGACATAAGCTTCATGGCTTGGGTCGCGCTTGGTCCATTGATCGTCTACATCGCGCACGACATGAACCTTGCCGTCGACGAGAAGTTCACCCTCGTCGCTATCCCGGTGCTGGCCGGTGCGCTGCTGCGGGTTCCGATGGGCTTGCTCGCCGATCTCATCGGAGCCAAGCGAACCGGAATCATCGCGCAGATCGTCGTCATCCTTGCAACGGCCTGGGTTTGGTATTTCGGCCTTAACAGCAAACTCGCGATCGAGGTGTTCGGTCTCGCGCTCGGCATCGGCGGCGCGTCATTCGCAGTGGCGCTGCCGCAGGCGAGCCGCTGGTATCCGCCGCAATATCAGGGCGTGGTGATGGGAATCGCCGGCGCCGGCAATATGGGCGTCGTGCTCGACACGCTGTTCGCGCCGTCGATCGCCGAACATTGGGGCTGGCAGGCCGTGTTCGGCGTGCTGCTGGTTCCGATGCTGCTGATCCTCGCCTATTACGTCTTCGCCGCCAAGGATGCGCCTGGCGAGCGCAAGCCAATTTCGCTGAAGGCCTATGGCGCCCTGCTGCGCGATCCCGACAGCCGCTGGTTCATGTTCTTCTACTTCATCACCTTCGGCGGTTTCGTCGGGCTGGCCAACGCGCTGCCGCTGTACTTCACCGTGCAGTATCATGTGTCCGGCGTTGCGGCGGGCCTGCTGGTGGGCTTGATCGTCGCTTTCGGCTCAGGTTTCCGTCCCGTCGGCGGACTGATCGCCGATCGCATCGGCGGCATTCGCTCCTTGTCGATCCTGTTTGGCGTCGTCGTCGCCGCGTATCTCATCATCGCCTTCATGCCGGAGGGGCCGGCCGCACCGACGTCGACCGGCTGGGCCTTCACGCAGATGCCGCGCATTGCCTGGATCTCCGTGCTGCTGTTCTCCATCGGTGTCCTTGCGCTCGGCATGGGAAATGGCGCGGTGTTCCAGCTCATTCCGCTTCGCTTCCGTCACGAGATCGGCCTGATGACCGGCCTGGTCGGCTGCGCCGGCGGCATCGGCGGCTTCTTCCTGGCCAAGGCGCTCGGCATCGCCAAGGGAATGACCGGCGGATTCGGCGCGGGCTTCCTGTTTTTCGGCCTGCTGGCATTGCTTGGTTTCCTCGGACTTGCCATGGTCAAGGTCCGCTGGCGCACCACATGGGGCGCCGCATCGGGAGCGCGGGTCTGACCACGCGCGCTACCATAGCGTTTTCGAGCGAAGTGCTTACCGGTTCGCGTGAAGAAAACGCGTCGATAGTAAAGGCTTGACAGGCCGCGCGGGTGACGATCGGTTCGCAACGAAATCTCGGGGTTCGCGTCGGCTTCGTCAGCGAGACCGGCAAGCGGTCCGCCAATGAGGATTACGTCGGGACGTGTCTCGGCCGGTCCGGCGTAAGCAATCGCGACATCGTCGCCGCGGTTGCCGACGGCGTCGGCGGACACAAGGGCGGGCGCGAAGCTGCCGAGCTCGCGGTGCGTTGTTTCATCGACGCTTATTATTCGCTCCCGGAAACACTCGGCGTGCGCCGCCGGGCGTCGCGTTCGCTGGAAGCCGCCAATAGCTGGATCTACACGCAAGGCCGCACCGATCCCCAGCTCAGCGGCATGAGTTGCGCCTTCTCCTCAATCATCCTGTCGCGGCGGCTTTGCCACATCATTCACATCGGCGACACCCGCGCCTACCGCCTGAGCGAGGGACGCCTGGAGCGGCTGACCACGGACCACATCGCCGGACGCGGCGATCTCGCGCACCTGCTCAACCGCGCCATCGGCTTCGAGGATTTTGCCCGCTTCGACTACGCCACCGTCGGGCTGCGCCAGCACGACCGGCTCTTGATCTGCAGCGACGGTGTTCATGGCGTGCTGGCCGATCACCGCCTGCAAGTATTGTTGAGCGAGCGCACCTCGCCGGAGGAATCCGCCCGCGCACTGGTCGATGCCGCGCTCGATGCCGGCTCGACCGACAACATGACCGCGCTGGTGCTCGACGTCGTCGACCTGCCGCCTGCCGACCGCGACGAGCTCACCCATTCGATCGCGACGCTGCCAATTCTGGATCTGCCCGAAACCGGTGACGTCGTCGACGATTTCACGCTCGGCGAAATATTGTCTGACGGACGCTACAGCCGGCTGTTCAAGGCGATCGACAAGCGGCAGGGCCGCGAACTCGTGCTGAAGTTTCCGCATCCGCGCGTAGCGAGTGAGGGCTCCTATCGCCTCGCTTTCGTCCGCGAGGCGTGGGTCGCGGCGCGCGTGCGCAGCCTGTGGATCGGCGAGATCATCGAACTGCCCGCCGAGCGGCAGACCCGTCTCTATTCGGTGATGCCGCTTTACGAAGGCGAGACGCTGGAACAGCGGCTCAACCGCTCGCCGCAGCTTTCGCTGGCCGAAGGCATCGGCATCGCGACCAAGCTGGCGCGCGCGGTGGCGACCCTGCATCGGGCCGGCATCATCCACCGCGACATCAAGCCCGACAACGTGATCCTGCTGAAGGCCGGCGGATTGCGGCTGGTCGATCTCGGCGTTGCACGCGTGCCGCTGCTGGAGGATTTTCCGGCCGAGGATATTCCGGGCACGGCAAGCTACATGGCCCCGGAGCTGTTCGGCGGCCGGCCCGGCGACGAGTTTTCCGATCTGTATGCACTCGGCGTCACCGTGTACCGGATGTTCACCGCGGCTTACCCGTATGGCGAGATCGAACCATTCTCGCGGCCCCGCTTCGGCAAGCCCTCCTCCCTCTCGCGCTATCGTCCCGATCTGCCGGCCTGGCTGGATGCTGTGGTCGGCAAGGCGCTCAACGTCGATCCGGTGCAGCGCTATGGCGACGTCATCGAATTCTCGCATGAGCTCGAAAACGGCGCGATGTGGGCAAAGCCCGCCGCCACGTCGCGGCGCTCACTCTACGAGCGCGATCCGCTGATGTTCTGGAAGAGCCTGTCCGCAGGACTGGTCGTGCTCGTCATCCTGCTTCTCGCATGGATCGTAAAAAACTAGCCCGACATTCCCTGGGGAATGTCGGGCTATATCACGTGAGCGACGCAAGCCAGGCTCGCTTCGCGTTTCGGTTCACACCCCGGTCTGGGTGATGAACTTGGTGTTGAAATAGCCTTCCATCGCCTCGGTGCCGCCTTCCGAGCCATAGCCGGAATCCTTGACGCCGCCGAACGGCACTTCGGGCAGCGCGAGGCCAAAGCTGTTGATCGAAACCATGCCGGCTTCGATAGCCGCACCGATCGCGGTCGCCGTCTTGGTCGAGCTGGTGAAGGCGTAGGACGCCAGACCGAACGGCAGACGGTTGGCTTCCTCGGCCACCTCGTCGAAGGTCGAGAAGCGGGAGATCAAGGCCAGCGGCCCGAACGGCTCCTCGTTCATGGCGCGCGCATCCTTCGGCACGTCGCTGACCACCGTCGGCTCGAAGAAGTAGCCCTTGTTGCCGACGCGGTGACCGCCGGTCTCGAGCTTGGCACCCTTGCCGACGGCATCCTGCACCATGCCCTCGATGGCGGTGACGCGGCGCGGATTGGCTAGCGAGCCCATCTTCGAGTCGGGATCGAGGCCGTTGCCGACCTTCATCGACTTGGCGCCTTCGACGAACTTGTCGACGAATTCACGGAACACATCGTCCTGCACCAGCATGCGGGTCGGCGAGATGCAGACCTGGCCGGCGTTGCGGTACTTCGCCGCCGCGAGAATCTTCGCCGCCGACGAGACGTCCGCGTCCTTGAACACGATCGCCGGCGCATGGCCGCCGAGCTCCATGGTAGCGCGCTTCATGTGCAGGCCCGCCAGTGCGGAGAGTTGTTTGCCGATGACGGTCGACCCGGTGAAGGAGATCTTGCGGATCACCGGATGCGGAATGAGATATTCCGAAATCTCCGACGGCACGCCGTAGACCAGGTTGACCACACCATCAGGCACGCCCGCATCGACGAACGCCTTGATCAGTTGCGCCGGAGCCGCCGGGGTTTCCTCGGGCGCCTTCACGATGATCGAGCAGCCGGCCGCGAGACCCGCGGAGAGTTTGCGGACGACCTGGTTGATCGGGAAATTCCACGGCGTGAAGGCGGCAACCGGGCCGACCGGCTCCTTGACCGCGATCTGGTAGACGCCGGGGCCGCGGGCCGGGATCACTCTTCCATAGGCGCGCTTGGCTTCCTCGGCGAACCACTCGATGATGTCGGCCGACAGCATCGCTTCGATCTTCGCTTCCGCCAGCGTCTTGCCCTGCTCCATCGTCAACAGCGGCGCGATTTCCTCGTTGCGCTCGCGCATGATCGCGGCCGCCTTGCGCATGATCCGGCAGCGGTCGAACGGCGCCACCGCCCGCCAGGCCTTGAAACCCTTGGCGGCCGCTTCCAGCGCTTCGTCGAGATCGGCGCGGTCGGCATGCGCGACGGTGCCGATGGTTTCCTCTGTCGCCGGGTTGAGAACGGCGATGGTCCTGCCCGACTGGCTCGGACGCCACTTGCCGTTGATGAAGAGCTGGGTATTCGAATATGCCACGAGACTTTCTCCCTGTCTTATTGTGGGCCGCCGAACGGCGAGCGATCCGGCAAATTTCAGGCGCCTTTATGATGGAAGCCCGGACGGATTGCAAAATGGATTCAGTTGCGTACGACCGCATGACCAGCGCAAAGCACTGCTGCGGTCTACATCCTTCCCTGTCTCACCGATCAGCTCCGATCCCACGACATCACCCGTGAATTACATCGTCGCCGTCGACTAGTCGCGCGCGTCCTCGAGGCGTTCGCAGGTCCTGGAAGTGTTCGTCTCAGGCCAGGAGCTGCGCGTCGATGGGCGACAGCGCTGGGCGGCGTGAATGGAGAGTTTGCAGGGATCGTTCGAAGCGAAGACACCGAACGCCTGATGCCGCAACTCCGGACGGTGGCTGACATCTTCAGCGTTCGTCGGCGCCTATTGCGTTGTTGCAATTAGTTCGCATTTGCAATATAGATACAAGTAATTCGCATTTGCAAAAAATGGGGAGGTTTTCGTGCACGCATTACGTGCGGCTTGGCCGAGCAAATCTGGCTCGCAGCATGGTCAATTCGAATTCGACAACGGCTTCGACGGCCCCTTCCCGTTTGGCTTCCACTGGTCCGGCGGGGGTCAATCAAGCGGGTTGCCCTGGTCGATCCACGGTCACCATCAGATTCCGAACTGGTGCCCGCAACCGCCGGCGCCGGTCACGATCCAGTTCCGCAGCTTTGACGGTTCGGGAAACAATCTCTCCAGCCCCGGCCTCAATGCCGCCGGTACCGCGGTTGACCGTATTGGTCCCGCGCATTTTGCGGACGGTGTTTCCGATCCGCTCGACGGCCCCAATCCGCGCACCATCAGCAATGTCGTCGTTGGCGAGGGCGACGCGAACGTCCCGAACGAGCAAGGCGTGTCGGCATTCATGTACGCCTGGGGCCAGTTCATCGATCACGATCTGACGCTGACACGCAGCGACGGCGTCAATGACATCAGCATCTCGGTGCCGGATGGCGACCCGGTGTTCGGCGACGGCTCGATCATGCCCATGACCCGCGCGATCATTGATCCGTCGAGCGGAACGGGTCCGGACAATCCGGCCACTCCCCTCAATTTCAGCAGCGGCTGGCTCGACGCCTCCATGGTCTATGGCTCCGACGCGGCGACGGCGGCGAGCCTGCGCCTGCCCGACGGGCACATGAAGACCTCGGAGGGCGGCAATCTGCCGATCGTTAACGGCCTGTTCGCCGCCGGCGATCCGCGTGCCGCGGAGAACTTTGCGCTTACCTCACTGCACGCGCTGTTCGTGCGCGAGCACAACTATCAGGTCGACAAGCTGCACAAGGCGCATCCGAACTGGAGCGGCGACCAGCTCTATAACTACGCACGCGCCATCGTCACGGCGGAAATCGCCAACATCACGTACAATGAGTTTCTGCCGAACCTGATCGGCAGTGGCACGATCGGGGCTTACCACGGTTACAATTCCAGCGTCGATCCGCGCCTCTCGCTCGAGTTCAACATCGCCTTCCGCTTCGGGCATTCGATCGTCTCGGCGGAAACCGAGGGTCTGACCGAGAGCGGCGAGATCGTCGAAGGATCGGAGCGCGAACTCAGGGATATCTTCTTCGCGCCGCCGTCGGATTTTGTCGCATCCGGCGGCGCCGATGGGCAGTTGCGCCATCTGGCAGGCGACCCGTCGCAGGCAATGGACGTTCGCATCGTCGAGGATCTGCGCAATTTCCTGTTCGACCCGCCCGTGAGCATGGATCTCGCGGCGATCAACATCCAGCGTGAACGCGATTTCGGTGTCGGATCGCTCAACGACGCGCGAGAATCGCTCGGCCTCGCCCGGTATACGGATATCGACCAAATCACTAGCGATCCGGGAACGCGGGCGGCGTTGAAGATAGCGTTCTCGAACAACGTCGATCTGATCGACCTCTGGACCGGCGGCCTGGCCGAGAATCATGCGCCCGGCGCGCTCATCGGGGAAACTTTCCAGACCGTCATCGCCATACAGTTCGAGGCCTTGCGCGATGGCGACCGGTTCTGGTTCGAAAATCAGGGCTTCGACACCAGAACACTGCAGCAGATCAAGCAGACGACGCTTGCCGACATCATCCTCCGCAACACCGATACCCAACATATTCAGGACGATGTCTTCATCTCGTACACACGGCACACCGGACTAAAGGGCGGCGTCGAATCGGAAGATCCCGAGGCGCGCCAGCTCGTCATCGGCTCGGACGGCAAGGACACGCTGATCGGCGGCCCGCAGGGGGATTTCCTGTTTGCCGGCACCGGAAAACAGACGCTCACGGGATTGAGCGGCGCCGACCATTTCGTCTTCGACAAGGGCGCGACCAAGGCTGTCATCACCGACTTCCAGCCCGGCATCGACAAGCTCGAGTTCAAGCATGCCGGAAATCTCGACTGGCATGATGTCCGCATCTCATCCGCGCACGGCAATGCCGTCGTGTCGGTCGGCGATGACAGCATCGAACTGGTTGGCATTCGTGCCTATGCGCTTCACAAATCTGATTTCATCTTCGACGTCTGAAGGCGTGGTGGATTTCGAAACGAACCCGGCATACCCTGAGATAGCCGGGTTCAGGTGGCGTGCCGTGGTGTCGGACTTCGGCACGTTCGAGCCGGTTGGATAGCTACGTCCTACGGGTTCCAGCCGCCGCTGCAATACGGACGCGTGATGATTTCGAGCAGATGACCGTTCAGGTCCTCGAAATAGAGACCGCGTCCATCATCGTGGTCGTTGACCTCCCCCGGCTTTCGCTGGCCAGGATCAGCCCAGTAAGGCAGGTTCCGCTCGCGAATGCGATTGAATATCGCGTCGAATTCGGCGTCGCCGACCAGGAAGGCGTAGTGCTGGCGAGCAATCTCGCTTTCGGTATTCATATAGTCGAGATTGGCGTCGTTGTTGGTCGTGACCATGTAGAACGGCCCCCAGCGCCGCGGCGCCGGCAACCCCAACATCTCCGCGAGGAACCCAGCCGAGGCCTTGCTGTCGCGAGCCGAAAGAATGGTGTGGTTGAAGTCGATGGCCATGTCGGACCTCCGCCGCACCAAGTCCTTCGTGAAAGGATGGTTCCCGCTTCCGAGGGTCTGCTCGAGCCGGTGCGAAATCGCGGGTTTCGCGTGGTTGCGCTCTCGTCAAAGGAACTCAACGACATCTTCGCCATCCGCGTGCTGCTTGAGATCCCCTGCGTCGCCGACATCGCGCGCGCCGGTCTTGCGCCGGCACAGCTTGCAGAGTTGCGCGAGCTTGCAGCGGCGACCAAACGCGCCGCCGATGCCGGCAATCTGATCGAGTTTCTCGAGACCGACCGCATGTTTCACGTCGGGCTGATCGAAACGCTCGGCAACAAGCCGCTCACCGAGCTGGTGGAGACGTTGTGCGATCGCGTCCGGCTTCGCGGCTTCAGGAACGCCTCGGGCCGCGACTACATCGCGCAGTCGGCAGCAGAGCATTTTGAGTTGCTCGATTTCCTGTCGCAGCAGGACGAAGCCGGAGCCGTCGCAGTGATGCGGCGCCATCTGGAAAGGTCGCGACAGGTCTGGGGTGACGGGCACGCCGCATAGCGGCGCAACGATCGTTGGTGTCAACGCGATCGAGCCGAGCGGCGAACGCCTCACCTCAAATCGTCGGTCGCGATGGCCCATGTGCAAGCGTCAGCAGAGCCGCAGCGAGTGCCGCGGCGGCCTTGTCGGGCCGTGTCTTTTCGTAAAGCGCGAACTCGAGGTCCGGAAGCCGCGGCAGGCCCTCCGCGGCCCCGAGAATACGCAAGCCCGCGATGACGGCGCTTGCAGGAAGGGGCGTAATCGCAAGGCCCGCCAGCGCCGCCGCGCGCAGCCCGGTCAGGCTGGGGCTGGTGTACATGATCTCCCAGGTGAGGTCGCTGTCCTGGAGCGCGTTGAGCGCCGCCTCACGCGACACGGACCGCTCGCGATAGAGCGCCAGCGGCAGCGTCGCGCCGGGAACGAGATCGAATGTGTCGGCTGCGACCCAGACCAGGGATTCGCGCCATACCAGACGCCCTTTCGAGGTGCCGAGCGGACGCTTGGCAAACACCACGTCGAGCCGTCCTGCATTGAGCTGTTCGATCAAGGGCGCGCTGACGCCGATCTGCACCTCGAGCTTCACCCCCGGATGCAGTGCTGCAAAGCGGCCGAGCGCCGAAGGCAGCGAGCCACCGGCGACCTCCTCGACCACGCCGAGGCGCACCGAGCCGGACAGGCGCGGCGCCGCAAGACGATGACGCGCCGCTTCCTCCAGCTGCAGCAGGCGGCGGGCATCGCCCAGCAGCATTTCGCCATCGTCGGTCAGCGCGACGCTCCGTGTCGTGCGGCGAAACAACGGGCGCTGGGTCTCGGACTCCAGGCGCTTGATCTGCTGGCTCACCGTCGACTGCGTCAGGTTGAGCTGTTCGGCGGCGCGATGAAAACCGCCGAAATCGGCCACGGCAACGAAGGCACGGAGCAGCTCGAAATCCAGCATGCAATTGATCCATTTTCTCGATCAATCATATTATAAAATATCGCTTTTGTAATCAATAGCGGCTCCCTACTTTTGGTTGCAACGGGCAGCAGCCAAGGAGCTTCATCATGACGGACCGGTCTCCGAACAACCGCACCGCGCGCCTGGCGCGGGCCGCCGCGCTCTGCGGCACAAGCACAAAACTCTGCCCGGCGGACCGCACGACGCAGTTGCTGGAAGCCATCATCGAGCCCGGCGACCGCATAGCGATCGAAGGCGACAACCAGAAGCAGGCGGACTTTCTCGCTTCCGCACTGGCGAAGCTCGATCCCGCGCGAGTCCATGATCTGCACATGGTGCAATCGGTCATCGCACTGCCCGAACATCTGGCCGTGTTCGAGCGCGGCGTCGCAAACCGCCTGGACTTCGCCTTTGCCGGACCGCAAAGCCGCAAGCTCGCCGAACTCGTCGCAACGAAGGCGCTCAGGATCGGCGCGATCCATACCTATCTCGAACTGTACGCGCGCATGCTGGTGGACCTGACGCCGCGCGTCGCGCTTATCGTTGCGGACAAGGCCGACCGCGACGGCAACCTCTATACTGGTCCGAACACCGAGGACACGCCCACCATCGCCGAAGCAGCGGCATTCCGCGGCGGCATTGTGGTGGCGCAGGTCAACGAGATCGTCGATCGCCTGCCCCGTGTCGACATTCCCTCTGACTGGATCGATTTCGTGGTGCCGAGCCCAAAGCCTTATCTGATCGATCCGCTGTTCACGCGCGACCCTGCCAAAATCAGGAACGAGAACGTGCTGATGGCGATGATGGCGATATCAGCGGTATACGAACCTTACCAGGTGCAGCGCCTCAATCACGGCATCGGCTATGCCACCGCCGCGATCGAACTGATCCTGCCGACCTTCGCCGCACAGCGTGGACTGAAGGGCAAGGTCGCCCGGCACTTCGTACTCAACCCGCATCCCACGCTGATCCCTGCGATCGAAGCCGGCTTCGTCGACAACGTCTATTGCTTCGGCTCCGAGCTCGGCATGGAACGCTACGTCTCAAGCCGTGCGGACGTGTTTCCGGTCGGCGCCGACGGCAATCTCCGCTCGAACCGTGCGCTGGCTCAGGTCGCCGGCCAATATGCCTGTGACCTCTTCATCGGCGGCACGTTGCAGATCGATGCCGCGGGCAACAGCTCGACGGCCACAAAGGACCGGATCACAGGTTTTGGCGGCGCGCCGAACATGGGCGCGGATGCCCGCGGCCGGCGCCACGACACGCCTGCCTGGCTGCGCGCCGGCCAGGAAGCTGGAGAGAGCCTGCGCGGACGCAAGCTCGTGGGGCAGATGGTGCAGACGCGTCAGCCAAACGGCGCACCGAGCTTTGTCGAACGGCTGGACGCGTTCGACCTCGCAGCTTCCGCGGGTTTCGCACTGCCGCCGGTGATGATCCATGGCGACGACGTCAGCCATGTCATCACCGAACGGGGCGTGGCCAACCTGCTGCGTTGCCGGTCACCTGGGGAACGCGAAGCCGCCTTGCGCGCCGTCGCAGGCGACACCGATTTCGGCAGGCGGCAGTCGCCTGAAGCAACCGACGATCTGCGCCGCCGCAGCATCGTGATGTTCCCCTCCGACCTCGGCATCGACGGTAAGACGGCAACACGCGACTGGCTCGCAGCCAAATCGATCGACGAACTCGTGACGGCCTCCGGCGAACTCTACGTGCCGCCGGCCAAATTCCGCCGAACCCCCAGCGCCGCTGCTTGATGGAGGCAACGATGAGTCCAGCCAGTCAAACCTCAGCCAACGCGTCCATTGCCAAGCTTGACCGCGCCAAGCAACTTGCAGCGGCGCTGCTCTCCGAGCGCGGAGAAGCATCCGGCGCGCTGATCGCACGCCAACTGCACGACGTGCTGCACGCGCTCGACGCAAGCGATCGGCACGGTTTTCAGCGCTACCTCGCGGCGGAGCTTCGACCCGACAAGGCGGTGCTGCGCGCGGTGGCGGAGCACTATCTCGCCGACAGCACGGCGGAAGCTGCCGCCGCTCTCGCACAGGCCGCCGATCCGCCGCGGCAGGAATTGCTGCGGCGAATGAACATGGCGCCCGGGGGCACGAGTGCGCTGATCGCTATGCGCAGCGAAATCGGACCGCGGCTGCGCGGCGAACCCGAACTGAAGCTGCTCGACGCCGACCTCAAACATCTGTTGGCTTCCTGGTTCAATCGCGGCTTTCTTGAATTGCGGCGTATCGACTGGCAGTCGCCGGCCGCGGTACTGGAGAAGCTGATCGCCTACGAGGCGGTGCACGAGATCAAGGGCTGGGACGATCTGCGGCGCCGGCTTGCGCCCGACCGCCGCTGCTTCGCCTTCTTCCATCCCGCGCTCCCCGATGAGCCTTTGATCTTTGTCGAGGTCGCGCTGGTCGAGGGGCTGGCCACCGCCGTGCAGCCGCTGTTGTCACGCGACACCGACGAGCATGCCAGGCGGGCGCAGGCCGAGCGCTCCGACACTGCGATCTTCTACTCGATCTCCAACTGCCAGGATGGCCTGCGCGGCGTCTCGTTCGGCAATTTCCTGATCAAGCAGGTGGTCGAAGAGTTACAGGCGGAATTTCCGCAACTGAGGCGCTTCTCCACCCTGTCGCCGGTGCCGGGCTTCCGCCGCTGGCTTGACCAGGAACTCGCGGATGCCGGCGATCGCGATGCAACCCTGTTGCGGAACGTCGAGGCCGACGGCTGGTGGCATGATCCGGTGCAGAGCGAAAAGCTGCGCCCCGGCCTGATGCGGCTTTGCGCCCGCTATCTGACGCGGCCGTTCCTGCCCGGAAGCCGCATCGATCCCGTGGCGCGCTTCCATCTCGGCAATGGCGCGCGGCTCGAGGGGATCAACTGGCTCGGCGACACCGCGTCGCGCGCGATGGCGGAATCCTGCGGCATCATGGTCAACTATCTCTACGACCATGACAGCATCGCGGACAACCACGAGCATTTTGTCCGTGGTGCGCCAATCGTGCGCTCGCCTGATGTGGATACGCTGCTTGCAAATACGGCAGCCGCGCGAGGCTGCTCCGCCTGAGACAGACGTAACGACGAGCCCTATCTAATCGTACTTCGACTGACACCTCAAACGAAGGAGACGACACCATGATGAGCCGACGCGCATTTTCGACTGCCCTGCTTGCCGGCGCGGCAGCCTCGCTGCTTTCCACACGCGGCACGGCCGCAACCACAACGCCGGTCAAGGCACGCAATGTCGTGCTCGTGCACGGCTTGTTCACCGACGGCTCGTGCTGGTCCGAAGTGATTGCACGATTGCAGGCGAAGGGCCTCAACACCACTTCCGTTCAAAATCCCTTGAGTACGTTGCCCGATGCGGTCGCCTCCGCGGAGCGCGTGCTGGCGCGGCAGGACGGCCCGACGGTTCTGGTCGGTCACTCCTTCTCCGGCATGATCGTCACGGAGGCCGGCGTGCATCCAAACGTTTCCGCGCTGGTCTACGTGGCGGCGCGCGCGCCTGATGCAGGCGAAGACTATACCGCTTTGGCCAAGACATTCCCGACGCCGCCGGCAAGCGCCGGAATCGTGTTCGACGGCGATGAAGGCCGTCTTTCCGAGGAGGCTTTCCTGCGTGATTTCGCGGGCGACCTGCCGAAGGAGAAAGCAAAGGTACTCTATGCCGTGCAGCAGCCATTCCACAAGGCGCTGCTATCAGGCAGGACCACGCATGCGGCATGGCGGACCAAGCCGAGCTACTACGCCGTTTCGACGGAAGATCACACCATCAATCCCGACCTTGAGCGCTTCATGGCCAAGCGGATGGGCGCTAGGACAATTGAAGTAAAGGCCAGTCACGTCTCCCTGATCTCCCATCCCGAGGAAATCACGCGGCTCATCCTCGAAGCCGCGGGGCAGCAAGGTTGACGAAGAAAATCACGGAACGATCGTGATCCGCGACTGGAGCCGTCGTCCTTTCAGTGGGCGCGAAAGCGGAAAGTCGCGGATCGAGGGACCGTCAGAGGCTGCCGGTCCCCACGAGCACAAAGGGCGCCCATATCGCGGGTTGCGCATTCTGACCACCCTTGCCGATCAAGGCGGCGAGCGAGCGGCGAAGCGCCTCGGCGCGGCCGACATCGGGACCCGCCTTCATGGCATCGATGGTGCCGGTGGTGATGGCGACTGCTGCGTCAGAGCTGACCGCCCAGTGCGAGACCAGCAAAGCGCGCGAGCCCGCATAGAAAAATGCCCGCGCAAGACCGGAGAAGGCCTCCGAATTGGAAGCCTGGCCGCCAGCCGTATTGCAGGCCGCCAGAACCACCCAATCGGCATCCAGCTTGAGGCTCGAAATCTCCGACGACGAAAGATAGCCGTCATCGGCGGGCGTAGCGGTTGGCGGCGGACTCAGGATCAGTCCCGGCTCGATCGAGCCATTCACCTGCCCGGCTAACGCGCCATGGGTCGCAAAATGCAGGATACGATATTTTGCGAGGTCGCCGCTTTCGCTGAGCGCCCTTATCTTCGTCTCGGTAGCACTATTGCCGAGATAGACGTCACCCTTCACGGGCGCGAAGCTGCTTGCCACCGAGCACAATTCGAACGCGGTTTCCGGCAACGGCATCTGACGCCTGAGCTGCTCGATGTCGGCGGTGCCGCCGGACAGCGCGGAGACCGTGCGCAAAGCTCTTTGCGCGACCTGGCTTGCTTGCGCCGGAATGGCTGAACAATTCTGGATCTGGCGCGTCAGCCTGGCGCGCGAAACCGCAAGATCGCTGCGGCCATCTCCGTCGAGCAAGGGATTGCCGAAGCCGAGGAATGGCTTCGATGCACGGCTCTTCTGCGCGATCTGGCGCTGCGCCCTGAGGCTGGAGACGGAGGGCAGGACGGTCGTCGCAAATCGCTTGACCAGCCAGGGCGCTTTCGAAAGGTCCGCGTTCGCGCGGTCATTGCCGGCGTCCGGCGCAGGCTTGTCGGTCAGCAGCACCCCGAACGGCAGCATGGCCAGCGGACCTGATGGCACCAGAATCAGTTCCTTGCCGTCGATGTCGCGGGCGACCGGGCCAAGCAGCGCCTGATAGAGCGCAAAGGATCGCTCCCGATCGAACGGCAATGGCTCGCCCGATGCCAGCGGGCGTTTCAGGCCGAGCTTCTCCACGCAAGTCGATGCCTTGTCCAGCCATGCCTCCGCATCGAGACCACAGCGCAAGGCGCCAACCGTATCGGCGAGCTGCTTCTCGCCGATATCGGCAGCATGCCACCGCACATCCGAACGCGTCACCGTCCAGACAAAGGTGAAGCGCAAGGTCGTCGTGAACAGCAGCACGGCCTCGTTTGGACGAAGCTGCTTCTGAACGTCCTCGATCGAAATCGGAGCCTTGGTGGCCAGCGCCGAATAGTCCGGAAATTGAGTGCGGATCGCGTCGTCCAGTTGCCGGATCTTGCCGGCGATGCTTGATGCCCGGGCGCGAAGCGCCTGCTCCGCCGCTTTGTTGCGCGCACCATCAGACTGCGAGTGGGTCGCGACCAGCATCCTGTCGGTTGCGATTGCCTGCTCGTCGAGGTCCTGCCGCTCGCGAACGCGCGCCGCCAGATCGCCGCTGCCTTTTGCGATGCGGGCCGACATTCCGGCAATCGCGCGCGCAGCCTTTTCGTCGCCGATCCATTGCGCCGCCTCGAACGCCTGCGATCGCAGCACGCTGGCCTGCCCGCCATCGGAGGCGCTCGCGAGATTGTAGGCGGCGACGATCAATCCCGGGAAAGAGTTGGTATCGTCATGGGCTTTCAGATCGCCCCGGCCGTTTTCCTCGCCAAACTCCGTGGCGCGACGGCTGTTCTGGATGGCCGCCGCCCGGGCATACGCTTCGTAGGCCTGCCGCCAATCCTTCACATCGAGATAGTGTGCGCCGAGATTGACGAAGCTGTTGGCGACATCCGGATGCGCGTCACCGAGCGCCTGCAGGCGCATGTTCAGCGCCCGTTTCAACAGCGGCTCCGCCTCCTGCGGCCGTCCGGTACTGTCGAGAACCACAGCCAGATTGTTGAGGCTGCTTGCGAGGAGCGGGTGAGAACTGCCGAGCGCGGCTTCGCGGATGGCAAACGATCGGCGCGCGAGCGGGTCCGCCTCTGCGTAACGATCGCCGTTGCCAAGCAGAGCCACGAGATTGTCGAGAGAAACGGCAACATCCAGATGGGTCGGACCGAGACTCTTCTCGCGAATGGCCAGCGATTTTCGCAACAGCTGCTCGGCTTCCTGCGTACGCCCCAGACGCATCCACGCTTCGGCAAGATTGTTCAGCGCCGTCGCCACGGTCGGATGCGCCGCTCCAAATGCCTTTTCCTGAATCGCAAGCGCGCGGGCAAGCAGGCCCTCGGCTTCGGCCTCCCTGCCCTCCCGCGAGAACACCAGCGCCAGATTGTTGAGGCTCGCGGCGACGTCGGGATGCTCCGGGCCCAGCGCTTTTTCCCGGATGGTCAACGTCCGGCGGGCCAATTGCTCGGCCTCCTGAAGCCGCCCCTGGGCGCGACGGAGCTCGCCGAGATTATTGAGCGTGGCCGCCAGATAGATGCTGTCGACGCCGTGCTTTTTTTTCTGGAGCTCGAGCGCTTCGGCAAAGCGCGCCTCCGCCAGTTGCAGCCGGCCTTGCGCCCGATAGACCTCGGCGATATTGCTCAGGGTAACCGGAATCATGATGTCCGCCTGCCCCGGAGACTTCCTGAAAACTTCCAGCGCCCGCTCGAAAATATCGAGCGCCTCCGTCTCCTTCATTTGACGGTGACGGAGATTGCCGAGCTGCATGCGCGTCAGCGCCGTCGTGAGATGGTCAGGGCCCAGCACGCGCTCATTGATGCCGATCGCACGCAAGATATCGCGCTCGGCGTCATTCAGCCGGTTCTGGCCCAGCTCGATCTGGCCCAGCGTGACGAGCACGGCCGCAACATCGGGATGACTTGGACCGAGGCTCTTCTCACGGATGGCGAGCGCTCTTTTCAGGACACTTTCGGCTTCGGCGGTTTCGCCTTGCGTCTGCAGTACCTGGCCCAGCACGACCAGTGTCGTTGCCGTCAAAGGCGACTGCCGCCCGGACGTTCTTTCAGCCTCGCTCTGCAGCTTCCTTGCAAGACTGACCGCTTCGCTGTAGCGGCCTTCCTTTGCAAGCGCCGTGATGCGCTGCATCAGCGTCAGCATTTCCTGCGGGCCCGCGCCGCAGGGCGACACCACGACGCTCACAAGAAACAGGACACCGAAAAGCCGCCCGGCAAAGCCCAGCCACCCCGTCCGCATGCTGCGATTGCTCCCAATTCCCCGAACCTGCCATTTGGTAGGACACAGCAAGATGGAGGCTGTGTGACCGCGCTATGCCTTTTCCGGGGGCAGCAATGCGAGCCTGATAGACAGTTCAGAACCGCGCACCAGTCATAGCGTCGACGATGAAGGCGTTAGGACTAAGCATCACTTGACATTGCTCGCGATCCAATCAAGCACGAAATCCGCCACCTGAAGGTTGTTCCTGTCCTGCATCATCATGTGGGAGTTACCTTTCATCCCCACATCGGGAAGCCGAACGAGGGTAGCCTTTCCTCCTCCCTGCTTGGTGATGCGCTCCACAACGGTCTTTCGTCCTTCGTAGCGCGGGCGGCCGGTGAAGACGGGAGAGTCCAGGTGGTCGCCGAACAGTTCGAGCACCGGGATGCCGCGGTAAGATTCGATCTGGGCGTCGGTCGGAATGATGGCTTGCGCGCCTTCGATGTTGACCACCGCCTTCACCAGACGCGGTCGCGCCTCCACGAGCGCATCGGCAAACGGGCCGGCGAGCGAATGCACGACGACCACGGCCGGACCGATCCTGTCAAGCAACGCTGCAAGGGCGCGAGGGGCTGTTGCCATCGCGCCACCTTCGAGCGTCGCTTCTCCGAACGGCACACCTTGCGATCCGAAGGCGGCGAATGCCTCGGTCGGGAATTGAGTATCCGGAAACGCGGTTCCGGATGTCGGCCCGAAACGAAACAGGGGCCACGCCAGCTCGGCGGTCACCATGAGCACGTTGCCCGGCAAGGCGGCCACGCCGGACTCAGCCTTCGCCTGGTTGATCGCCGTCGCATTGAATCCCGAGCGGCCACGGCCGGGCGTGTCCACGACATAGACCGCATACCCTTTGCGCGCCAGATAGGTCGCCCAGCCCTCACGGCCGTCTGGCGTGGTCTCGTAGCTGGCGCCGGTCAACCCGCCGCCATGGACGAGCACGATCGGCGTCGGACTAACGAGCTGAGCCGGGATCCGATAGTGCACGTACATCTGGTTGACCGTTACCGTGCCGGGCCGCGAAGGACCCGCAGGAGAGGCACCCGG
The DNA here is from genome assembly GCF_001693515.2 of Bradyrhizobium paxllaeri. Classification (NCBI taxonomy): domain Bacteria; kingdom Pseudomonadati; phylum Pseudomonadota; class Alphaproteobacteria; order Hyphomicrobiales; family Nitrobacteraceae; genus Bradyrhizobium; species Bradyrhizobium paxllaeri. Next base: position 6,683,518 of record NZ_CP042968.1, read on the forward strand.
ATGCGTGGACAGCAAGGACGTTCCGTTCACGAAGAACATGCCTTCATCTGCCAGGTTCAGCGGCCCTCCCAGCGATTTCGCCGCCGCCCGCTGGCTCACCGCAGAACCTGCCAGGAGAACGATGCCAACAAGGACCAAAACGCGCGATAGCCGGTGCATGAAACTGTCTCCTCTTGGGTACAATTTTTTGGACGTGAGACGACGCGATCACGCCGCCTAGCTCATCACCGGCTCAGGCACGGCGCTCGTGCGGGCCATCCCTGAGCAGATCCAGTGCCACGTCGATGATCATGTCCTCTTGTCCTCCGACCATCTTGCGCCTGCCCAGTTCGACCAGGATGTCGACACTCTTCAGCCCGTACTTGTGCGCCGCAGCCTCCGCGTGCCGCAGGAAGCTCGAGTACACGCCGGCGTAACCGAGGGCCAGGGTCTCTCGATCAACGCGCACCGGCCGGTCCTGCAGAGGTCGCACAAGGTCGTCCGCCGCATCCATTAGTGCGTACAGGTCGGTGCCGTGACTCCAGCCCATGCGATCGGCCGTGGCGATGAACACCTCCAGCGGGGCGTTGCCCGCACCGGCGCCCATGCCGGCCAGGCTGGCGTCGATGCGATCACAGCCCTCCTCCACGGCAACGATCGAGTTCGCGACGCCCAGGCTGAGATTATGATGGGCGTGCATGCCCGTCTGCGTCTCGGGTTTCAGCACGTCCTTGAAGGCCCGGAAGCGCTCCCGCACGTCGTTCATCGTGAGCGATCCGCCCGAGTCGACGACGTAGACGCAAGTTGCGCCATAGCTCTCCATCAGCTTCGCTTGCTCAGCGAGCTTCCGAGGCGTCGCTATGTGGCTCATCATCAGGAAGCCAACCGGGTCCATGCCCAGCTCGCGCGCATACTCCAGGTGCTGGCGCGAGACATCCGCTTCGGTGCAGTGCGTCGCCACGCGCACGACACGAGCGCCTGCGTCGTAGGCCTGGCGCAGATCGTGCGTGGTGCCGATGCCGGGCAGCAGCAGCGTGGCGACCTTCGCCCTTTTTACCGTCTCGGCGACGGCCGATATCCACTCCAAATCGGTGTGCGCGCCGAATCCGTAGTTGAAACTGGACCCTTCGAGACCATCGCCATGCGCTACTTCGATACTGTCGACGCCGGCCACATCCAGCGCAGCGGAGATCGCCTTCACCGCGGCGATGCTGTATTGATGGCGAACCGCGTGGCTGCCATCGCGCAGCGTCACGTCCGAGATGTAGAGCTTCCTGCTCATGCCGATACTCCCTGACAATTCGGCGAAGCTTCCACCGGCGGCTTCAGACCGCGTGCGAAGCCCGCCTCGATACGCCGACGGGCCATCATGTCGCCGCAAGCCAGAGCCGCCGAGGTCATGATGTCCAGATTGCCGGCGTAGGACGGCAGGTAGTGCGCCGCGCCCTCGACCTCGAGGAAGACCGAAGTCTTCAGACCATGCCGGGGCCCAAGCTTGGGCACGTTGAGCGGCGCGGCCGGTGGAATGACGTCGAATTGCACCCGCTGCTTGAGCCGGTAGCCCGGCACATAAGCCCGCACACGCGCGACCATCTCCGAGATGCTGGCCTCGATCGCAGCTTGCTCTGCAAGTTCGGACAGCACGTACACGGTGTCGCGCATGATCAACGGCGGCTCGGCCGGGTTCAGCACGATGACAGCCTTGCCCCGCTCGGCGCCGCCGAGTTTTTTCGATCGCCGCACGCGTGGTCTCGGTGAACTCATCGATGTTGGCCCGCGTGCCCGGCCCTGCCGACTTGCTCGAGATGGACGCCACAATCTCCGCGTAGTGAACTTTCGCGACACGAGACACGGCAGCGACGATCGGGATCGTGGCCTGCCCACCGCACGTCACCATGTTCATGTTCGCGGCGTTTTCAGCCTCCAGATTGATCGCCGGAATCACGTAGGGGCCGACAGCCGCGGGGGTGAGATCGATCACCTGAATGCCATGGCTCTGCAGCACCTTGTTGTGATGTCGGTGAGCGCTCGCCGACGTGGCGTCGAAGACGAGGTCGATTTCGGGGAATACGTCCAGCTTGAGCAGTCCGTCGATGCCTTCGGCTGACGTCGCGACGTTGAGGCGGTTTGCGCGCGCGAGGCCATCCGAATGAGGATCGACGCCTACCATCGCACCCATTTCGACGTGTCGGGCCTGGCGCATCACCTTGATCATGAGATCGGTGCCGATATTGCCGGAGCCGATGATCGCAGCCTTGACCCTGGGGATCGTTGTCTTGCGCATCGATCAGCGCTCCATGTGGAAGCCGGCGCCGCCCAGCCGTTCCATTTCGACGGAGACATACTGGCCGGGCTTGACCCATTCTGCGGGCGTGGCGCCGCCCGCCATCACCACCCAGCCCGCCTCCAACGGTTCGCCCGCCGCATCGGAAAGGCGCGCGGCGGCGACCAGCGACCGAAGCGGGTGACCGAGGATCGCAGCGGTCGATCCCACTTGCACGACGCGGCCATCGATGCTCATGGTGAGGCCGAGATTGCTGAAGTCCTCGCGCGGGTCGGTCCACGGCCCGACCACGATCCCGCTGGATGACGCGTTGTCGGCGATCACCTCGGGCAGTGTGAACTTGAAGTCGCGATAACGGGAATCGATAACTTCCAGCGCGGGCGCGACCGCCTCCACGCCGGCAAGGGCCTCCGCGGCGGTGACATGGCCTGACAACGGCTTCTTCAGCAGGAAGGCGATTTCCGGTTCGGCACGCGGATGCACGAAGCGTGCGAACGATGCGGCCATGCCCTCCTCGATCAGCATATCGTCGGTCAAACGCCCCCAGATGACGTCGCTAAGGCCCATCTGAATCATCTTGGCGCGGCTCGTGAATCCCATCTTCACGCCGATGCGCCGCGCGCCGCGGGACACGCGCCGCATGATGGACTCACGCTGGATCGCGTATGCATCCTGCAGCGACAAGGTCCCCTCAGGATCGATCTGCGAGACTTCGCAGGCGCCGCACGCCGCGGCGTCGAGTTGCTCTGCCAATTCCTCGACACGGTTCATGTGAGTTGTCTTCCTGTCGGGTCAGTTTCGAATACGGCTTTGACGCTGCCCAGGCCGTTGATGCGGGTCTCGAAGATGTCGCCTGAACTCACAGCGACCATGGGTCCAAGCGCACCGGAGAGCACCAAATGGCCTGCGCGGAGCGGCTGCCCGACGGCGGCCATCGTGCGGGCAAGCCAGACCACCGCGTTGAGCGGATTGCCGAGGCATGCGGCACCGGCGCCGACGGATACGGGTTCACCGCGCCGCGTCATCACCATGCCGCAGAGCCGGAGGTCGACGTCGGACAACCTTTTCGGCGTGCTTCCGAGCACGTAGGCGCCGGAAGAGGCGTTGTCCGCGACTGTGTCGACGAAGCGGATGTTCCAGTCCGCGATACGGCTGCCGACGATCTCGAGCGCGGGCAGCAAATGATCAATCGCCTGGATGACGTCGGCGTGTTCCGGCTTCTCCATGTCCAGATCGCGTCCGAGAACGAACGCCACCTCCGCCTCGATCTTCGGCTGCTGCAGCCCTTCCATGGAAACCGGTTCGCTATCGCCGAATCCCATGTCATCAAACAGCATGCCAAAGTCGGGCTGGTTGACACCGAGCTGCGCCTGCACCGCCTTCGCCGTCAGGCCGATCTTGCAGCCGACGATGCGTCGACCTTCCTCGTGCACGCGATGCTCCGTGTTCGTGCGCTGGATCGCGTAGGCATCAGCCGCCGTTATCAGGGGGAACGTTTCGCGGAGCGGTGCGATGAAGTTCCCGGTGCGGGCTGCCTCCCGCAGAGAACGGGCGGCACCGGCCGTATCGATGGAAAAGGTCGCCATGGCGTTGGCCTGCATCGTCACAAGGATTGGTCGCCGAGACCCACCTTGGCGTAGATCTCGTTGACATGCCGCTTGACGCTTTCAGGTGTGGTGTCGTGCTCTGCCATATGGGCCCAGCCCACCTTCGCACGTGCGTACTGACCGATCTCTTCGTCCTGATCGCTGGTGGCGCCGCTGATCCCGTAGGCACCGACCATCTCTGAGCCTTTAAAAACCGGTGCACAACCGCCCGAGGCGGCGATCTGGCCATTGGTGAGTACCGCCGCGTTCATGAGCATTTGAGGATTGCGTTCCCTGAACCACTGCTGGATCACCAGCCCGTCCGGGAAGCGCGGGCTCATCGATCGGAATGCAGCGACGGTGAATGCCTTGGCGCGCGCCGTATCGGGTGTGATGAATCCGGCGTCGTCCATGCGCTCCAGCGCAATCAGATGTCCTTCGGGTCCGACGATCGCGACGGAGATGGGAACGCCCATCTCCGCTGCCTTTTCGGTGACGGCCTGGATGAACGCGCGGCACTCCGTGGCTCGAAGCTTGGCCATGTGCAATCTCCCTTATGTTGAACAGCTATTCGCGCTTGATGCCGGCGGACTGGATAACCTTGGCCCATTTGTCCGTTTCGCTGCGGATGAAGTGAGCAAACTCGTCCGGGGTCGACTTGACGACCTCGATGCCCTGAGCGCGAAACAGCTTTTGAATGTCCGGCTGGTCAAGCACAGCATGCGTGGCGGCCTGAAGCTTCGCGACTACGCTCGATGGTGCGCCAGCGGGCAGGAGCAAGCCGAACCACACTGAGCTTTCGAAGTCCTTGAAGCCGAGCTCCTGGATTGTCGGCACCTCAGGTGCCAGCTCGGTTCGCTTCACGCCAGTCGTCCCCAGCGCCTTCAACGTGCCGGCTGCGATATGCGGCAATACGGTGGAGGCCGGCGAGAACATGACCCCTACCTGACCGCCGAGCAGGTCGGTCACGGCCGGCGTGCTGCCGCGGTACGGCACGTGCAGCATCTTGATGCCGGCCATCGCGGAGAAGAGCTCGCCGGACAAATGCGGCGACGTGCCGTAGCCGGAGGAGGCATAAGCGATCTGGCCTGGCTTCGCTTTCGCCGCATTGATCAGCTGGTCGACCGATGCAATGCCGAGCGAGGGATTCACCACCAGTATGTTCGGCACGCTGCCGATCATCGTGACCGCGGAGAAATCCTTCGCCGGATCGGGAGAGGCAGGATCCTGAAACGCCTTGTTGATCGCGTTCGCGACGGTTCCAACGAAGATCGTGTATCCGTCCGAGGCAGATGTCGCTACCGCCTTGGCGGCGATGCTGCTCGCGGCGCCCGGCCGGTTGTCGACAATGAAGGGCTGGCCCAGCCGTTGCGCCAGCGCTTCCGCTACCGCACGGGCCGCAACATCGGCGGCACTTCCCGCCGGAAACCCGACCACCACCTTCACCACACGGGAGGGATAGGCATCCTGCGCCCAGCATGCCGGCGATATGATCGTCGCCGCTGCAAGCAACATCGCCCCAAGGCACTGACGTCGGTCCATGTCGTTTCCTCGTTCTGATTGTTGCATCGTTGCGCTCACTAGAGGCGCACGCGACGCATGATTCAAACGAATATTTCCAATCAATTGATTGGAGAAACTCATGAATGGGGAGGATCTGACAATGCTGATGTGTCGGAAGTCGCCGTGACCAAAATACCGCGAGCATCAGCAGCTGAGGACAGCGGGCTCCAAGCTCCCAGTTTTGTGCGGCTGTCGATGCCTGTTGCATCGCTGAACAGAAAGAACGCGAGGCCGAGCGTGCCAACGTTGTCTGCGGAGAACATTGGACTTATGATGCAACTAGGTCCATCTGCCAGATCTATGAGTTCTATCAATGAATGTGACCGTCCGTCAGTTGCGCGCCTTCGTCTTCGTTGCTCAGCTCAAGAGCTTCACGAAAGCGGCGGAGCGCCTGTACCTGACGCAGTCCGCTCTAAGTCTGCTCATTCGTCAGCTGGAGGATCACTTGCAAGTCCAGTTGATCGAACGTTCCACCCGCAAGGTCGAGTTGACTGCCGCCGGGCTGGAGCTCTTGGGCAGCGCCGAACGATTGTTGGACGATCTCGACGCGACCCTTGCCAACGTCGCGGAGCTGGGAGCGAAACAGCGCGGCAAGGTCGTCGTTGCCGCGCCCTATATCCTCGCCACCACTTTCCTCGTCGAAGTGATTGCCGAGTTCAGGGCGCGCTACCCGACGATCTCGGTGCACCTGAAGGATTCGTTGCCCGAACAGGTCTTGATGCAGATCCGCAGCGGCGGAGCCGATCTTGGCGTCGGCAGCTTCCGCGAACGGGAGCCGGAGCTGCAATGGAATCCCCTGTTTCAGGAGCCATTGGTGGCCGTCTATCCGCGTGGCCACCCGATCGGAAAACTACCGCAGCTCAACTGGAGTGATCTTGCCGGTCTGCCGGTGATCTCGCTCAACCGCGACAGCCTTTTTCGCGACCTGACCGAGGATGGCTTTTCCCAGGCAGGCCTGACTTTGGTACCGGCCTACGAGGTCGCCTATGCGGGGACGGCGCTGGCCCTTGTTCGGGCTGGCCTGGGCATAGCCATCTTGCCTCAATGCGTCGGAATCCTGATCGATCCGACAATCGCCCTCCGGCCGCTCGAAAGCCCCCAGATTCTGCGCTCTGTCGCGGTGATCACACGAAACGGCCGATCCCTCTCCCCCGCCGCCGAGGCGTTCGTCGACATCTTGCGCAAGTCTGTGAAGCTGCCAGCCGATCTGGCGGCGCCGCAGCCTCAACGACGCAGTTCGCGCCGCGCGGCGCGAGGCCGACCTTCCCGTGACACGATTTCTGATGCTCGTGCCAAGAGACGGTCAGGCCGCTCCCCGGACTGATGCGCGTGAAATAGGGGGCAGTTCGCCCGAACTCGGTAAACGCGCCGGGATGAAGCCGGGCGGGCGCCAAAACAGCCAAGGGGGAATCGCAGAAGATCGTCGTCTGGCGTACAATCGTACGAGTGGTAGCGAGAGAGGGACTCGAACCCCCGACCCCAGGATTATGATTCCCGTGCTCTAACCAGCTGAGCTACCTCGCCACAGTTCACCGTCACGGCACACTGTACCGCATTTGCGAACGCGCGGCATATAAGGAGTGGGTCAAGCCGCTGTCAAGCAAAGTGAACCCGTCTGGCAGGCGCCTGCAAAATAACGCTATTTCGGCCGGATTGTCTGGTCGCCGCCGGGGCTGCCGGGCGGCGGAATCACCGGCGTCTTGCCGGCGTCAGGGGCCGGCGCGTGCATTTCGGGATCGACGCCGGCAGGCGGGCACAGAACGCCATCCGAACGGGCCAATCTGTCGCCGAGCGGCTCGGCCCGCTGGCCGGTGGTCGTTCCCTCCGGAACCTTCTCGCCGGAGTTCGGCAATGGCTGCATCGGCGCGCAATTGGCGGCGCGCTGCGGCGACGGGGGCGCGGTCTGGGCCGGCGGTGTCGTCGGGCCGGGCGGCGCCTGCGCGGCTGCCACATCAGCGGCCACCATCAACACGGACGCAAGAAGAAGTGCGCGTTTCAATGCCATGAAGGGAAAACGGCCTGCATTCGCGGAGGTTCCGCGATCAGATCGTTGCGCCCTTCACGATTTCCGAAAACGGATCAGCGAAAAATGTCCCATCGGCGGCATCGGCCGCCGTTCGGTCAAGGTGACGCCGCCATGCTTGGCGGCCCAGTTGGTCAGGCGTTCCCACGGAAATTCCGGCCGCCAGCCAAGGCGCCGCGCCAATGGCGCGAATGCCAGTTCGAACATGCGGCGCGGCCCGCTTTCCGCGCCGATGTGATTGACCAGGATCAGCTCGCCGCCCGGTTTCAGCACGCGGATGAAATCATCCAGCGTGCGTTCCGGATCCGGCACCGCCGTGATGACATATTGCGCCACCACGGCGTCGAAAAACGCATCCGGAAACGCCAGGTTCTTGGCGTCCATCACCGCGAGCGTCTCGACATTGGTCAAGCCGAACTCGCGCACGCGCTTGAGCGCGCGCCGCAGCATCGGCTCGGAAATGTCGACGCCACATAATTTGGTGTTGCGCGAATATTCCGACAGCGACAGCCCGGTGCCGACGCCGACATCGAGAACGCGGCCGCCGATCTTGTCGGCCTCCGCAATGGTCGACCGGCGGCCCTCGTCGAACACCTTGCCGAAAACCAGATCGTAGACCGGCGCCCAGCGCCCATAAGCCTTTTCGACCCCTTCGCGGTCGATGTCCCCAGCCATTTCCTCTGCCCCGATTTTTTCTTTAAGTGCGCATCACCTCGGCGAGCGGCGCGTTTTCCTGCGCCCCTGCCCTCGCCGCCACATGGCGTGCGGTCGCGCTCTTGATGAATCCGCCGCCGAGCACGCGCGCCTGTCCCGCAGGCGCATCGTAGAACACGCAAGCCTGGCCGGGCGATACGCCCTCTTCCCCGGCAACGAGTTCGACCTCATAACCGCCATCGACCGCGCGCAAGCAGGCCGGCTGCGGCGCGCGCGTCGATCGCACCCGCACGAACATCTCAATGCCGCCGCCGATGACGCGGTCGAGCGCGCCATCGCCGATCCAGTTGACGTCACGCAACAAGATGCGATCCATCCGCAGCGCCTCGCGCGGTCCCACCACGACGCGGCGGCTGGCCGCATCGAGCTTGACGACATAGAGCGGCGCGCCGGAGGCGATGCCCAGTCCCTTGCGCTGACCGACGGTGAAATGAACGATGCCCTGATGCTGGCCGATGACGCGGCCCTCGAGATCGACGATATCGCCGGGCTCGATCGCGCCAGGCTTGAGGCGGCCGATGATGTCGGTATACCGCCCGGTCGGCACGAAGCAGATGTCCTGGCTGTCCTGCTTGTCGGCGACTTCGAGGCCGAAGCGCCGCGCCAGTTCGCGCGCCTGCGGCTTGGTCATGTCGCCGAGCGGAAAGCGCAAATAGTCCAGTTGCTCTTGCGTGGTCGCGAACAGAAAATAGCTCTGGTCGCGATCGGCGTCCGCCGCGCACACCAGCGCGCGCGATCCGTCGCCACGGCCACGCGAGGCGACGTAATGCCCGGTCGCGAGCGCCTGCGCGCCGAGCTCGCGTGCGGTCGCCAAGAGATCGCGAAACTTGACCGAGCGGTTGCACTCGATGCAGGGCACCGGCGTCTCGCCGAGCGCGTAGCTGTCGGCAAAATTGTCGATCACGGATTCGCGGAAGCGGCTCTCATAGTCGAGCACGTAATGCGGGATGCCGATCCGCTCCGCAACGTTGCGGGCGTCGTGGATGTCGCGCCCGGCACAGCAGGCGCCCTTACGATGGGTGGCCGCGCCATGGTCGTAAAGCTGCAGCGTGATCCCAACCACGTCGTAACCCTCGGACTTCAGCAAGGCAGCGGTCACCGACGAGTCGACGCCGCCGGACATGGCGACCACGACCCGCGTGTCCTGCGGGCGGCCTTCGAGATCCAGACTGTTTCGCATGCCAGGGGTCATCGACTTCAATCGCGAGCGCGCCGGACGGTTCGCGGGTCAGGGTTAAAAAGCCTTTTCATTATAAGGCCTTAGGGCATCATTCGGCCATACCGGGCCGGATCGGGCGCCGCTCTTTAATATAGGCCGTATTCCCGTGAAGCAATCAGCCGATCCCCATTTTGGAGCTGATACAAGACGGCAAATCTTGCCGCCGGGCAGAAAAGGGGGGCGCCTTTCCGCGCCAGGTTCCGCCCGACGCCCTCGCAAGCATTTGAAACAACAGGATATTTTTTGCCACGGCCGGTGGCCCGGTCCTTGCTGAAGGATAGCCGAGAGCTCAGCGCGAGGGTTGCCCGTGGTTAGTGTCACGTCAGAAGTATCGGCAAACGCATCTTTCCAGACCGCGGCGGCGCGGTCCGCCCGGCCGGATGCCGAGCCTTCCGCCGGAAACGACAGCTTTGCGGCGCTGGTCGACAGCAATACGGCCGCGAGCCGCGACGACCATCGCGCACCTGATACAGCGCCTGCCCCGCGCCGCTCCGACGACACGCCAGCCGCCTCCGACAACCGCTCGCGCGACAATGCTGCCGCTCCCGACAAGGCCGCGCGCAATGATTCGAATGCTCGCGACGCAGCGGCCAAGGCACAAAACGACAAGGCCCGCTACGACGACAAGCTCGACGCCGATACCAAAGGCGAGGCCGAGACCAACACCGTAAGGAACGGCCGCGCCAAATCGAAATCCGACGCGCCGAAGTCCGACAAGGCGAAATCGGACGAGACGACGCAGGCCTCTTCCGGCGACGCTTCCGCGGCCACCGATCAGACCGGGACGACGCAGGATGCGACGGCCGCGGTGACAGCCGACGCGGTGGCCGTTACCATCTCCACCGCTGCAACGCCGGCGGCGACGGCTTCGACGACAGCCACAACCGACAAGGCGACCGCGCCGCTTGCGATCGCAGCGGCTGCGATCGCCGCCTCCGCTTCGCTCGCCGCCGAGACCGCGCCAGCGGCTACCACCGCTGAGGGCACCGAAGCCACCACCACCGCGCCGACCACCGCAAACACCACGCAAGCTGACGGCGCCAAGACCGCCGCGCAGGGCGGCGTTGGCCAAGCCATCAGCGCCCAGACTGCTACCACCGATCCGACCATCACAGCCGGCATCGCTCAGGCTGCCTCGGCGGTCGCCGCGACTCCCGCCGCTGGCACCAAACCTTCCGCGCAGCTCAAGAACCCCGATCTCGCCAGGAAAGGCGCGACGACGGTCGTCGATCAGACCAAAACCACCGACACCGCCGCACCCGCAGCACCTGCCGCTGATACTGTCGTGCCCACCGTCACGCCGGCCACCGAAGCCGCAGGCAAGCCGAAGTCCGAGAATGGCATCGCCGACGCCGTGAAGGCCGATGCGTCAGGCAATTCCGTTGCGACAACGGCCGCGAACGTCAACGCCAACACGCATTTCGCTGCCCCTGATATCGTCGGCCAGACGCCACTTCACGCGTCCGGCAACGGCCTGCAGGCTCCCGGTGCGATCCAGACGCAGCAGGCAGCCATCACCACGACCACGGCGGCTGCCGCCAGCCAACTCACCGCCACGGCAGCGACAAGCGCCGCGGTGCCGATGAGCGGGCTTGCGATGGAAATCGCCGCTTCCGCCAACAGCGGCAAGACCCGCTTCGAAATCCGGCTCGATCCCGCCGAACTCGGCCGCATCGACGTTCGCATCGATGTCGACCGCCATGGCCAGGTGACCTCGCATCTGACCGTCGAGCGGCCGGAAACGCTGTCGATGCTGCGCCAGGACGCCAACCAGTTGCAGCGTGCGCTGGATAACGCCGGCCTCTCGACCGGCAATGGCGGCCTGCAGTTCAGCCTGCGCGATCAGTCCTCGCAGGGCCAGAACGACGGCAACCAGTCCAATCCCAACGCGCATCGCCTCGTCGTCAGCGAGGAAGACAGCGTGCCGGCCGTCGTCGCTGGCCGCGGATATGGCCGCATGCTCGGTGCGAGCGGCGGCGTCGACATCAGGGTTTAAAGGAGATCGCCATGGCAATTGATGCAACCATGCCGACGACGGTTGTCTCGGCGCCCGGGACCGGCACGGCAACGAGCAACAACACCGCGTCGACGGCGACGACCGGGATCGCGGATAATTTCCAGACCTTCCTGACGCTGCTGACCACGCAGCTTCAGCATCAGAACCCGATGGATCCGCTCGACACCAACCAGTTCACCCAGCAACTCGTGCAGTTTGCCGGCATCGAGCAGCAGCTCAAGTCGAACGAACAGTTGAAGTCGCTGGTTGAGATCGAAAAGAGCATGCAGGCGACGAACGCGCTGATTTATGTCGGCAATACCGTTTCCGTCGATGGCAGCAAGGCGGCGTTCGACAAATCGGCGACCTGGAATTTCCAGAGCGACAAAGACACGACCGCCAAGATCACGATCACGAACTCGACGGGCCAGACGGCCTATACTGGCAACTTTGCGCTGAAGAAGGGCGGCAACAGTTTCGTCTGGGATGGCAAGGGCAATGACGGCGTGCAGTGGCCGGCCGGCACCTACACCATGACGGCAACCGGCACGGACGGTTCGGGCAACAACGTGGCGATTTCCACCGAAGTCCAGGGCATCGTCGATTCAGTCGATCTCAGCGCGTCTCCGCCCCTGCTGTCGATTGGCGGCCAAAGCTACACCACCGACAAGGTCAAGCGGGTGGTCCGCCCGAGCACCTCCACCAGCTAGCCCCCCGCACCCGGCCTTCCCGGCCCGGCAGCCTCCGAGTGAACGCAATTGCGCTCCCGGAGGCCCGGGTCGCAGCCATTTTCGTTCATTTTCAAGGAGATTCGTATTGGAGCCGTATGCTTAGGCAAATTTTAAGCCGAAGGGCGTAGATTTACTACCGTGAGTTCAGTGGTTGAGAGTTTGTGAGTACGCCATGACAGAACCCCATCGCCCGAGGGTAAAATACGTCATCGGGCCTGACGGCAGTCCGTTAACAATTGCTGACCTGCCAGCGCCCGGAACCAAACGGTGGGTGATCCGCCGCAAGGCTGAAGTCGTTGCCGCGGTCCGCGGTGGCCTGCTTTCCCTCGAAGAGGCCTGTAGCCGCTATACCCTGACGGTCGACGAATTCCTTTCCTGGCAGTTTTCCATCGACCAGCATGGTCTGGCTGGCTTGCGGACAACCCGAATCCAGCAATATCGCCAGTAAGCTCTCCTGAACCAAAAGATTTGATGAAAACCGGCTTCGTTTTGCGAAGCCGGTTTTTGTTTTGCGAAGCCGGTTTTTTTCATGCCGGAACTATTAGCGGCGGCTTAACTGACGTTAACCATATGGAAACCATCCCCTAGGCAATAATTGCCCAGTCGGTCCCTGGGGCCGAATCCCTGGGGGCAGTTGGTGCAAAGTCTCGTTGCTTTCTTGAAGGGCCTGGGCGCGGCACGGCTGATGGCCATGGTTGCGGTCACGACCGCGCTGATCGGCTTCTTCGCGTTCGTCATCATGCGCGTCACGACGCCGCAGATGACCACCCTGTTCACCGACCTCTCCTTTGAAGATTCCTCCAGCATCATCAAGGATCTGGAACGTCAGGCGATTCCCTTCGAGCTGCGCAATGAAGGCGCGGTCATCATGGTGCCGAAGGACAAGGTCACGCGCCTGCGGATGAAGCTCGCCGAAGCCAACCTGCCCAAGGGCGGCGGCGTCGGCTACGAGATATTCGACAAGTCCGACGCGCTCGGCACCACGAGCTTCGTCCAGAACATCAATCATCTGCGCGCGCTGGAGGGTGAACTCGCCCGCACCATCCGCGCCATCGACCGCATCCAGGCCGCCCGCGTCCATCTGGTGCTGCCGGAACGGCCGTTGTTCGCGCGCGAGGCGCCGGAGCCGTCGGCCTCGATCGTGGTGCGCGTGCGCGGCAGCCTCGAACCCCAGCAGATCCGCGCCATCCGCCATGTCGTCGCCTCCGCCGTCAACGGATTGAAGCCGCAGCGGGTCTCGATCGTCGACGAAGGCGGCCGGCTGCTGGCCGATGGCGCCACCAAGGATCCCGACATCGCCGTCGGTGACGAGCGCCGCACCGCCTTCGAGAAGCGCATGCGCAACGAAGTCGAGGCGATCGTCTCCTCGGTGGTCGGCCAGGGCCGCGCCCGCGTCCAGCTCACCGCCGATTTCGACTACAACAAGGTCACCCAGACCTCGGACAAGTTCGATCCCGAGGGCCGCGTGCTGCGCTCCACCCAGACCCGCGAGGAATCTTCCGCCAGCGCCGGCGATGGCGGCCAGGTGACCGTCAACAACGAATTGCCCGGCAACCAGGCCAACAGCGGCGCGGCTACCGCCCGCGACCAGAGCAAGAAGAGCGAAGAGACCAACAATTACGAGATTTCCCGCACCACCAAGACCGAGGTCACCGAAGCCGGACGGGTCAACCGGATCTCGGTAGCGGTGCTGGTCGATGGCGCCTACACCAAGAACGAAAAAGGCGAGATGGTCTATCAGGACCGCAGCAAGGAGCAGCTCGACCGTATCGCCACCCTGGTGCGTTCGGCGATCGGCTTCGACCAGAAGCGCGGCGACCAGGTCGAGGTCGTTAACCTCCGCTTTGCCGAAGCTCCCACCGTTCCGCCGGTTGTCGAGCCCACCGGCCTGCTCGGCATGCTGCAGTTCACCAAGGATGACGTCATGTACGTCATCGAGCTCGGCGTCATGATGCTGCTCGGCCTCGTGGTGCTGTTTCTGGTGATCCGCCCGCTGGTCAAGCGCATCCTCGCTGCCGAAGTCATCCCGGCCCTCGCCGAACCGACGCCCGCCCTGATCGAAGGCAACGGGCCGAACGGAGAGCTCGGGCCCAATCAGGCCCTGATTGCCGGCACCAGCGGCACCGCCCAGCTGATCGACGTCGCCCAGGTCCAGGGCCAGGTCCACGCCCAGGCCGTGCACCGGGTCGGCGAACTGGCCGAACGCAATCCGAACGAAACCGCTTCCATCGTTCGCCAATGGCTGAGCGAACCCGCCGAGAGCTGACATGGCCGCAGTACCGCAAACCTCAAACGCAAACGACATCACCACCGTCATCTCGGCGCTGGCGAGCCGTCAGAGCAACCGGCCCAAGGGCCAGCCGCTGAGCGGCCCAAAGCGCGCCGCTATCCTGATGCTGGCGCTGGGCGAGCAGTATGGCGGCAAGGTGTGGTCGCTGCTCGACGACGACGAGGTGCGCGAGCTTTCGATCCACATGTCGACGCTCGGCACCGTCGAGGCCGACGTGGTGGAAGACCTGCTGCTCGAATTCGTGTCGCGGATGTCGGCGTCCGGCGCGCTGATGGGCACTTTCGACGCCACCGAACGGCTGTTGCAGCAATACCTGCCGAGCGAACGGGTCAGCGGCATCATGGACGAAATTCGCGGCCCCGCCGGCCGCAACATGTGGGAGAAGCTCTCCAACGTGCAGGAAGAGGTGCTCGCCAACTACCTCAAGAACGAATACCCGCAGACCATTGCGGTGGTGCTGTCGAAGCTGAAGCCGGAGCACGCCGCGCGCGTGCTGGCGATCCTGCCCGAGGACCTCGCGCTCGACGTGGTCGGCCGCATGCTGAAGATGGAGGCGGTGCAAAAGGAAGTCATCGAGCGCGTCGAGCAGACGCTGCGCACCGAATTCATGTCCAACCTGTCGCAGACCCGCCGCCGCGACGCGCATGAGGTGATGGCTGAAATCTTCAACAATTTCGACCGCCAGACCGAGACCCGCTTCATCACCTCGCTGGAAGAGGAAAACCGCGAATCCGCCGAGCGCATCAAGGCGCTGATGTTCACCTTCGACGACCTGATCAAGCTCGACTCCGCCTCGGCCCAGACGCTGATGCGCAACGTCGACAAGGACAAGCTCGGCATCGCGCTGAAGAGCGCCAACGAGGAGGTGCGCGCCTTCTTCCTCGGCAACATGTCCTCGCGCGCCGGCAAGATGCTGATGGACGACATGGCCGCGATGGGACCGGTGCGGCTGCGCGACGTCGACGAGGCGCAGGCGCTGCTCGTCAACCTCGCCAAGGACATGGCCGCCAGGGGCGAGATCACCCTGACCAAGAACCGTGCCGACGACGAGTTGGTGTACTGATGGCCGCGCCC
This sequence comes from Bradyrhizobium paxllaeri, assembly GCF_001693515.2. Lineage (NCBI taxonomy): Bacteria > Pseudomonadati > Pseudomonadota > Alphaproteobacteria > Hyphomicrobiales > Nitrobacteraceae > Bradyrhizobium > Bradyrhizobium paxllaeri. The sequence continues at coordinate 6,698,977 of NZ_CP042968.1, forward strand.
GCAAAATTTCTGTTCGACACCGATTTCGCAGCGCCCGACCGGACGCGCGAACGTGCCGCTACCGCTGCCGAAATCGCCCAGAAAGTTGCCGAGGCCGAGGCGCGTGCCTACCGCGCCGGCTACGAGGCGGCCCAGCACGAGGCCAAAGTGGAGAGCGACCGGCGCTCGGCGCTGGCGCTGGAAGAGATCGGGATCGCCATCAGGGGCATTGCCACGCGCTTCTCCGGCATCGAGGCCAGGATGGAAACCGAGGCCGTCGATGTCGCGGTCGCAGTGGCGCGCAAGCTGTGCAGCGAACTGGTCGCCCGCGAACCGCTCGGCGAAATCATGGCGCTGGTCAGCGACTGTTTCTCGCATCTGGTTGCGACCCCGCATCTCGTCGTTCGCATCAGCGACCAGCTTTACGAGGCCGCCCGCGAGAAGATCGAGCGGCAGGCATCCCAAAGCGGCTTCGAAGGCCGGCTGGTGATCCTGGCCGAGCCCAGCATCGCCACCGGCGACTGCCGGATCGAATGGGCCGACGGCGGCGTGGTGCTGGAGCGCGCGACCATCGAAGCGAAGATCAGCGAACTCGTCGGGCGCTATCTGGCGTCCCGCGATCAGGCCGGAACGTGAAGGCGATGAGGACTGAATCATGAGTGACACCGACGCACAGGTACCGCTACCCGACCTCAACGCCGCGGACGCGCCGCCGGTCGACGACCTCGCCTACAACGAGGACGAAAATGCGTCGCGCATCGCAGCCGACCTCGAGGCCGTGTTCGACGTGCCGGTGCAGGTCTCGGCCGTGCTCGGCCGCTCCAAGATGGATGTCGGCGAGCTGTTGAAGCTCGGCCCCGGCACCGTGCTCGAACTCGACCGCCGCGTCGGCGAAGCCATCGACATCTACGTCAACAACCGCCTGGTGGCGCGTGGCGAAGTCGTGCTGGTGGAAGACAAGCTCGGCGTGACCATGACGGAAATCATCAAGGCCGAACGCAGCTAACAATTTTGGCGATACGCGCTCCGAAGGCGCGAACAGACGGACAGGAGACAGATATGCGGCTTCTCATCGTTGGCACATTGAAGGGCCAGCTCACGACCGCCACCAAGATCGCGATGGAGAACGGGGCTTCCGTGACCCATGCCGAAGCGACCGAACAGGCGATGGCGGTGCTGCGCGGCGGCAAGGGTGCCGACCTGCTGCTGGTCGACGTCGCCCTCGACATCCGCGACCTCGTGATGCGGCTGGAAGCCGAGCACATCCACGTGCCGATCGTGGCCTGCGGCATTTCCAACGACGCCCGCGCCGCGGTCGCCGCGATCCACGCCGGCGCGAAAGAATATATCCCGCTGCCGCCCGATCCCGAACTGATCGCCGCCGTGCTCGCCGCGGTCGCCAATGATTCACGCGATCTGGTCTATCGCGACGAAGCCATGGGCAAGGTGATCAAGCTGGCGCAGCAGATCGCGGGCTCGGATGCTTCCGTGATGATCACTGGCGAATCCGGCACCGGCAAGGAAGTGCTGGCGCGCTATGTCCACTCCCGCTCGAACCGCGCCAAGCGTCCCTTCATCTCGATCAATTGCGCCGCGATCCCCGAACACCTGCTGGAATCCGAACTGTTCGGCCACGAAAAGGGCGCCTTCACCGGTGCGGTTGCCCGCCGCATCGGCAAGTTCGAAGAGGCTAGCGGCGGCACGCTGCTGCTCGACGAAATCTCCGAGATGGACGTCCGCCTGCAATCCAAACTGCTGCGCGCGATCCAGGAGCGCGTGATCGACCGCGTCGGCGGCACCAAGCCGGTGCCGGTCGATATCCGCATCATCGCGACCTCGAACCGCAACCTCTCCGAAGCGGTGCGCGAGGGCACCTTCCGCGAAGATCTGCTGTTCCGCCTCAACGTCGTCAACCTTAAGATCCCTCCTTTGCGCGACCGCCCGGCCGACATCCTGGAACTGGCGCAGCATTTTGCCAAGAAATATGCCGACGCCAACGGCGTGCCGCTGCGCCCGATCTCCGCCGATGCGCGGCGGGTGCTGACCTCGAACCGCTGGCAAGGCAACGTCCGCGAACTGGAGAACACCATCCATCGCTCGGTACTGATGGCGCAGGGCGACGAGATCGGTCCCGATGCGATCGTTACGCCCGATGGCGACCGCCTCGACCTCGCCAAGACCGCGCCCGCGGTCGCGCACGCTACCCTTGCTGCCGAACAGGTCACCCGAGCCCTTGTCGGCCGCACCGTCGCCGACGTCGAGCGCGATCTGATCCTGGAGACGCTGAAACACTGCCTCGGCAACCGGACCCATGCCGCCAACATCCTCGGCATCTCGATCCGCACGCTGCGCAACAAGCTGAACGAATATGCCGACGGCGGCATCCCGATCACGCCGGCGGGATCCGGTGACAGTCAGCGGTTTATGGCGGCGGGGTAGAACGCTCGCGCCGTCATTGCGAGGAGCGAAGCGACGAAGCAATCCATCCGTTATGCCGAACGATGGATTGCTTCGCTACGCTCGCAATGACGTTGAAGCAGCCGAATAGCTCGGCGCATCCGGCTTGCGGAAAATATGAATGGGATCGCCGGGCTGCAGGTCGCGCCCGGTGAAGACGGCGTAGGCATATAGCGCGAGATAGGCGATCGCTATCGCACCCACGGCGTAAAATGCCCAAACTCCGATCCGCTTCATAGCGGATATCTAGAACGCCAAGCTGCAAATGGCCAGCCCGCCGGGCGGCCAAACGCGGAACTTCAGCGCCTATCGTCCGATCTTTCGCGTGGCGTGCGGCTTGGGCACGCTGACTTCCGCCAGGCGGAGCGCGTCCTCGTCCCGATCGATCGCGACATACTGGCCCTGCCAATAGGCCAACGCGGCCGTGCGCGGCGAGACCGTCACATCCAGCACGCGGCCGATGACGATCGCGTGGGAATGCCGCTCAACGATATCCTCGACTTCACAGTCGATCGCCGCGAGCGCGCCTGCCAGCAAAGGCACGCCGGAGACGCGCGTGATCCACTCGACTCCGGCAAAGCGATCTGCGCCCTTCAGTCCGCTCTTGCCGGTAAATCGTTCGGCGATATCTGTTTGCTCCGACGTCAGGATATTGACGCCGAAGAAGCCATAGCGCTTCACCAGCGGCCAGGACGACGCTTCGCGGTTGATGCTGACGACCAAGGCGGGCGGATCGACCGATAGCGACGACACCGAGGTGACCGTCATCCCCGAAATGTCCCTGCCCCGCCCGGCCGTGATGACGCTGACGCCGCCGGTCAAGCGACGCATGGCATTGCGAAACTCACCCGAAGAGACTTCGCGGTCGATCGAAACATTGCGGACGAGAGAGTTCATGGTCGCCTCACAGGTCGGACGTGTCTTCGGTGCCCTGCAGCAGGTTCTTCAGGATCGAGCCTTCCAACTCGGCAAGCTGCGCCGAGCCGCGCCGCCTCGGACGCGGGATATCGACCTCGATATCGTGCGCGATACCGCCATCCTCGATGACCAGCACGCGGTCAGCCAGCGCGACCGCTTCCGACACGTCATGCGTCACCAGGATCGCCGTAAAACCCTGATCGTGCCAGACCCGCTCCAGCAACCGCTGCATCGAGATGCGCGTCAACGCGTCCAGCGCACCCAGCGGCTCGTCGAAGGCCAGCACGCGCGGCTGGCTGACCAGTGCGCGGGCCAGTGCCACACGCTGTTTCTGCCCGCCGGACAGCACCGCCGGCCACTGCTCACGCTTTTCGTCAAGACCGACCTCGACGAGTGCGCTTTCCGCCCGCGCCTGCGCATCCGGCAGATGGCGCTCGTGTCCCAGTCCGACTTCGACATTCGACAGCACGCGGGCCCAGGGCAGCAGGCGCGGCTCCTGGAACATGACACGCACGTCCTCGGGGCGCGTCTCCTCGCTGAAGCCGATGCTGCCAGCCGTAATGGTTTCGAGGCCGGCGATCAGCCGCAGCAGCGTGCTCTTGCCGCAGCCGCTGCGGCCGACGATGGCGACGAACTGGCCCGCCGGAATGTGCAGATCGATGCCGCGCAGGACCTCGTTGTCGCCGAAGGATTTGCGAAGACCGCGGATGGTCAGCGCCAGCCCACGTGAGGAGCCGTCCGAACCGCGCCGGAGCTGGCGGGCCTGCTCGACGAAGTCGGCACGGTCGACCGGCTCGGCGCCGGGAGAGAGCAAGTGAAGGGCTTCTAGCATCATATCCTCAATGTTTCTGGAAGGCCGGGTGCCAGGACAGCGTCAGCCGTTCGAGCGCGCGCGAGGCGCTGTCGGCGAGTTTTCCGAGCAATGCGTAGATCAGGATGGAGAGCACCACGACGTCGATCAGCATGAACTCGCGTGCCTGCATCGCCATGTAACCGAGGCCGGAGGAAGCCGCGATGGTCTCCGCCACGATCAGGGTCAGCCACATGATGCCAAGCGCGAAGCGCAGGCCGACGAAGATCGACGGCAGCGCGCCCGGGAAAATCACCCGGCGGAACAGCTCGCCGTCGCTCATGCCGTAGATCCGTCCCATCTCGATCAGTTGCGGATCGACGGTACGGATGCCGTGCAGCGTGTTGAGATAGATCGGGAAGAAAACGCCGAGTGCGACCAGAAACAGCTTGGCGGATTCGTCGATGCCGAACCACAGGATCACCAGCGGAATCAGCGCCAGATGCGGGATGTTGCGCACCATCTGCAGCGTCGTGTCGGTCAGCTTGCTGGAGGTTTGCGACAGGCCGTTGGCGAGGCCGAAGGAGAAGCCGATGCTGCCGCCGATCAGGAAGCCGACACTGGCGCGCCAGAAGCTGACCCAGATGTTGCGCGCAAGCTCGCCGGACAGCAGGAGCTTCCACCCTGCCAGCGCGACGTCGCTCGGCGCCGGCAGTACCCGCGCCGAGACAAAGCCGGTGACGCAGGCGGCCTGCCAGATCAGGATGATGGCCAGCGGCACGATCCACGGGATCAAGCCGTCGACGCGCGGCAATTTGGGCGCGCCAACGCGCGGAAGACTATCGATGAGACTCATGATTGCGATGCCTGTTTCTGCGGCCGGTATTCATTGCCGATGGTTTCGCCGAACGGCCCGGTGTTGAGGCGGAGCGGCGTGACGTTGTTAGGCTGCGCCAGCGAGAGCAGCGGGAACACCAGCTCCGCAAAGCGATAGGCTTCCTCCAGATGCGGGTACCCCGACATGATGAAGGTATCGATGCCGACATCCTGATACTCCCTGATCCGCGCGGCGACCGTCTGGGGATCGCCGACCAGCGCGGTGCCCGCGCCGCCGCGCACCAGACCGACGCCGGCCCACAGGTTCGGGCTGATCTCGAGCTTGTCGCGGCGGCCGCCATGAAGCTGCGCCATGCGCTGCTGGCCGACCGAATCCATCCGCGAGAAGATTTTTTGCGCCGAGGTGATCGTCTCGTCGGTGACGTGCTGGATCAGTTCATCGGCCGCCTTCCACGCTTCCGCATTGGTCTCGCGCACGATCACATGCAGGCGAATGCCGAACGAGAGCTTTCGCCCGCGCGCGGCAGCGGCGGCCTTCACGCGATTGACCTTTTCGGCGACCTGCGCCGGCGGCTCGCCCCAGGTCAAGTACTTGTCGACGGTATCGACTGCGACGTCGATGCCGGCATCCGACGATCCGCCGAAATAGAGCGGCGGCCGCGGCGACTGCACCGGCTGGAACAGCAGGCGTCCGTCCTCGATGCGGATGTGCTTGCCTTCGACATTGACGGTCTTGCCCGCCAGCAGGTCGCTATAGACGTTGAGGAACTTGCGCGTGACCGCGTAGCGCTCGTCGTGGGACAGGAAAATGCCGTCGCCCTTGTTCTCAATGGGATCGCCGCCGGTGACGACGTTGATCAGCAACCGTCCGTTAGAGACCCGGTCGAGCGTTGCGGTCATGCGCGCCGCGACGCTGGGCGACTGCAGGCCCGGCCGCACCGCCACGAGATAACGCAGCTGCTCTGTCCACGGCGCGACCGCCGAAGCAACCACCCAGGAGTCCTCGCAGCTTCTCCCCGTCGGCAGCAGGACGCCAAAATAGCCGAGCTGGTCGGCAGCCTGCGCGATCTGGCGCAAATAATTGAAGTTCACCTCGCGTCCGCCGGTGGTGGTGCCGAGATAACGGCCGTCACCATGGGTCGGCAGAAACCAGAGAATGTTGGCGCTTTGTTGCGTGCTCACGATCCGGACCTCCGGGCCACGTCAGAAATCTTGATTTGTTTCGGGATCAGCCCGAGCGCGAAGAACGTGTCGGCGACCTGTTGCTGATCGGCGACCACGCTGTCGGTGATCGGCTTGATGCCGTAGGACTGCCGCTTCAGCGCGACCTCGACGACAGGGACCGAAAGCCCGATCGCCGGCGCAAGCTGCTCGGCGACGGCGTGGCTATCGCCCTTGGCCCAGTCGTCGACTTCGCTGAGCTGCGCCAGCACCACATCGACGATCCTGGGGTCGCTCTCCAAAAACTTCTTCGAGGAGAAATAGAACTGATAGTTCGAGACGATGCCGGTGCCGTCGGCAAGCGTACGCGCGCCGGTGGCCGCTTCGGCGGCAGCCTGGAACGGGTCCCAGATCACCCAGGCATCGACCGCGCCACGCTCGAACGCCGCGCGGGCGTCGGCCGGCGCCAGAAACACCGGCTCGATCTCGGAATATTTGACGCCGGCCTTCTCCAGCGCCTTCACCAGCAGATAGTGAACATTGGAGCCCTTGTTCAGCGCGACCTTCTTGCCTTTCAGGTCGGCAACGGAATTGAGCTTGCTATTCTTCGGCACCAGGATGGCCTCGCCTTTCGGCGCCGGCGGCTCATAGGCGACGTACTGGATCGGCGCGCCCGCGGCCTGCGCGAAGATCGGCGGTGCTTCGCCGGTGTTGCCGAAATCGATCGCGCCGACATTGAGCGCCTCGAGCAGCGGCGGACCGGATGGAAACTCCGTCCACACCACCTTGTAGCCGGCGGACTTCAGCTTCTCCTCCAGCGTGCCCTTGCTCTTGAGCAGCACCAGCTTGCCGTATTTCTGGAAGCCGATGCGGACCACCCTTTCCTGGCCGTAGGAAGCGCCGACGGTAGCCGCAACCATGCTGATCGACAGCACGGCGCTGGCGATCCAGCGTTGAATGAAACGCCTCATGAGTTAAGTCCCCTTGTTTGAAATTTCAGCTCTGGGTATGGCGCCAGACGATGTCGCGCACGGCGATCGGCTTCGGGATCAGGCCGAGCTTATGAAAGCGATCGGCCACCGCCTGCTGCGTCGTGACGATTTCGTCGGTCACGGGGCCGATCAGGAAAGAGGCGCGATTGGCGGCGACTGTCTGGACCTCCAGCGGCACGCCGGTGATCGCCGCGAGCGCGCTGGCGACGTCGGCACGATTAGCCTCGGCCCAACGCGCGGCCTCCGCCAGTCCGTCGATCACCTCGCGGGTTTCCCAAACGTGGGTGTTCGCGAAATCGCGATTGGCCAGATAGAACGAATTGGTCTTGGCGACTTCGTGGGCGTTGACGAGGATCCGGCCGCTCTGGCGCTTCTCGCCGATCGCAAAATACGGATCCCACACGGCCCACGCCTCGATGCTGCCATTGGCGAATGCCGGCCCCGCGTCGGGCGGCGTCAGATAGACCGGCGTGATGTCGTCATAGGTCAGCCCGGCTTTCTCCAGCGTGGCGATCATCACGTTGTGCGCACTGCTGCCCTTGGTAAATCCGATACGCTTACCCTTCAGATCGGCAATGCTGCGAATGCTGGAATTGGCGGGGACCAGAATGCCCTGCCCGTTAGTAATCTGCGATCCCGCGACATAAACGACATTGGCGTTCGCAGCCTGCGCGAAGATCGGCGGCGTATCGCCGACCGCGCCGAGATCGACGCTGCCGGTGCTCATGGCTTCGAGCAGAGGCGGCCCCGAGGTGAACTCGATCCACCTGATCCCGATCTGCTTGCCAGCAAACCGCTTTTCGAGCACGGCCTGCTGCCGCGCGATCACCAGCACGCCGGTCTTCTGGTAGCCGATCCGGATTTCCTTGAGAGGCGCTTGCGCACGCGCCGCGGACGACAGCGATGCAGCCGCCGTTGCACCAAGCGACACTTTAAGGAACTCACGACGCTTCATCACAATCTCCTGAACGATCGCCTTCCTGCGATGCGATACTGGAATGATGATGACGCTTCGAACGAGTGTCGAGTGCCCTGCAAAAATAGCAATGACAGCACTACGCGGTTGGCGTGCGACGACAGGATTATTGCCGGATCACGATGTGGCGTGATGCAATCTTCCTTGTTGCCAGGCGATGCACATCTTCTAGTCACACGCCTTCCAGTTCGCACAGCGCCGTGATCGAGACAACGATGAGTATTGATTGGTAAACGCCTGGAAATATTTCATCTGCGATTTGAGCTCGGCGTAGAACGGTACATTCGTAGCGCGCTGACATCGAATTGCGACTCTGTTGGCGCGAACTCTTCCTCGCGCGGCATTCAGCAGACCACATTCGCCGCAACTCCAAAGCCGAGACGTTCATTGCACGCCTAGCGGAATCTTCAGTCAACCATTTCATTGAAAGCAGCACTGTTGCTCGTACACTTCGTGCATCGCTGATTGCGTCAAGCAACACGACAGATGACATGGAAAGAGCAACAATATGAATGCAACCAAACTTGAATCGAGCGCTCGCGCACGCCTTCGCAGCTTCGGTACAGCATTGTTCGTCGCGATGATCAGCGCAGCGATCGGAGCATCGGCGCTGGCGGCCGATACGGTCGTGCTTCGCGTCGGCGACCAGAAGGGCGGCAACCGATCGCTGCTGGAGATTTCAGGCTACGCGAAGGATTTGCCCTACAAGATCGAATGGTCGGAATTTCCTGCCGCCGCGCCGATTCTCGAAGCGCTCAACGCAGGCGCGCTCGATGTCGGCTATACTGGCGACCTGTCGTTCCTGACCGTGTATGCCGCCGGCGCGCCGATCAAGGCCATCGGCGGTACCCGCTCTGATGCCAGGACGCAAGCGATCCTCGTCCGTCAGGACTCGCCGATCAAAGCCATCGCCGACCTCAAGGGCAAGCGGCTGGCCGGAACGCGTGGGGGCTGGGGCCAGTTCCTGATCGATGCGACGCTGGAGAAGGCCGGATACAAGATCGACGACGCGACCTTTGCGCCGCTCGGACCGGTGGACGCGAAGATCGCGCTGGTCGCGGGCTCGATCGACGCATGGGCGGTGTGGGAGCCCTACGTGTCTTACGCGACACTGAAGGACAATGCGCGGATCGTTGCCAACGGCGAAGGCCTCACGCCCACCGTCACCTTCATCGTGGCATCAGACAGCGCCATCGCTACCAAGCGCGCGGCCGTACAGGATCTCGTGCAACGGCTCAACAAGGCGCGGCTGTGGTCGCTCGATCATCTGCCCGAATATGCGAAGAACACTGCCGAGCTCACGAAACTGCCCGAAGACGTGCTGCTCAGCGCCTACAAGGCGCAACGCACCAGCCCGATCGCGATCGACGAAAACATCAAGGAAGTTCAGGAAGCATCCGACCGCGCCACGCGCTACGGGATTCTCTCGAAGAAGCTCGACATCAACAAGGCCGTGGATCGGAGTTTCACCGCGGCAGCAAATTCCAACTAGCACTGACAGAGCGAGGCGGCGTGATCGCGTCGCCTCGTTCCATCAGGACCTCTAGCCCGCAGCCACCTTCGCCGCCGGCGCAACGTTGACCGCCAGCTTGCCGTAGCGATCCCTGAATGCCTCGGTGTCGATCTCCTCGAGCTGGATCGCGCCGCTCAGCACGCCCTTCTTCCACGCCTCATGTTCGGGATCGTGTTCGAATTCCGGCATCACTTCCTTGGCGAACAGTTCAAGCGACTCGCAGATATGCTCGTGAGTGTTTTTGCCGGCCTGGTTGAGCAGGATCACCTGATCGATATGGGAGGTGCGGAAGCGCCGCAGCTTTTTGCGGATCGTCTGCGGCGATCCGATCAGGCCGCCACGTAGCGCCGCCTCCTGCGCTTCCGGGTTGTCCCGCTTCCACTTGTTGTACTCGTCCCACATGTTGACCGTGCCGGGATCGGGGCGCTGGCGGTTCTGCGACTGTCCGTAATAGCGCAGCGCGAACTGGAAGAAGGTGGCGCCGTCGGCGCGGCGGCGTGCCTCCTCATCGGTCTCGGCGCACATGAAGAACGACACCAGCGCCATGTTCGGATTGATCTCGTAGTCGGCTAGCTTCTTCAGCCGCTTGGTGATTGCGTTGTAATAGGCATGTACCCAGGCATGCGCCGCGTCCGCGCTGACGAACTGGAAGCCGAGCGCGCCAAAGCCGTTCTCGCCCGCGCGTTCGATGGTCGGAAGTTGCGAGCACGCCATCCACAACGGCGGATGCGGCTTTTGCACCGGTTTCGGCACCACGTTGCGCAAGGGGATGTCGAAATATTTGCCGTGATGCTCGGTGCCCACTTTCGTGAACATCGGGAAGATCGCTGCAACAGCCTCCTCGAACACCTCGCGCTTGGTTTCCATGTCGCGGCCGAACGGCGTCAGTTCGGTGATGGAGGCGCTCTCGCCCATCCCGAATTCGCAACGGCCGTTGCTGAGGAGATCGAGCACTGCGACGCGCTCGGCGACGCGCGCGGGATGATTTGTCGTGAGCTGGAAAATGCCGTGGCCGAGCCGGATGTTCTTGGTTCGCTGGCTGGCCGCGGCGAGGAAGGATTCCGGCGCGGGCGAATGCGAGTATTCTTCGAGGAAATGATGTTCCACAACCCAGGCGTAGTCATAACCGAGCCGGTCCGCGGTCTCGAGCTGTGTCAGCGCATTCTGGTAGAGCCGGAGCTCGTCGTCCTCCTGCCAGGGGCGCGGCAGTTGCAGCTCGTAGAAGATTCCGAATTTCATGACGCCGCTCCCAAGGACTGCTTTGTTGTTTTCAGACAGTGTATTCTCCGCAAATCGCAAGTCCAGCCTTGGTAGAGAAATGGCAATTCCGCGCCACGGAAGTTGTCTTGCATGGAACGCGCGAATGGTTAGCTTACGCGTATGTTGAGTCGCGGCCTTCCGCCCGCTCTTCGCTCCATCCGGACCCCATGAGCACGTTCACGCCGCATCAGGATTCCGCGCTGAAGGCCGTTGCCGACTGGTTGAAGGCAAAGCCCGGCCGCAACGGCACGCCGCCTGTCTTCCGCCTGTTCGGCTATGCCGGCACCGGCAAGACCACGCTGGCGCGCCACATCGCCGAAGGCGTCGACGGCGGAGTGAAGTATGCGGCCTTCACCGGCAAGGCGGCGCTGGTGATGCGCAACAAGGGTTGCGACAACGCCTCCACGATCCACTCGCTGATCTACCGCGCCAAGGAATCCGGCGTCGAGCAGCCGAGCTTCGAATTGTGGGACGACGCGCCAGCTTCGAAGGCAAAACTGATCGTGATCGACGAATGTTCGATGGTCGACGCCGAACTCGGCCGCGACCTGATGTCGTTCGACTGCCCGCTGCTCGTGCTCGGCGATCCCGCGCAGTTGCCGCCGATCCAGGGCGGCGGTTTCTTCACCAATTGCGAGCCCGACGCGATGCTGACGGAAGTGCATCGCCAGGCGCAGGACGACCCGATCGTGCGGATGTCGATGGACATCCGCGAGGGCCGCGAGCTCGAAATCGGCCGCCATGGCGAGAGCGAGGTGGTGCCGCGCAGCGAGCTCGATCCGGACCGCGTGATGAGCGCCGATCAGGTTCTGGTCGGCCGCAACAACACCCGCCGCGCCTACAACATGCGGGTGCGCCAGAAGCAGCATATCGAGGATCCACTGCCGGTCGCGGGCGACAAGCTGGTCTGCCTGCGCAACAACCGCAAGAAGGGTCTGTTCAATGGCGGGCTGTGGCGGGTGAAATCGCGCACCCAGCCGCGCGCGAAATCACAGATATTGAGCATGCGGCTTTCGCCCGACGAAGAGTTCGGCCACAAGGTCACCAAGGTCTCGGTGCGCCAGGATTGCTTCGAAGGCGGCATCGAGGCGATCCCGTGGGAGCAGCGCAAGCCCTATGACGAGTTCGACTACGGCTATGTGCTGACGGTGCACAAGTCGCAGGGCTCGCAATGGGACGATGTCGTGCTGTTCGACGAGAGCTTTGCGTTCCAGGACAGCCGGGCACGGTGGCTCTACACGGGGATTACGCGCGCGGCGAAAAGGCTGAGCGTGGTGGTGTGACGGAGCCTCCTCCGTCATTGCGAGCGAAGCGAAGCAATCCATAGCCCGCTTGTGGAGGCATGGATTGCTTCGTCGCTAGCGCTCCTCGCAATGACGGCGCTATGCCTATTTCTTCTCCGCCACGAAGTAGAAATCCTCGCGCCCCGGCAGTGAGCCGTAGGTGAACGGCTGTTGCGTGCGGTTGGTGGCCTTCCAGACGTCATCGCGGACGATGTCGAACAGTTTTCGTACTTCGATCCTCGGTTCCTTGATGACGCGGGCGAGCACCGTGGCGAACGGGCTGTTGGCGGAATCGCCGTCGAGCGCGGTCTCGCCGTGCTTGGCGGCGTAGACCACCATGAAGCCGGCTTCCGGTTCGATGTTGGAAAAGCCGCGATTGACCAGCTTTAGCGCGATCGTGCGCTGCATGGTCTTTTCAAAGGGATTGTCGCGGCAGGCGTCGAGCATCACCAGCCGCAACTTTTTCGCACCCGCAACCGCCGCAATCACCTGTTCGAGCGCAACCGCCTGCGTCTCCGCGTCACTATCGGCCTTGAGCCTCGCATCGACCGGGATCAGGTAATTCACGCCGCCGATTTCCATGCCGTGGCCGGCATAATAGACCACGGCCCAATCCGCCTTTTCGGCCTCCTGGCCGAATTCGTGCAGCGAGGCGAAGAATTTGTCCCGGCCGAGATCGGACGCCAGCGTCACCGTGGCAAAGCCGAGTTCGCGAAAGGTCGAGGCGATCAGCTTGGCGTCGCGCGACGGGTTATCCAGCGGCGGCACGTTCTTGTAGGCGCCGTTGCCGACGATCAGCGCGACCTTGCGCGGCCCGGCCGGTAACGGTGCCGCCTTGCCCGCGGGCGACGGTGCGACCGCGCCCAACAAGGCTTCCAGCCGCTCCTTGGCGACCGCGCGCGCAAACGTGGTGTCGATGTCCTCGCGCTTCGCGGCTACGGCAGTGGCGGCGTAGCGATAGTCGGCGCGTGCGGCGCCGAGGTTTCGGCGTTTCTCGAACAGCTGGCCGCGGCCGACATAGGCGCGGACATAGTTCGGATTGATCTTGAGCACCTGGTTGTAATCGTTGAGCGCAGCGTCGAGATTGCCCTTGCCGAGATAGGCGTTGCCGCGGCTGGTCAGCGCATAGACGTTGTTCGGTGAATTCGCCAGCGCGGTGTTGCAGTCGGCGAGCGCGTCATCGAACCGGCCCATGCCGATGTAGGTAATGCACCGGTAGGCCGGAACCTGCGGGCCGTCGGGATTGACCTTCTGCGCTTCGGCGAAGTCGGCGAGCGAGGCGTCGTACTGCTTCATCAACCCTTGCAGGCGGCCCCGGTTGTAATGATGCAGATAGCGGCTCTGATCGTTGAAGATATGCTTGACCGCCAGGTTGAACTCGTCGAGGGCGCGCTGCAGCTCTCCCCTGCGCATGAAGATCAGGCCGCGGTTGTTGTAAGCGCTGCCGTAGGTCGGACGCAGTTGCAGGCACAGGTCGTAGTCGGCGAGCGCACGTTCGTCGTCACCCTTGTAGCTGTAGGCAATGCCGCGGGCGTTGATGACGTTGATATTCTGGGGCGCGATCTCGTGGGCTGCGCTGAACGCCACGATCGCGCCATCGTAATCGCGTTTCTTCATCAGGGAGTCGCCACGGTACCAGAAGGCGGCTCCCCGGGAGGGGCCGGTGATTTTGTCGTCGGCGATCACGCTCTCGCAGGCGGCGAGGCGCGCCACCGGTTCCGCCGTGGAATTCCGGCAGGTGTCGATATCGCCTGCGGCCCGCGCGGGGCCGGCGGCGGCCAGCATGACAAGACCCATCAACAAGGCCCGCGACATCGGCAAAACGCTCCCGCACATGGATTTTGGTCGCAGCGCGCGACCATCGGTTCATAGTGAAAAGGGCGGACCGCATCGGTCAAGCGCGGCCAATCGCCCTGCCTTAAGGCCTTGCGCTGGCATCGCTTTATTCACGAACTCGTGTGACGCGCGCCGTAACAATATCGGCCCGGCGCCGTATCTTGGGCGTCGGCGAGAATCTGAGCCGATTTGCGAAATGCCGGTCCCGCTCTAGACTGCCCCCAACCAATGCCGAAAGAGGAAACCATGTCCCCTCGCCATTTCAGCCGCCTCTCGCTGTGCGCAGCCGCCATCGGCGCGCTGGCTGTCGCAGCGTTCTCCGTCGGGCCTTCGCGCGCCGCCGAGGAAGCCGTCGTCATTCCGCCCCCCGCCGTCGACGTTCAGCCGGCCGACGGCATCCAGACCGCGGTCATCGCCGGCGGCTGCTTCTGGGGTGTGCAGGGCGTGTATCAGCACACCGCCGGCGTGCTCAACGCGGTGTCCGGCTATTCCGGCGGCAGCAAGATGACCGCGAACTACACCATGATCGGCACCGGCACGACCGGCCACGCCGAGGCCGTCGAGATCAAGTACGATCCGAAGAAGATCAGCTATGGCAAGATCCTGCAGATCTTTTTCTCCGTCGTGCACGATCCGACCCAGTTGAACCGCCAGGGGCCGGATGTCGGCACGCAATATCGCTCGGCGATCTTCACCGCCAATGACGAGCAGAAGAAGGTGGCCGAAGCCTATATCGCCCAGCTCAACGCCGCCAAGGTCTACAAGAAGCCGATCGTGACCAAGGTCGGCCCGCTGCAGGCGTTCTATGCGGCGGAAGACTATCACCAGGACTACCTGACGCTGCACCCCACCCAGCCCTATATTGTCTTCAACGACATCCCGAAGATCGAGAACCTGAAGAAGATCTTTGCGGACAGCTACATCGAGAAGCCGACGCTGGTGAGCAGTGCGAAGGCTACCAACTAAGGAGACTCCATGTCCGACACCAAAACTTCCGGCAAGGTCGTCAAGAGCGAGGCCGAGTGGCGCAAGGAATTGACGCCGATGCAGTACGCCGTGCTGCGCGAGAAGGCGACCGAGCGGCCGTTCTCGGGCGAATATGAGCACGAGCATCGCAAGGGCACCTATACCTGCGCCGGCTGCGGCCAGACGTTGTTCGAATCCGACGCCAAGTTCGATTCCGGCTGCGGCTGGCCGAGTTTCACCGCGCCCGCCGTAGACAGCCATGTCGACGAGGAGCGCGATGTCAGCCACGGCATGATCCGCACCGAGGTGTTGTGCTCGAAATGCGACGGTCATCTCGGCCACGTCTTCCCCGATGGCCCCGGCCCGACCGGCCTGCGCTACTGCATCAATTCGGCGGCGTTGAAGCTGCAGCCGAAATAGTTTCAGTAACACTCGAACGTGTTCCAATCCCCGTGCGACCAAGGGCTGGTCGCACGGGGCTTTTGTTTGGTGGGAAGTTTCCCCGGTTGTCCCGGCGCAAACGAGGAAAAATTTGAAAATGCCGATTTCCAAACGCCTGCTGCTCGGTCTCGGGCTTGCCACCTTCATCATGGAGAGCGTTGTGATTCAGCCTGCCCTCGCCGCCGACAAGGTCTCCCTGTTCAAGGTCATCACCACCAGGGACGAGATCGTGATCGGGATCAGCGAAGGCGATCTCGCCCAGATCGAGGGCCAGAATGCCGGCGGCGTTGCCAAGATGCTGGTCGCCAAGGGCTCGATGAGCGTGTGGCAATACGCGGTGCGCAAGAACGCCGGCGGCGATCTCGAACAGTCGCCGCTGCACAAGATCGGCCTGATCGCCAGCGATAGCCTCCGCGTCGAGCCTTATGCGACGCCGCTGAAGGTGCTGCCGATCGACGAGAGCAAGAAATGACGACGTAGTCGTCATTCCGGGATGGTCCGAAGGACCAGACCCGGAATCTCGGGATTCCGGGCTCGATGCTTCGCATCGCCCCGGAATGACGGTGTCCTACTAACCTTTTCCGGCGGATCGACCAACGACTCGCGGCCCGGAATATGCTTTGATCCGGGCTGCGGGAGCGTTTTTCTCGCTACCCGCGGGCCTTCGGAGCGCGCGTCATGACGCTTGGCACGATCCTCGTCATCATCCTGATCATCATCCTCCTGGGCGGCTTTTCCGGCCGCGTCAGGGGCTATGGCTACGGTTATGGCCATTCCGGCATGGGGCTCGTTGGCGTGATTTTGATCGTGCTCCTGATCCTGCTGCTACTCGGCAAAATCTAGGCCAATTAAGTCATTGAAATAACTTGATTAAATTTTTGTTCCCTGCAGCCATGCGTGGATTCATCATCACCCCCGATGTCGGGCTTCGGGGGTCGCATTTCCGTCAAAGAAGCTTATATTGGGCTCTGAAATGACGTGCACGGCGCGGCCCGCCACTGTGGCCCCACCGTCATCCAATCCCCATTGCTCACACGCGAGAGCCGAAAAAGATTGAGGTCACCGTCCATGCGTCCCTTCAGCTACAACACCGCCGCCGAACTCTTTCCCGCCGCGATCCGCAAGAAGAAGCGCGCCGGGTTTGCCTATCGGCGTTTCGGCACCGCGGCGGAAGCGGTTCGCTTCGCGATCGAGGAGTTGCCGGCGGATTCGCTGAATGGCGCCTACCTGCAGGTCGAGGAAGCCCGCTTCGACCAGAGCGGCATCCGCTCGCTCTATGAAAGCGAAGCCTTCCCGCTACCGCGCCGCCCGCGCCCGGCCGCCACCGAGGACAAGGCCGACGCGGCCTGAGTTTTTGGAAATTCAAACAGCGCGCCCCTGGAAATCATTTCCGGGGGCGTTTTTTATTGCCGTGGCTGCTTGTCGAGCCAGCGCCTGAGCATCCGCACGTTGCGGACGTTGGCACGGAACATGACGTCGAAGGCGTCGCCCGCCACTGGCACCAGGCCGACTGCGCCGTCGACCGCGACATTGGCGAGCATCCGCGCCGTGATGTGCCAGGGCGCCCCGAGCGCCCGCGCCTCGCGGACGATCCACAGCGAAATCGCCGTCGTGATGATATCGCCGATCACCGGGATCAGGCCGATCAGCCCGTCGATGCCGTAGCGGAAATTGGTGCCGGGCACGATGAAGGCGACGTCCAGAAGCTTTGCGATGGCGTCGAGCCGCGCGATCCGCTGCTCGCGCGTCAGCTCACCGAACGGATTGGCGGCGGAATGGCCGAAATCGAACCGCAAGCCCTCGAACTGCGTGTGCAGGTTCGCTTCGGGAAGTTCGCGCCCTTCCTGGTCGATGACCGGGCCGCGCCCGGCCGCGCGCGTCCGGGAGGATGGCCCGGAGCGTGACCGCGGTGGCGTATAGATATCGTCGTTTGACATGGTCATCAGATGGTAACGCGAATACGAGGTGCAAGTTGCGTCAAATTATCGCTTGTGACCTGTCGGCACCGACGGTCGCATGGTTCGAGATGCACGGCATTGCCGCACCCCTCACCTGGTCTCGGCCGTCATCCTGAAGGAGGTGCGCAAGCGCCGCCTCGGAGGATGCACCTCAGCCCCACTCTCTCACCATCATTGCGAGCGAAGCGAAGCAATCCATAGCGTCACACGCCAAAATGCGGATTGCTGCGGCTCCTCGCAATGACGGTGGATACAGCTTCGCGATCCCGCGACACGAATTGCCCGAGCTTGGCGGGAGAAATCTCCGAAATCCCGTCGGCCGCCCCTGACAGGATTTTCCTGACGTTTCCAGCTCAGGCACCATCCTAATATGTCGCACCGTTTGCGCGAGGCATGGGGGCGCAAACCGACCGGTTCACGGTCACCACAACGGTCGAAAGCACGAGGTGATGACAGGTGAGAAGACTAGCCCATCTTGCAGTTACATTCTTTCTAGCCATGGCGAGCGCGACTTTCGTGGCGTATTCGTTGGCCCACGTCGCGCACTACAATCTGGGAGTGCCCGGCTCTGCCCTTCGCGAGCAGGCCCTGATTTGCGCGGCTCTTATCTTTGGCCTCGTCACGATCGAATTTCTCGTAAGCAAGGAGTGAGCGGAGGTGAGCCGGCAATGAGGATCATCGATCTGGTTGTCGCGCTCATTTTCTTCGTCGCGAGCGCCGGCGTGGCCGCCTTCCTGATGGCGGCTTTCATCCACTACGGGCTGGGAGTTCCTCCTGCGGTACTGAGGCTCGACGCCCTTGTTTCCGCGGGCCTCGTCAGCCTTGTGCTTCTGATGACGACGATAAGGATCAATAGCGAAGATTAGCGGACGAACTTTTATCGACAAATCTGGTGCAGGACGGGGGCTCGAAATGTTCACCAGCAAAACGGTCAGCAAACCACCTCTGGCCTACTGCGTACCGTGTCTGGAACGGACGCCGCACCGTTACGAGCGGCTCGGCGTCAATGGCCAGCTTACATCCAGAGCCATCTGCCTGGTCTGCAACAACGACTCGCGTGAAGGCTTAGCGCGCCAAAAAACAGCCGACTCATCTCCATAAGCAACGTGGACGCTGTCCGGTGCGTCGAATTTCGGGGTGACAGTTGACAGGTTTTTCCTGACGCGCCGTCGCAGGATTGAGCCTTAGGATGGCGATTCGAGCGAGGTGTGTAACTTCCAGGGAGCGGGCGGTGGACCGAACGAATGACAAGTCTCTCCAGCAGCACCGGAGCAAGCAACTGTATGAACGTGCGTCTTTCTTCAAGCGCCTGGCGATTGGTGCAGCCGATCCGAAATTTTCAGCCAAGCTTCAGGCCTTGGTCGACGAGTATGAAAGCGAGGCCGCGCGAGCAAAGCTCGAAATAGAGCAGCCCGCAGCAGCGCAAGAGCCTGCCTATACCGACGGCACAGCGGAGCATCGCACCGGTTGAGGATTTCCCCGGCAGGCGCATAGTTCCGTCGTCTCTACGACCCCGACGATCGCGGCTTCAGGTATCCGGCATTGCTTGAACCCACAACATCAGCCAACGGCATGGCAACGCAACACGTCCCCGATGATATCAGGGACTTCATATTGAAGCACATTGCTTCGGTACCCCAGATTGAAGCACTTCTTCTTATCTGGTCGAATCCGGAGAAGCGCTGGCGCGTGTCGCAGATCGCGGCGCGCATCTATGCCGGCGAAACCGAAACCGCGAAAGCGCTCGAGGGACTTTGTGCCAACGGCTTACTGTCCCGCAAGGACGATGCTTTTGGCCTGAGCGCATCGGAAGAAAACACCGAAATGATTGGAAGACTGAAGGAAGCCTACGCGCGCCACCTCATCCCGGTGACAGATGTCATCCACGGCAAATCGCGAGGACCTCGCCCAACGGCAGAGACGCGCTTGCTTCGAAGGGATCGATGAAGTGCGAGCGATCAAGTCAAGCCCGGGCCCTGGGCACATCTCTGGCGCTGCGGCTGTTCGCGAGGCAGTCGGCCTCGCGGCGCTTCTGGCAGCCTTGTTCGTGGCGCAGCCGTCCTTCGCCCAGAAGCTATACCCCTACGAACCTCTGATGATGGACCCCTACTCGACCATCTATGTCAACGATGGCTCGTGTTCGGCAGGCAAGGTCCTGCGCGTGCAAGGTGCCCCTCGGAATCAGCGCCGGAAGAAGAGCTGCGTGCCGATGAGCGATCTACAGGCCGTTCAGCACCCCGGCTCCGCCAAGTAGCCGAGATCCGCACGGCGGCTAAAGCATGATCCGGAAAAGTGTGTAGCGGTTTTCCGAAAAGATCATGCTCAAACAAAAAGCTAAAGCGGGATGAAGATTCGAAGAAAAGTCATCACGCTTTAGCGCTCTCCGGGCGTCAGCGCGAGGCGTCTCAGTTTGGGGCGGCTAGCCAGCCCTGCTTGATGCCAAAGCGAACGATATCCGCGCGGCTGTGAAGTCCCTTCTTTTCGGAGGCTCGCGCCTTATAAGTCTCGACGCTCTTGACGCTCACCTCGAGCTGTCCGGCGATCTGCTTGTTGCTGAAGCCCTGAGCCACGAGCTTGAGCACATCCTCCTCGCGCCGCGACAGTTCACCGCCATCGCTCTCGCCCGGCAGCGCCAGTGCGGGCACATTCATTGCCACCTTCTCGGCGATCGCGGGATCGAGGTAGATATCACCTTGGTTGACCGCGCGAATGGCACGAAGCAATTCGTCTCCAGCCGATCGCTTCAACAAATACCCTTTGGCCCCCGCTTCGAGCACCGGGTGCACATACGCCCGATCTTCGTGGACCGTCAGCGCAATGATCTTTACGTCGGGGCACTGCCTGCCGACCTGACGCGCCAGCTCCATCCCGCTGATGTCAGGCAGCGAAAGATCGATGACCGCAATATCCGGCGAGGAATCACAAATCGCCTTCAGGCCTGTGGCTCCCGTGCTGGCTTCGCCGACAAGCTCGACTTCGGGCACGCCCTGCAGCAGCGCGCGGATGCCGGCAAGTACGACAGGATGATCGTCAACAAGTGCAATGCGAACGGGCGTCATTGGGCGATCTCCGCCTCTTCCAGGGGAATCTGAACAAAAATCGTACTTCCCTTTCCTGGCGCAGATTCGACCGCGATGGTGCCGTCGAGCAGCGCAACCCGTTCCTTCATGCCGGAAAGACCCAATCCCGACGTCCGGCCGCTGTCTGATGCAAGCCGGCCGACGTTCTCGGGGTCGAAGCCAATCCCATCATCCTCAATAACAAGCGCCAGCCCTTCGGACTTCTTCTCAAGCACGATGCTCACCTTGCTGGCGCTGGCGTGCTTCAGCACGTTGGTCAATCCCTCCTGAACCAATCGGTACAGGACAGCCGCCACGTCGGCAGGCAGCGAATTGTCACGCCCGACAGTCTGGATATCGACACGAACGCCGTAGCGCTCCTGCCACTCCGCAACGTAGGCTTCGATCGCCTTGAAGATGCCGAGATCATCGATGGCCGTCGGCCGCAGGTCCGAGGCCGTGCGATGGATGTCGCGGCCGATCTGCGCAGCGAGCTGTTCCAGCCACCGCACTTGCTCGGTCGCGGCCTGGCCGTTGCTGGCTTTGGTCAATCCCTGCTCGAGGGCTTTCAGTCCGAGAGATAACCCGGTCACCGTCTGCCCGATCTGATCGTGCAGTTCCCGTGAAATCCGGCGCTGCTCCTCTTCCTGCGCCGAAGCCAGGCGTCGAAGCAAGTGAGACCGTTCGGCCTCGGCGCGCTTGAGGATGTCGATGTCGGCCAGCACGCCGTGAATCACGTGACGCCGGTTGGGTGGCCCCTCCGCCCTCCCGGCCGCACGCAGCCAATATTCTCCCCGATCGTCCGACTGGATCGGAAACTCGACGCTGCTTGATCTGCCGCTCTCGATGCAGTCGGTGGCGAACGAAACCAGGGCAGCGCGATGCGGTGGCTCGACCAGCGCGAAGATGCGGTCTGCCGACCATCGGGTTTCTCCCGATCGCGCGCCCGCGAGGCCCAGAAGCGTGCGGAAGCGAGTGCAGCCGCTGAATTCGTTTGCGGATAGATCCCAGCGCCATGTCCCGAGTTCGGCCGCATCGATCGCAAGCGCCCCGCGCTTTTCGCTGTCCAGCAGCGCCGCCGCCGACTGAAGCGCCTCCATGCGCCGCCGCTGAGCAATTTCCCGGGCGATCACCAGACCGAGGGCAATGGCAAGGCCGACGCTCGCTGCCGTGCCACCGAACAAGAGGTTCAACGAGCGGAATACGGGCGCATTCAATTCCGACACCGGCACGCCGACATGGACCGACCACCCATCCGTGCCGGCGAGCACGCGGTGGACGGTTTCAACATCGACGCCTTCGCGCGTCTGGGTCCGGGGCGAGTTCGCGCCGCCGCGCGCCATGGCTTCCTGTACGGCGGGTGTCGTCGCGCCCGCCTTGCCGACTTTCGTGTCGGGCGTGCGCGCAACGATCTTCTCCCGGGCGTCAGCAACCGTGCCGGCCCATCCGACCGGCAATCCTGCCTGCGCGAGAATGGTGCCAATCTGGTCGGGCAACAGGCCGATCGTCAGGACGTAGCGGAGCTCACCATCCCTGATAACAGGGATGCGCAGCGACACGAGTTGCTTGCCGATGGCAGCTTGATAGGGCCCGAGGCCGCCGAGCACCGGCTTTCGTGTGCGAACAACGGCGTTGAAGCTTTCGGTGTCGGTTACCGGCCCGAGCGGGGTGCCGAGAGGCCGCAGCACATTCAGGACCTGCTCCTTATCCGGCTTCGTCAGCGCCGCAGTCTCCCATAGCGGACGGGCAGCTACGATCCGCGTTGCCTCGAGATAAAAATCCTGCAAATTGCCCCGATCGAGCGCAGCCGAGCTTGCAAGCGTTTCAGCCACCTGCATTTCCCGGGAGATCTCGCCCTCAATCCGGTGGGCGACTTGCGTCAGCGCCTCCGTAGCGGCCTCGCGAGCGTAGCTCCGTTCCTGATCGGCGGTGATGTAGGCCATCCATCCCCCGAGAAGCAGGACCGGGATGGCTGCCGTGAGAACGAGCGCCGCGAAAAGCCAGACGCCTTCCTTCGGCCGGCCTGAACCAGAGTAAAGCCTGCTGCCCAACTCCGCGATCACAGTCGCGCGCATATCTTCTTGCCGACAATAACGGACAACGCCATGCGCTCCTTTACGTTGAATTCCCGGATCGGATCAGTTCGCTCTTGTTCTGCCAAGCATCATATCGATGGGTACCGGTCAGGAAATTCCTGACGCCGGCAGCCATCAGTCGAAATGCAGGCCGCAGGAGAGTCGAGTAGCAGGGGCGGGCCATCACGTCGAATGTACCGGCTGCGGCGCGTCCGCGTATTTGTGCGCCAACCAGGACGACAGTGCCGCCGGCACCATGCCGACGAGGCCATAGAGCAAGAACTGCATGACGCCGGTATCCGGCCCGCGCGACCCATAGAGCAGCGACGATGCGGCAAAGCCGATGGCGGCGACGAACAGCAGCCGCACCACGGGAGAAATGCGCCTGACGTGATAGAGAATGTCGTCGATGGCGCCGACCATCAGCGCCGGCACGAGGCCGAACAGATAGCTGTACTGCAGCGTCTTGACGAAGGCGCCGAGAAACTTGGCGATCTCCGACCAGCTGGTGTCGGTCCAGTAGCCCGAAGCGACCGTGGTCGCGACCAGCATCAAGAACCCGCCGACGAGCGGACCGATAGCCCCGAAGATCAGATAGCGTTTCATGGCGACCTCTGCGTCGATTCCATGCAGTGGGAAACAAGCTGTCGAAGAAGCAAGGCCCTCCATCGGACCAGCCGCGCACGTTCGAAAACCGGACAGGATCCGATGTCTCACCACGCGCTTTGGCCGCGAGCAATTTCAAATCCGGTCAGGGGAGAGTCAAGAGGCCGTCAGCCTGCGCGATCGCAGCCGGATGGAGCCTCCGGGTCCGAGCGAATGCGCGCCCGATGACAGGCTCCGCGAAATCTGGAACCCCGTGCTCGCAGGATGAACGGATCGCTAGGCTGGTTGCTTCACTTTGCCCTTGGCGGCCGGGGCCGCGGCAGCCTCGCTGCTCTTTCCAAGGATCCGATCCGAGCCGAACCGGATCGTCCATTGCGCCACCGACAGTAGCAGGGTCTCATACACCGCTACACATTGTTCGAGTTCCCTGTCCGTGGATGGCGGACAGTTGGGCCGGTTGCGGACGATCATCGTCGTTGTCGACCAGCTCAGCCGGGCCGCCTTGCAGGCGACGATCAGGCCGTACACCCGGTCGGGCTCGAGCATGGGCTCGATGGCCTCGACCTTGACGTCGGCCTTCAGCGCCAGCGCTGCGACCACATGGGTGTATTCCCCCCTCACCGCAAACCGGTTCACGATGGAATCGTTCAGTTTGCCGGTGCGGTTGAGCGCGACGACCTCGTTCTGCGCCTTTGTATAATCGATCGCCTTGCGGGCCGATGCGGCCTGTCCGGCGGTCGCCGTAGCAGAGCCTTTCCGCGCGACAGGCCGCGACGCCGTCAGGAACCGGGCGCGGACCACGTCGGCGACCTTGTCGAGCAGCTCCCGCAGCAGGTTGCCTGGAATGTCCAGGCGAACGCCGAGCTTCTCCGCGAGGTGTTCGTCCTTCTCCGCCCGTCCGACCAGCGTCGCATAACCGCATTCGGAAAAGCGCGCACCGGCGTTCCGCGCCAGCGCGTTGGAGACGTTGACGTCGCCAAATCGCATCAAGGCGTCCGTCAGCGCCTCGTTGAGGGTCTTCCGGTCAGAGATCGCCAACAAATGCTGCTGGCTGCGGGTCTGGATGATCTCGAGGAGATCCTTTTCCGACAGACAGACGGAATGTCTCAGAACGTGCCCGGCGACCAGCGCGTTGTCATGAAAGGCCAGGTTGCGGATCGTCTGGCGCGGCGCCTGCTCGATGGCGCAGAGAGCTTCACTGAGCTGTTGCAAAGTCGCGGCTTCCACCCGCCCGACCAGTTGAGCGAGGACGCCATCGACGGCCCCGATCTGGGATTCACTCAGCCGATCGACACTGGAGAGAAAGAGGTCGGTGACCTCCTCCATCATTTGGGCGTCGTGCTCGGGTCCACCTTTTCGGCGCCGTTCAATTCCGCGCGCAGGTCAGACGATGCGGCAGGCATGGCTATGTCCGCTCCACCCGGATCGTCTCAGCGCAGCGCAACGCCTGCCGCAGCGGCCATTCCGCCGCGCGGATGGCCGGCGGCTTGATGGATGCATCGGCAGCGGAACGAACAAGCATGTGATGCCACCCGAAAGGCTGATTTCGGCAGCCCTTTAACCCCAACGAAAGCAATGCGGCGCGCGAGCAATAGCCTCTCATCGTACTCCAGGCTTCCCTAACGGGTGGTTGTTTCGGGGGTCGGTTTTTCCGCATTTGTACGGAGTTTTGCTGCGCGGAAGGAATGGCCCGGTCGGCTGCGGCAGCCGGGCCGGCCAATGCCCGCTTCCGAAGATAAGGGATCGTGCCGATGTCCGCCTGAAGTGCCGTTCGATTGCAATTGAGGACGGCGAGGCCGCGCACCCGTTCCGTCCTCGGAACTCATCGACCCGGCAAAGGCGCGGCGTCAAAACGCCTCCTCGACTCATCTCTGCGCATCGCTCGACGTGGCGCGCTCGCAACAGTCCAGAGAAGTGTTGACGCAAGCATTGCAGCTTTGCCGCATTGGCGCATAATTCACAGCGGGGCGGCGCAGCACTTTTCGATTCGGACATCGGCAGAAATCGAGCAACCACACCGGGGACTTCCCGCGTGATGGACGACGCATGCGGCAGCGCAAGCCGTGTGCCGCGCCCCCAATGAACAGCGGCCAGCACCGCTGGTGCAACCCTTGGGGAACGGCTCAATGACGACCTATCGTACAATCAGAATCGCACTTCTCTTCGCCATCGCCTGCGCGGCGACGGCGCTTTCCGCAGGCCCAAGCCTCGCCTTCTCATCGGAGGCGCAGCAGATGTGCACCGGCGACGCCATGCGGCTATGCGGCCATGAAGTCCCCAACGTCCCGAGAATCACCGCCTGCATGGCCAGGAATCGCGCGCATGTCAGCCCAGGCTGCCGCGCCGTGATGGACCGTGAAGCCGTCGCCCGCAGACGCGCCGCCGCCTCCGACTGAGACGGTCGCTGCGCTCGATCCCGAATGCAAACGGCCTCGGCAGAGCAATGCTGAGGCCGTTTTTTGTTGGACCATTACGTCAAGTCGCGCGGCGGCCGATTTCGATCAGCCCAGGCTTGAGAGCGCCTCTCACTCCCCCAGGTTACTCCCCCCACGTCGCGAACGCGTCGTTGAACGCACGCTCGCCGGGAGCACCCTTTTCGATCGCGATGATGGCGCGGCGCTGGTTGACGTAGACCAGCGGCACGTCGAACCAGGAGCGCTCCTTCAGGAGCTGCAGATTGCGGGCGCGGTCGGAATCGACGTTGGAGAGGCCGACTAGGAAGAAGCCGTCCGTGACCTTCACGGCGAGGCCTGCGAGCGGCGTGCCGCGCGCCTGCTCGTTGGACTTCATCAGAATGCCCGGCACGTTGCCGACGCCGCCGCCTGTAAAATCCTGCGGCAGGATGAAGGTCAGTTCCGCGGTGTGGCTCGCCGGCAGCGAGGAATCGGTGTTGCGGCGGAACGACATCGTCATCTTGAACTTGCGGTCCGGGATTTCGATGTCGGCGCGCACAGCGATATCAGGCTTCTGGTTGCCCGACGCCTTGATCGGTTCGGTGCGCCAGATCACCGAGCCGACATACTGCTTGCCCTTGGGATCGGAGGGGTCCTCGTCATAGAGCACGACGCGCTGCGCCACCGGCGCTACGTTCTCGCTCGACGACGGCTGGCCGACGCGATCGGGAATCTTCGGGCGCGACTGAGGCGCGGCCGGATCCTTCGGCGCTTCCACAACGGTCGTGGACTTGAACAGGCCGCTGACGGTCGAGACGACCTGTTTGCCCCACAGGATGCCGGCGCCGACCAGAATGAGCACGATGCCGACCGCAATCGCACTCTTGAACGGAAACGCCGCGCCGGTGCGGGCGGGCTTCTTGGGGGGCTCGCGATCCTGCGAGAGCCGCGGGCGTTCGCGCGACGGCGGCATCTGCGGCGGCGGCGCGTAGCGGTCGGCCTCCTGCTGCGATTCGTCGTACGAATAGGGCGCATCGGGATCGGCGCCGCGGTTTTCCATGCTCGGCTCAAGCCGGTCGAATTCGGGCGAGGGCGACGGCACGTTGGCATAGGTTTTCCGCGCGTTGCGGTTGGCTTGCGCCGCGGCGCGGCCGAGATCATCGGCGTCCGCTGCGATGTCGCGGAAACCGCGCATGCCCGGCGGCTGCGGCGGCATCGGCGGCGGGCTGCCATTATCTGGGCCGCGGCGGGGACCGCCGTTGCGCTCGCGAGGTGGCGGAGGCGGCAGGCCGGTATCCTGCATCGGAATCTGCGGGGGCTGCGGACGCGGTGCGCCGGGCGGCGGCACATCGGCGCGCAGATTGCGCGGCGGGCGCTGCTCGTCCTGACCAAGCGGCGGACGGGCCTCGCGGGCGGGCCCCGGCGGCCGCGGACGCGGCGTACCCGGCGGCGGCGGAGAAGAAGGCGCCCCTGCTTCCGGCGGGCGGGCATTGGCGCGGCGGAAGGCATCGCCGCCGCGCACAGCACCGCCACCGGCCGGCCGCGAGGCCTCGCGGGCGCGCTGGGCGGCTTCCGATTCGACCTTGCGCACGGCCTCTTCCAGCGACAGCCGCTCGCGCGTGATTTCGGATTCGGAGAGCGGCGGCTGAACGCTGCGCAACTGCGCGATCAGCGCGGTGCGGGCCCGCTCATAGAGCGCACGGCGGCTCTCGCCTGGAGCATTCGGATCCAGGCCGGCAATAGCGCGTGCGATCAGCGGGTAATAATCAGCCATTTCTCTTCAATACTGCAGACCCGGAAGTAACATCCCGTTAAGCCTCGAACGGGTTCTGTACCAAGATAGTATCCTCGCGTTCGGGGCTCGTGGAAAGCAACGCAATGGGACAACCCACGAGTTCCTCGACCCGGCGAACATATTTGATGGCCTGGGCTGGCAGATCCGCCCAAGAACGTGCATTGGCGGTCGGCTCCTTCCAGCCCTCGATGGTCTCGTAGACCGGCACCACCCGGGCCTGGGCGCCCTCGCCCGCCGGCAGGTGGTCGATTTCCTTGCCGTCCAGCATGTAGCCGGTGCAGACCTCGATGGTGTCGAAGCCGTCGAGGATATCGAGCTTGGTCAGCGCCAGACCGGTGATGCCGCAGGTGCGGACAGTCTGTCGCACCAGCGCGGCATCGAACCAGCCGCAGCGGCGCTTGCGCCCGGTGTTGACGCCGAATTCCTTGCCGCGACGGCCGATCTCCTCGCCGATCTCATTGTTCAATTCGGTCGGGAACGGCCCCTGACCGACGCGGGTCGTATAGGCCTTGCAGATGCCGAGCACATAGCCGACCGCGCCCGGGCCCATGCCGGTGCCGGTCGCCGCCTGCGCCGCCACCGTGTTGGACGAGGTGACGTAGGGATAGGTGCCGTGGTCGACGTCGAGCAGCGCGCCCTGCGCGCCCTCGAACAGGATGCGTTTGCCTTCGCGGCGCTTGATATCCAGCAGCCGCCACACCGTTTCAGCATAGGGCAGCAGTTTCGGCGCCATCTCGGTCAGATCTTTGAGAATGCCGGCGCCGTCGAACTCCTGGAGATTGAGGCCGCGGCGCAGCGCGTTGTGATGCGCCAGCAGCCGATCGATCTTGTGCGGCAACGCATCGAGATCGGCGAGGTCCATCAGGCGAATCGCACGGCGGCCGACCTTGTCCTCATAGGCCGGGCCGATGCCACGGCGGGTGGTGCCGATCGCAGTTCCCGTGTTGGACGATTCGCGCAAGGCATCGAGTTCGCGATGCAGCGGCAGGATCAGCGTGACGTTCTCGGCGATGCGCAGATTGTCCGGGCTGATGGCGACGCCCTGCCCCTTCAGTTTGGTGACCTCATCGAGGAAGGCCTGGGGATCGAACACCACGCCATTGCCGATCACCGCGAGCTTGCTTGGCCGCAGCACGCCGGAGGGCAGCAGCGCCAGCTTGTAGGTCTCGCCGTTGATGACGAGCGTATGGCCGGCATTGTGGCCGCCCTGGAAGCGCACGACGATATCGGCCTGCTCCGACAACCAGTCGACGATCTTGCCCTTCCCTTCGTCGCCCCACTGGGCGCCGACGACGACAACATTGGCCATTTCTAAGGTGTTCCCTGCAATTCTGGTGGTCCCAGCATGATCTCTCCGGAAAACCGGTATCGGATCATGCGCCCTTTAGTCTTGACGCGTTTTCTTCACGCGAACCGGTATCCACTTCGCTCGAAAACGCTATAGCTTGCCCAGCCAAAATCACGGCCGGGGCCGTTCGCACGCGGGGCACCCACCGGATAAAGGAAGCGGGTGCTCTAGGCAAGCAAGAAGGCGGTTTTAGGGGGCCCTTAGAACGGCTCCAACCCATTGATATCCCCGGAAAATTTGTGACTGCCCGGCGGCGAACGCATTAACATTGGGCAATGACGGAAAGGCCATGTCGAAAACCACCCGTGCAACGCAGGCTTTGGAAAAGCTCGGCGTCAAATTCACCCTCCATGCCTACGACTACGATCCGGACGCGGCGAGCATTGGCCTACAGGCGGCCGAGGCGCTCGGCGTCGACGCGGCGCGCGTGCTCAAGACGCTAATGGCCGAGGTCGACGGCAAGCCGGTCTGCGCGGTGGTGCCGTCGGATTGCGAGGTCAGCATGAAGAAACTCGCGAGCGCCTTTGGCGCCAAGGCGGCGAAGATGATGCGGCCGGCGGATGCCGAACGGCTGACCGGCTATCATGTCGGCGGCATCTCGCCGTTCGGGCAGAAGAAGCGCGTGCCGGTCGCTATCGAAGAGGCCGCGCTCGGCCATCCAAGCGTGTTTCTCAACGGCGGCCAGCGCGGCTTGCAGGTCGAGCTCGATCCCAACGACGCCGTGAAGGCTGCGGGCGCGATCGCGCGGGTGCTCGTGGCGTGAGCGGCCTCCGCGCTGGCCCATTGCGCGCCGGCCTATTGGGTGAGCTTCGGCTGCGCCTGTGCCCATAGCATCGCCTCGATGATGGCCGCGCGCAGTTTCGGGCGCTGCTCCTCATCGCATTCGATGAAGGCAAGAATGGAGTTGGCGCGTACGGCAAACTTGTGGCGCGTTTCGGCTTCGGCTTCTTCGGCCGGCATCGGCTTGTTCAAGGAATGACCCATCATCTAGAAATTCGACCTCACGGATAGAGGAAGCTGCCGACGTCGCAGTCGCCTTCAAAAGCCGTGGTCCCAACGATCGAAACGAACGCTCAATACAAATAACGCCAAATAACTCAGTGCATGCGACCCGGAAAACAAACACAGGTTGGGCTGTATGAATCAATCGTCCTTTGATTGCATATTCACCCGCCTGCTGGCAACCCCAAACAATGGGCAAACCGCCCTGCATGGTCGCGATGCATCCTGCACCGTTGATGAGCGCCACAAATCCGTGTCTGTGACAAGAGCCGGGCCACATTTCCGGCCCGGCGACGCCAGCCGGGCGGGCCGCGGCACCATGACCGGGGCACTATTCTCGAATGTCGGCTACCGAACATAGCTCGTCAGCGCCTTCAACAAACTGGCTCGCCAACCAGCCATACCTCCTGCTGAGCATCACCGCGCTGTGCTGGGCCGGCAACGCCATCGTCGGGCGGCTGGCTGCCGGCCACATCCCGCCGGTGACGCTTTCATTCCTGCGCTGGTCGTTCGCGTTCCTGATTATCCTGCCCTTTGCCTGGAAACATCTGGTGCGCGACTGGAACGCGATTCGCGGCCGGCTCGGCATCATGATCGTGCTCTCGATCACCGGCATCGGGGCGTTCAACACGCTGCAATACTGGGCGCTCGAACATACCCAGGCGCTGAACACGCTGCTGTTGCAATCGGCCGGGCCGCTGGTGGTGGCGGTGTGGTCGCTCATGCTGCTTGGGGTGCGGCTGACGCTGGCGCAAGCCGCCGGCGTTCTGTTGTCGATGGCCGGCGTGGTCATCATCCTGATGCATGGCGACCTCACCAAGCTTTCCAATATCGAGTTCAACCGCGGCGACCTGATCTTCCTAGTGGCGCTGGCGATTTTCGGACTTTATTCGGTGCTGTCGCTGAAGCGGCCGGCGATACATGGGCTGTCGTTCGTCGCCTTCACCTTCGGCGCCGGCGCGGCGTGCCTGATCCCGCTGTTCATCTGGGAATTGTTCGCGCGGCCGCTGATGCAGTTCAACACCGCGAACCTGCTCACCCTCGCCTATGTCGCGCTGTTTCCCTCGACGATCGCCTATCTCTGCTTCAATCGCGGTGTGCAACTGATCGGCGCCAACCGCGCAGCACCCTTCTTCCACGTGGTGCCGGTGTTCGGCACCATCATGTCGATTATCTTCCTCGGCGAGCACCCGCAGGCATTCCACTTCATCGGCTTTGCGCTGGTGCTGACCGGGGTGTTCGTGGCGTCGCGGAAGCCTCAAGACGCTTAAAGCGCGTACCGGAAACGGCTGATCTCCGATTTCCAAGCTCAGGTGGACGCCTGCAAATGGGCGGCCATCGCCCTGAAGCTAGGCGGCAAACGCCCGCACGATCACGAAGACAACTCCGATCGCGGTGAGGCCAAGCGAAACCGCAACCAGCGGCAACAGCACGTCAATGGCCGCATCCCTGGCGCGGAGCCGCGCGTCCCAGACCGCAAGATCGCCTTCGGTCCAGTCGCGGAACGAGGCCGGCTTCGGGTGCCCCTCATAGGGCATCTGAAACTTCCTCCAAACAAGGGACAGCGTCCAAGGCAGAGCGATCGCGACGACGAACAACACGGTCACGAACATCAACGATAGACTGACGTCGCTCGAGCGATCGAACAAGACCCAAGCCATCAGTGCGAACCACGCGATCAGGCCGACCGCCGCGCCGTAGATTCCGGGATGAAGCTGGTCGAACACAGGCTTGTTGTGGGCGATAAGTTCTCTGCTCATACATGCCTCCGCGGCCGTGAAACCGGAGTCGCCCACGGGACCAATCGCGGCGATACGCAGAGGTTTCATTAAATATCGTCCAGCTCGTGCGACGCTTCAGGAAACCGTCTGAACAGCACAATTTCCTCACGCGCGCGACGACAGAGCGGCCTGGCCCTGGTTGCGTGGCGAGGTCGGGTTTTGGCCCAATCCAGATGCCGGCAGACCGTCACGTTGTCTGTTTCTCAGGGAACGGCGGAATCGCCCCCGGCTCGGTACAACCGACCCATGAGCATACGTCCTTGTTCCGTGTGGTCGGGCGCGGTGACTTGGCGTCATAAATCCGATATCACTCGGACCGCTTCACTTGGGCATTTCGATGCGCGTACGCGCCAGCAACCTGATGATCGGCACCCTGACCCTGGCCCTGATCGGCGGGTCGCTTGGCGCATGGCTCGGCTATCAGAAGCTCGCCGGCGCCAAGCAGAAGGTGCCATTCCGCGTCGTCTTTGAAGGGTCGGCTTCCGGCCTGCGCAACGGCGGCAGCGTGAATTTCGCCGGCATCCGGGTCGGCGAAGTGGTGTCGCTGAAGCTCGACCATCCGCGCCGCGTGGTCGCGCTCGCCATGATCGACGGCAACACGCCGGTGAAGAGCGACACGCAGGTCGGCCTCGAATTCCAGGGCCTCACCGGAATCGCGGCAATCTCGTTCACCGGCGGCTCCGACGAGGCCGCGCCGCCCCCCAAGGGCGCGGACGGCATTCCCGAACTGACCGCCGATCGCGAAGGCACGCTCAATACCCAGGAAAAGATCCGCGTCGCGCTGCGCAACGTCGACCGTGTGATCGCCGACAACGAGGTGTCGATAAAGGATACCTTACGGAATTTCGAGACGTTCACTGCCTCGCTGTCAGGCGATGGCGCGAAGATCACGTCCATCATCGCGACCGCCGAATCCGGCGTCAACGCGGTCGACGGCGCACTGACAAAAACCAAGGATTTCCTCGGCGGCCTCGCCAGCGACAAGTATGGCGGCGAATTGCTGCCGACCGTGATCTCGATGCGCGAATTGATCGAAAGTTTTGACAAGAAGTCCATGACGCTGATCACCGACACGCGAAAAATGCTCGGCGAGGTCAGCCAGTCCATCAACAACAGCAAGTTCGGCAGCAGGCCCCCCGCCTCGCCCGCGAGATGATAAAACAAGAACGAAAAACAACGGAACGTCCGACGTGCTCGACAAATCCACAGCTATGACCACCCCGCCCGCAACCGTGACCCGCGCCGAGAGCACGGTGCCGCGCGCTTTGCAGAAATATCTCGCGCTCGACGATTTCGAGCGGACCGCGCAGCGGCGGATTCCGAAATTCCTTTACGGCTATATTTCCGGTGGCGCCGAGACCGACGCCGCGATGCGCGACAACCGGAAAGCCTTCGACGAATACGGCTTTGTGCCGCGCGTGCTCAACGACGTCTCGGGACGCGACCAAACCACCACGCTGTTCGGCAAGACCTATGCCTCGCCGTTCGGCATTCCGCCGATGGGCTCTTCGGCGCTAGCAGCCTATCGCGGCGACATCGTGCTGACACAGGCGGCCAAGTCTGAGAACGTGCCGATGATCCTGAGCGCCTCGTCGCTGATCACGCTGGAGGATGTGCGCGCCGCCAACCAGGCGGCGTGGTACCAGGCCTATCTTGCAGGGCTCCCCGAGCGGATCGAGCCGCTGGTCGATCGCGTGGCGGCGGCCGGCTACGACACCTTCGTCGTCACCGCCGACGTGCCGGTGCCGCCGAACCGCGAGAACAACATCCGCAACGGCTTTCAGGTGCCGCTCGCGATCACGCCGCGCGTGTTCTGGGACACGGTTACGCATCCGCACTGGCTGTTCGGCACCTGGGCGCGCACGCTGATGAATCACGGCATGCCGCATTTCGAGAACATGGACGCGCAGCGCGGCCCGCCGGTGCTGGCCAAGAACCTGATGCGCAATATCGGCGCCCGCGACCAGCTTGCCTGGAAGCATGTCGAGCTGATCCGCAAGCGATGGAAGGGCAAGCTCGTAGTCAAGGGCCTGGTCTCGCCGGCCGATGCGAAGATCGCGCGCGAGAGCGGCGTCGACGGCCTGATGCTGTCCAATCATGGCGGCCGCCAGCTCGACTACACGATGTCCGGCCTGCGCACACTGCCGGAGATCGCCACTGAGGCGAAGGGCATGACGATCATGGTCGACGGCGGCATCCGCCGCGGCACCGACGTGATCAAGGCGCTCGCGCTCGGCGCGCATTTCGTCTGGATCGGCCGTCCCTTTCTCTATGCCGCGATCGCCGGCGGCGAAGCCGGCGTGCAGCGCGCGATCGCGCTACTGAAAGCCGAGATCGACCGCGACCTCGCGCTGCTTGGCATCCGCAAGCTCAGCGAGATCACGCCGGATCTGGTGCGGAAGTTTTAGGGCCCTAACGCAAACCGAATGTTTGCAGGAACGACGGTCCCTGCGAGGGCGGTGCCTGGAACGCCGGCGCCTGGGCATTTTGCACGACCTGACCCTGTAGCTGTGCTCGGGCGTCTTGTACGGGGGGGTCCTGTACCCGTGCACTTCGCTCTCGCCGAAGCTTTTTTCGGGAATTGTGCACGGCCCGTATCTCTGCTCGCGCATTATGGACGGCGCGGGCGTTTCGGCGCCTTTGCACAGGCCGGGAAGCTGTCCGGGGACTATCCGTAACCTGTGCCAGGGAGTTTTGCACAGCCTGTGTCGGGGCAAGTTCGGCCTGTGCCTGCGCATCCCTCTCGTCCGCCCAAGCCTGGAATTGCCTAAACAGGGCTTCAGATACCGGCTCACTATTTTCTGCCCGACTCTGACCGGTTTCTGCCTGACTCTGACCGGCGGGTTCAGAGGCGACAGCCATTTCGTCGCGGGTTGGCGCGTCCGGTGCGGTCGGCGGCAAAGCTTGAGTGTCGGCGGTCGATTGAATTGTTGGCGTCGACTGATCGGTGTCAGGCTTGAGCGCCGGCTTGTCGATCAGCGAAGCCGTAACGCCTGCAAAAGAAGCCGTGACGTCTTCAAAGAGCGTCACTGGATTTCCCACCGATAGAACTGCGATACCGATAGCTGTCGCCGCTGCAACCCAGATACTCGCCTTGAGGACCAGCGACGAGACAGCAGCGGTGTCCCAGGCTTTCACGATACGCTGCGCCTCAAGTTCATCGGCGAGAAAGACAGGCAAAGGCTGACCCGGACTAAAACCGTCTTTCGTCGGCATTGGCTGATGCCCCCCTCTTGATGTCCTGGTTAGCAAGTACCCTCTGTCGAAGTCCAAAACGCGGAGGAATCTTGACTTCACTCGGGCCGGGGAACCCGCATTGTCGGTGGAACTCAAAACGATTTGCTGTCGGTGCTTGGTTTCGGGAACCGGCAAATGGATGAAGGTCATGAACGACGCCGACATTCCGCGCATTTGAAGGGTTTGCAAAGTCCTGCCGTGTCATCGCGAGGAGCAAAGCGACGAAGCTATCCATCTATCCGTCATGCCGCACGATGGATTGCTTCGCGGAGCCTGTCATCGGGCGCGCATTCGCGCGACCCGTTGGCTCGCGATGACGGATACTCCTAGCCAATCCAGAACTTGCTGTACGCCTCCTTGGTCGCGATGATCACGTGCTCGGCGCAGCCGTTGGTCCGATGCGGGTCGCAGCGTGTCTCGTAGTCCGCCGACGTCATCATGTCGATGAAGGCGGCAACGGTCGGATAGTACACCAGCGCCAGATAATCCCATTGGTTGCCAGCCTCCGCCCCTAGCGCGACCGCCTTGGCGTCTCCGGTCCAGAGCAGCGTGCCGCCGCGCGCCTTGATCATGGGAACGGTGAGCGCGCTGTACCGCAAGTAAGCGTCCCAGCCCGAACCGTCGCCGTCAAGCGAGCGTTCGCGGAAGCGCATCAGGTTCACCATCACGACCGGCGCGTTCTGATCGAACTCCCGCAGGCTCTTCACGTTCAACAAATCCACACTCATCGACGGCACCTCGCGGCATCAGGCAGTTCAGGACATTGTAGCATTGCATGCGCGGGACTTGTCGCGTGGCAGAAAATCCGGCCCTATCCCGGCTTGCGACCATGACCAAGCCCGCACCAGCGCCGCCGTCCTTTCGTCCCGTCCGGTGGCTGACCAACCAGCCTTATCTGCTGCTGACCCTGACCTCGCTGTTCTGGGCCGGCAACATCGTGCTCGCGCGCCATGTCGCCGGCCACGTGCCGCCACTGACGCTGTCGTGCGTCCGCTGGATCGGCACGTTTCTGATCCTGCTGCCGTTTGCCTGGCCGCATTTGAAGCAGGACTGGCCGGTGCTGCGGGCGCATCTGCCGATGATGCTGTTTCTGTCGCTGGTCGGATTCGCCTACAACAATGCGATCTCCTACTGGGCCCTGCAATATACCGAGGCGCTGAACGCGCTGCTGATCCAATCGGCCGGGCCGCTGTTCGTCGCGCTGTGGTCGCTGGCGCTGTTCGGCGTCCGCCTGACGGGAGCACAGCTTGCCGGCATCACCATCTCGCTCGCGGGCGTGCTGACCATCATCCTGCGCGGCGATTTCGGCGCGCTCGCCAATATCAGCTTCAACCGCGGCGACCTGATGTTTGCGAGCTCGCTGGTATCGTTCGGGCTGTATTCGGCACTGATCCCGCGCCGGCCGGTGACGCATGCGCTGTCGCTGATCTCGTTCACCACCTGCTGCGGCGCGCTGATGCTGGTGCCGTTCTCGATCTGGGAATTTTCCACCGGAGCGAAGCTCAAGTTCGACATGATCTCGATGGCGACGCTGGGCTACGCCGTGATCTTTCCCTCGACGCTGGCCTACCTGTTCTTCAACCGCGGGCTGGCGCTGATCGGCCCCAACCGCGCCGCACCGTTCTTCCACCTGGTGCCGGTGTTCGGCTCGGCAATGGCGATCCTCCTCCTCGGCGAGCAGTTGCGGTTATTCCACCTGGTGGGCTATGCGCTGGTGCTGGCCGGCGTCGTGATCGCCTCACGGCGCGCTTCGGCGAAGAAAGCCTAGCAGCCCCTGCGGCCTGGCGTCTTACCGGCTTCCACTTTGCCACACGGCAGGCTAGCTTGCCGGCCAATTCAACATAAGAACAAATGAGGAAACGACTTTATGTTTGCGTTATTGAAACGGTACCGGCACGTCGCCGCAGTGGCTCCCCTGATGCTGGCGATGATCGCCACGGCTGCCGCGCAGGCGCCCTATCCGAACCGCAACATCACGCTGGTGCTGCCGTTCGCCGCCGGCAGCGGCACCGACACTACGACGCGCATCATCTCGAAGGAGCTGGGCACCGCGCTCGGCACCGGCATGGTGATCGAGAACAAGGCGGGCGCCAACGGTTCGATCGCGGCGAGCTTTGTCGCGCGCTCGACGCCGGACGGCTACACGCTGTTCGTCACCACCAACACCTCGCATTCGGCCAATCCATATCTGCTGAAGAACATGACCTACGATCCGGTCAAGGATTTCACGCCGATCGCGCGCACCGGCGACCTGCCCTTCATGCTGGTGATCCACCCGGACATTCCCGCGAACTCCGTCGCCGAACTGATCGCGCTCGCCAAGAAGGAGCCGGGCAAATACACCTATGCCAGCGGCAGCTCGGCGGCGATCGTCGCGGGAGCGACCTTTGCCCGCCTCGCCGGCATCGACTTGTTGCACGTTCCCTACAAGAGCTCGCCGCCCGCGCTGACCGACCTGATCGCCGGCCGCGTCTCCATGATGTTCATCGACGTGCCGACCGGCCTGCCCCACGTCAACGCCAAGGCGCTGAAGTCGCTCGCCGTCACCACCAAGAAGCGCTCAGCACTGCTGCCCGATCTTCCGACCATGGACGATACGGTGAAGGGTTTCGACATCACCTCGTGGCAGGGCTATTTCGGACCGGCCAATATGCCGAAGGATATTGTCACGAAGCTGAACGCGGAGATCCGCAAGGTCGTCGAACGGCCCGACATCAAGGGCCAGCTTGCCGAACGCGGCATGGAGGCATTCTCCGGCACGCCGGAAGAATTTGACGCCTTCGTGAAGGAGCAGCTCAAGGTGTGGGAGAAGCTGATCACCGAAGCCGGGATCGAGAAGCAGTAAAGGGAGCGGGCCCCGGCCAACGGCCCCCCATCGTCCGCCTTGTGCGCAATTGCGCGCTGGGGCGGGACGATGGGATGCGCCGCATCTGTTGGGGTAGATCGTTGATCGCTTGGCTTACCGTTAGCCGGAAGTCACCTTCGTTGATTTCGTGAATCCGGAATCGATTGCTGGCTTCTTCTGCGCTCTCCGCTTTTTGGTTGCGGTCTCGAGTGACCGCAGCGGCTGCAGCTTCATGTTGAGGACGCTCTTCATCAAACTCTCGAGACGGTCCTGATATTCGCGCTCGCTAATACGATCTTTGTACTTCATCGCCTCATTCCCATTCCGTTACGCAACGCACTTCGCGACGATCATCCGAACCGAGAGACGCTGCACGGTCCCGTTGGGGCTGGCGAAAAACACGGAGCCGTGCGGGTCATCGTACTCACGGGTTAGGGGATCGGTGCGCAGGCGATCAGCCGGCGCTGCTTGTCAAAATTAGCGTCCGGTTCAAACGCGCAGCGCAAGGTCAGATGCACGATTTGCGACAGCGGCG
The DNA here is from genome assembly GCF_001693515.2 of Bradyrhizobium paxllaeri. Lineage (NCBI taxonomy): Bacteria > Pseudomonadati > Pseudomonadota > Alphaproteobacteria > Hyphomicrobiales > Nitrobacteraceae > Bradyrhizobium > Bradyrhizobium paxllaeri. The sequence goes on from NZ_CP042968.1 coordinate 6,737,020, forward strand.
CTGCCTGATTATCACGACGGCGCTGCTCTACCTGAAGTTCGCCGATGCGAGCGAACCTTCTTTGGTCGCATTGTCAATCGGAATGCAAAACTGCCACAAAAAAATAAAATCCCTCACGAAGTCAGATTGTTGGATTGTGATTTGATGTGGAAGGGCCTTGTGTTGCCTGATTACACCTGTGAACAGCCGGGAGAAGCGCGAACATCTTCGTACTCTCGTGCGGCTCATGTGCCCGCAAGCGGTCGTAATCGCTTTCCACGAATTTCCGCGCGTCAACTGCCGCGAGTTCAGCGGGCGTCGCTAGGCGGGCAAAGCGACTCGTCCGCCGTAGCTCAACGAGCGAAGGCGGAAGCGTGCCCGCATTCGCGCCATGACTCGTTGATGGATGGTGGGCACGGCGCGAGTGCGCCTTTGCCCACCGTACAATTCTGCCTTTATGCCGCCCGCACCTTGCCGAGGAACTCGTCGACCGCGCTGCGCAGCATGCCGGACTGGGCGTCGAGCTCGCGGGCGCTCGCCAGCACTTCGGACGCCGCCTTGCCGGTTGCGGCGGCGGCGGTTGTGACGCCGCCGATATGGGCCGAGATCTCGTTCGATCCGGCCGCCACCGACTGAATGTTGCGGGCGATTTCACGCGTAGCGCCGCCCTGCTGCTCCACCGCGGTCGAGATCGAGACCGTGATCTCGCTCATCTGCGCGATGGTCTCCGAGATGCCGCCGATCGAGGCCACCGCTTCGCTGGTGGACGCCTGCATCGCCGCAACCTGGGAGGAGATTTCTTCCGTCGCCTTCGCGGTCTGGTTCGCCAGCGCCTTCACTTCCGATGCGACCACCGCAAAGCCGCGGCCGGAATCGCCGGCGCGCGCCGCTTCGATGGTGGCATTCAGCGCGAGCAGGTTGGTTTGCGCCGCGATCGAGTGGATCAGCTTGACCACCTCGCCGATCTTCTCGGCGCCGGTCGAGAGCGCGCCGACGGTAGCGTTGGTGCGCTGGGCATCGTTGACCGCCTTGGTGGCGATCTCGCTGGAGCGCGCCACCTGACGCGAAATTTCCGTGACCGAGCTGGAGAGCTCTTCCGCAGCGGATGCAACCGTGCCGACATTGTCGGATGAACGTTGCGAGGCGGCGTCGACGGTCGCGGCCCGCGCACTGGCGTCACTGGCGGTCGCCGTCATCGACTGCGCGGTAGACTGCATGCCTGCCGCGGCCGTCGAAACCGAGCGGACGATGCCGGTGACGCTGCGCTCGAAATCGCTGGCGATATTCGCCATTGCCGCGCGACGCTCGGCTTCGGCGCGCGCCTGCACCTCGGCTTCCTTCTGTTCGAGCCCGCGGATGCGCACCGCGTTGTCCTTGAAGATCTGCACGGTCGCGGCCATCGCGCCGATCTCGTCGCCGCGGCCGATGCCGGGAATTTCGCCGTCGAGCCGACCCTCGGCGAGATCCTGCATGCGGGCACCGAGCTGGGCCAGCGGCTTCGAAATGCTGCGGCCGATCATCCAGGCGATGCTGCCCGCCACCAGCGCGATGCCGAGAATGGCAAGCCCGAGTACGAGCGCGATCGGCTTCATCTTGCTGTCGAGGTCGTCGAGATAGGCGCCGGTGCCGACGAACATGTTCCAGCCGGGGATCGGAACCACGTAGGAGAATTTGCGGATCAGCGCTTCCTCTCCGGGTTTGCGGAATTCGTAGCGCAGCATGAATTCGCCCTTCGCCGCGACGCCGTCGCGCAGTTCGCGCACCAGCTTGCGGCCACCGGTGTCGATATCCATGCGGTTCTGGCCGATCTGGCTGGGAACCGGTGCCAGCACGGCGACGCCATCCATCGTGTAGGCGAACACGTAGCCATTGCCATTGTCGAAGGTCAGCGTATTGCCACGCCTGCTGAACTCGGCGATCGCCGCCTCCTTGGTCATCTGGCCCGCGGCAACCTGCTTCTGCAGGCCAAGCGCCATGTTGCGCGCCATGTCGACGATCGCTTTTGTCTGCTCGACCCGCGCATTGAGCATCTCACGCTGCATCAGATAGCCTGCGAGCACGCCCGCGGCGGAGAGACCGAGCAGGGTCACGCCCACGAGAATACCGAGCTTGGGGGTGATCTTGAGATTGGTCAGCTTCACGGGGATCTCCGGAAATAGGCGCACGGCACGCGATTGGTCGATTGATTTGGCGCACACTATCGTGAGACCCTTTAGCGCTTTGTTACGAAGGTCAGCGGAAATCCGGCGGTAGGCGGAGTTTCCAATGCAAGAGCAACCGACGATTGTAGCCTGAGCGGGTCAAGTCGCGTAAAAGGTGAAGTTGCGTCAGTTGCGTCAATGAAGAACGTGGCGGCGCCCGCCGCCTCAAACCAACACCGAAGAATAAAATCGGGAGAGCAGGAAATGCCGAAATTCAGGGTGGTCACGCCGAAGGGCGCAAGCTTCACGGTCGCCGGCGGCGGCTACGACTATGAGAAGGAAGCGCTCGATCCGATCGGGGCCGAAATCATCGAGGCGCCGGCCAACGAGGCCGAATTCATCGCCGCCGCCAAGACTGCGGATGCGATCTACGCCAAGGGCATGCCGATCACGAAAACGATCATCGATAGTTTGCAAAACTGCAAGGTGATCACGCTCGGCAGCGTCGGCGTCGATTCCGTCGACGTCAAGGCCGCCACCGCACGCGGCATTCCCGTCACCAACATTCCCGACACCTTCATCGAGGAAGTCGCCGACCACGCCATGATGCTGCTGCTGGCAGGGTTCCGACGGCTGGTCGAGCAGGACAAGATGGTGCGCACCGGCCGCTGGTCCGAGGGCCGTCCTGCGCTTCTGAAGATTCCGCGGCTGATGGGCCAGACGCTCGGCTTCATCTCGTTCGGCCGGGTGGCCCGCGCCGTCGCCAAGCGCGCTGCGCCCTTTGGCTTGCGCATGATGGCATATGACCCCTTCATTCAGGAAACGCTGATGTACGACCACGGTGTGATCCCCTCGACCCTGTCGGAGGTGCTGTCGCAGTCGGATTTCGTCTCGATGCATGCGCCGGCACGCCCCGAGGTGCACCACATGCTCAGCGAGAAGCATTTCCGCCAGATGAAAAATTCTGCGATCTTCATCAATACCGGCCGCGGCGCCACCGTGGACGAGGAAGCGCTGATCAAGGCGCTGCAGGAGGGCTGGATCGCCCACGCCGCCCTCGACGTGCTGGAAAAGGAGCCGCCGTCGCACGACAACCCGATGCTTTCGATGGAAAACGTCACCCTGACCGCCCATGTAGCGTCGGCCTCGGCACGTTTTGACGAGGCGCGCAAGCGCCGCGTGGGCTACGAATTGTCACTGGTCCTGCAGGGGATGTGGCCGGTAAGCTGCGTCAATCCGTCGGTGCTGCAAACGACCTCGCTCCGTCGCTGGCAACCCGTCAGCATGGATCGCGGTCCAAACAGCTAAAGACGGCGAAAAACGTTCCGGACGACGTTCATCGGCGATTCAACGCTGGGAACCAGAATAGGGAGAGACTCCATGAAGAGCGACATCACCCGTCGTGAAGCATTGGCTTTGGGCGTTTCCGCCGCTGCGCTCGCCGCGACCGGTGCATCCGCGCAGACCGCATCCACCATCAAGGCCGCCGATGTTCCGGCGCCCAAGTTGGCAATCGAAAAAGGCGCATCCTTGCGCATGCTGCGCCCGGTGCGCTTCGTGCAGGCCGACGAGGACGTGTTCCGCGCCAACGCGGACAAGTTCAGCAAGGCGACCGGTGTCGAGGTCAAGGTCAACTTCGTCGGCTGGGAAGACATCAACCAGCAGACCGCGGTGACCTCGAATTCCGGCGCCGGCCCCGACATTATCATCGGCTTCTCAGACGCGCCGCACATCTACATCGACAAGCTGGTCGAGCTGACCGATGTCGCCGACTATCTCGGCAAGCGCTATGGCGGCTGGCAGCCGCTGGCGCAGAAATACGGCAAGCGCAACAAGAGCGATGCCTGGATCGGATTGCCGTTCGGCGCCACCGCCGGCCCGCTGATCTACCGCAAATCGGTGCTGCAATCGGTCGGCTACGACAAGATCCCGGAAGATCATGCCGGAATCCTCGAGTTGTGCCGCAAGCTGCAGAAGGCCGGCAAGCCGGCCGGCTTCGCGCTCGGCAACGCCAAGGGCGACGGCAACGGCTTTGCCAACTGGGTGCTGTGGTCGCACAACGCTTCCCTGCTCGACGAAGAAGGCAACATCGTCATCAACAGCAAGGAGACCATTGCGGCGCTGAACTGGGTCAAGGAGCTGTATCCGACCTTCATCGCCGGAACGCCGTCGTGGAACGACGTCAGCAACAACCGTGCCTACTCCTCGCAGGAAATCTCGCTGACCGCCAACGGCGTCTCGCTGTATTTCTCGCTGAAGAACGATCCGGCGACCAAGGCGATTGCCGATGACAGCGAGCATCAATTGCTGCCGAAGGGCCTCGCCAAGGTTTCACCGATGGCCGGACTGACGCTGAACGCGATGCTGTTCAAGCACAGCCAGTATCCCAACGCCGCCAAAGCATTCCTGCAATTCATGATGGAAAAGGACCAGTACGAGCCATGGCTCAACGCCAACTCCGGCTATTGGTCGCAGCCGCTTGCCGCCTATGCCGAGGCCAAGGTCTGGTCCGGAGATCCCAAGGTCAAGATCTTCAAGGACACCATGAACAGCACCTATTACGACGGCTACAAGGGCCCGATCTCGACGGCCACGGGCGCCGTCAGCGCCGATTACGTGCTGATCCAGATGTGCGCGGCGGTGGCAACCGGCGCATCGACGCCGGAGGCCGCGGCCGCGGAAGCCGAGCAGCGCGCGAAGCGGTATTTCCGGCGGCAGGGGCGGTAGGGCCGAACAGCGCGGCCGTCATTGCGAGGAGCGTAGCGACGAAGCAATCCATTCTTTCTTTTCATGGAGACATGGATTGCTTCGCTTCGCTCGCAATGACGGTCCCACGTAGCTCGCATCGGGATAATGTTGATGTCTGTGACGACTCTCCCCTCGCGCGGCATCGCGGTCCGGCAACCCGGCTGGATCGCGCGCCTGCTCGACTACAAGCCGTTCCTGATCGTGATGTGCCTTGCGCCGGCGATCGGGCTGTTGACGGTGTTCCTCACCTACCCGCTCGGCCTCGGCGTCTGGCTTGCCTTCACCGACACCACGATCGGCCAGCGCGGCATCTACATCGGACTTGAGAATTTCCAGTACCTGCTCAAGGATCCGCTGTGGTGGAACGCGGTGTTCTACAGCATCTTCTACACCGGCGTCGCCACCATCGGAAAATTCGCGCTCGGCTTCTGGCTGGCGCTCCTGCTCAACAATCACTTCCCGCTCAAGAGCCTCTTGCGCGCCATCGTGCTGCTGCCGTGGATCGTGCCGACGGTGCTCTCCGCACTCGCGTTCTGGTGGATCTACGATCCGCAATTCTCGATCATTTCCTATTTGCTGGTCGACGTGCTGGGTGTGCGCTCGACCAACATCGACTTCCTCGGTACGCCCTGGCCGGCGCGGTTCTCGCTGATCGCCGCCAACATCTGGCGCGGCATTCCCTTCGTCGCGATCTCGCTGCTGGCGGGCCTGCAGACCATCTCACCCTCGCTCTATGAAGCCGCGATGCTGGACGGCGCCAGTGCCTGGCAGCGCTTCCGCTACATCACCTTCCCGATGATGATGCCGATTCTGGCCATCGTGATGACGTTCTCGATCATCTTCACCTTCACCGATTTCCAGCTCGTCTACGCCATCACCCGCGGCGGTCCCGTTAACTCCACGCATCTGCTCGCCACCCTCGCCTTCCAGCGCGGCATCGCCGGCGGCGAGCTTGGCGAGGGCGCGGCAATCGCGGTGTCGATGATCCCGTTCCTCGTGTTCGCGACGTTGTTCAGCTACTTCGGCCTCGCGCGCCGCAAATGGCAGCAGGGAGAAGCCAATGACTGACGTAGCCGCCTCACCCGGCAACACCAACGTCGCCAGCGCCACGCCCGACACCATGGCGTGGGATTCCCGCGCGCGGCGGGTGATGATGATCTATTTGCCGCTGGCCTGTTTCGTGCTGATCCTGCTCTTCCCGTTCTACTGGATGGCCATCACCTCGTTCAAACCGAACGCGGAGCTTCTGAATTACAAGGAGCACAACCCGTTCTGGATCTCCTCGCCGACGCTGGCACATATCAAGCACCTGCTGTTCAACACGGCGTATCCGACCTGGCTGAAGACCACGATGTTCGTGGCGATCGGCTCGACCTTCCTGTCGCTGTTCGCGAGCACGCTCGCGGCCTACGCGATCGAGCGCCTGCGGTTCCGCGGTAGTCCTTACGTGGGCCTTGGCATCTACCTCGCCTATCTGGTGCCGCCCTCGATCCTGTTCATTCCGCTGGCGACCGTGATCGTGCAGTTCGGCCTGTTCGATAGCCCGATGGCGCTGATCCTGGTGTATCCGACCTTCCTGGTACCGTTCTGCACCTGGCTCCTGATCGGCTATTTCAAGTCGATCCCCTACGAGCTCGAGGAATGCGCCCTCGTCGACGGTGCGACGCGTCTGCAGATATTGCGGCGGATCACGCTGCCGCTTGCGGTGCCCGGCCTGATCTCGGCCGGCATCTTCTCCTTCACGCTGTCGTGGAACGAGTTCATCTACGCGCTCGCCTTCATCCAGAGCGGCGCCAACAAGACGGTGCCGGTCGCGATCCTGACCGAGCTTGTCACCGGCGACGTCTACCAATGGGGCGCGCTGATGGCAGGCTCGCTGCTCGGGTCGCTGCCGGTCGCGCTGTTCTATTCGCTGTTCGTGGATTACTACGTCTCGTCGCTGACGGGCGCGGTGAAGGAGTGATGCACCGCCGCGTGCGTTCAAGTCCCAAATTAATTGGGCTTGAACTCCACCGGGACGTTAATGGGCATCGACCCGTACGCGATTTCGGGCGGAAAGGCAGGGAATGGCTGGGCCTGGCGAACCAATGCCATGGCCAGCGCATCGAACGCAGGAACTCCCGAAGAGCCACCGACGCGGCTCGATAGTACCTGACCGCCGCGGCCCAGCGTGAAGGACAGCCTGACGACGCCGCGCTGACCGTTGCCGCCGGACGGATATTTGTGGAAGCGCAACAAATGTGCGCGGACCCGCTGAGTGTAGCTCGCCATCGCTGAGGCGGAGGCACCCGCGCTAATCGCTGATGCGGCAGGCGCCTGCCGCTCGGCGCGTGGCGGCGCACTGGTTCGCGGCGCCGGTGGCGCGTCCGAAGGCTTCTTGGCATCCGGCCGGACGACTTTCGGCTTTACCGGCACCGGCTTCGGGTCCGGAACGACCTGCGCCGGATCCGGCTTTTGTGGCGTGGGCTGCAGCTTCTGCTCCGGCGGCGCAATGACCTCCGGCTTCTCCTGCGGCGGGGTCGGCGCGATCTGCTCCGGCACAGCCTCCGCGGCCACAGGCTCGGGCGGCGATGCGTCAGCCTGCTGCATCTCAGGTCCCGGCATCATGTCCACTGGTGCCGTCTCTGGCGACGACGTGATGGGTGCCAGATCGACCATGATGGCAGGCATCGCCACTCCGGGCGCCGGTCGCTCGGTGTGCCAGTTCATTGTCAATGCGACCAGCGCAGCATGCGCGGCAACGATCGCCGCCGCCGAAACTCCCCAGCGCCGGGCGACGGCCTCATCGGAGACATCATGCAGGGCGAACGCGTTCATGACAGTCAAGTGCGGCCGTCGAGGCCGACCAATGCGATCTTGAGATAGCCGGCATTACGCAGAAGGTTCATCACCTCCATCAGATCGCCATAGCTGACGGTCTTGTCGGCGCGCAGAAAGATACGCTCGTCCTTCTTGCCCTGCGTAGCGCTATCGAGCCTGGAGGTCAGCGCTTCGCGCGCGATCACGTCCTCGCCGACCGCGACTGACAGGTCCGGCTTGACGGTGACGAACACCGGCTGATCCGGGCGCGGCGACGGCTCGACCGCGCTGGCCGGGAGATCGACGCCGAGATCGACGGTGGCGAGCGGGGCGGCGACCATGAAGATGATCAGGAGCACCAGCATCACATCGATGAACGGCGTGACGTTGATCTCGTGATTCTCGACGAGATCATCGCCGCCGCGCGCCCGGCCGCCAACCACGCTACCCAGTTTGGCACCCATCGTTCACACTCCCTCGCTCACTCGGCAGCGCGCGCGAGAGGAAACGAGCGGCGGTCGCCCTCGCGGCTGATCAGGAGCAGCACCATCGCCGAGGCATCGCCGAGCAGCGCACGATGGGCCGTGATCGTGCGGGTGAGATGATTATAGATCACGACGGCCGGGATCGCGGCGACGAGGCCGAGCGCGGTCGCGAGCAACGCTTCCGCGATGCCGGGCGCGACCACGGCAAGGTTGGTGGTCTTGGCTTCGGAAATGCCGATGAACGAATTCATGATGCCCCAGACCGTGCCGAACAGGCCGACGAAAGGCGCGGTGGCGCCGATGGTGGCGAGCACGCCGGTGCCGCGCGCGATCTGCCTGGACATCGCCGCCTCGACCCGCTCCAGCCGCAGCGCCACCCGTTCCTTGAGGCCGTCGTCGAAATGGCCGCCGGAAAGGCTGGCCTCGCGCGCGGCTGACAGGATGATCTGCGCCACGGCATCATTGCCACCGCGGCTTTCCTGCTCGGCCTTGGCGAGCACGGTATCGCTTTCCAGCATGCTCAGCCGCCGCCTGGCGGTCGCCGTCTTGCGGCGGATCTCGATGGTTTTCGCCAGCCAGACCGTCCACGTCACCAGCGAGGCGAAGGCAAGCCCGACCATGACCGCCTGCACCACGATGTCCGCATTCACGAACATGTTCCAGGGCGACAGGTTGCGCGGCAGCAACGCAACGTCGGTAGCGGCGAGCGCCGTGCCCGGCAAAGCGGCCACGCCGGCCACACCACACAAACGGATCATAATTTCCAGCACTGCTCGCTGCATGATCGCCTCCCGGGTTGACGATGTGGGAATCGGCTACGCCGCGCGGGCGGGCGCAATCCTTTCTACAAGCGCGTGAAAGCGCTGCAACTGGTCGCCGCGCAGCGCCCGCGCTTCGTCTCGGCCGACGAACACCTTGAACATGATGCCGCCGTCCACATTGATGAACGCGACAAAGGCCGACGACTTGCCCATGAAGGGCCGCTCGACAAAGGCAACAGCCGCGCAACGCTCGTGCCGCAGATGTCCGTGCAATCCCTTGGGCTGCATCAGGTTGAAATAGCCGCGGCCGACCTCTCCTGCCGGGATCGAGCCAGTGAACTCGAAAATCGCGTCGTCGGTGTGGACGATCAGCGTCACCTCACCCCATTGCGCGACATCGTTCATCGCAGCGCCAAACTCACTGCCGCTGCCGATGCGCACCATCGTTTCCGGCATCGCCTCCAGGACGGCGCGCGGAGTGACCTTCCGCTCCCGCGCCACATCCTCGATCACCGCGCCCGGATTCTCCGCCATATACGCCTTGAGGTCGGCAAGCTCCGTGCTCAACATCGCACCCTCCCCTTACGCGGCGGCGCTGGACTTGCGCTCGCTCAGGATCACCTCGAACCCTTCGAACTTGGGATGGCCGAGATAGAGGCTCTCGCCGGTCTTGTTGTCGGCGCGGGCGTGCGCCCGGCGGAACTCGTCCGACTTGGTCCAGGCTTCGAACGCGGCCTTGTCGACCCAGACCGTGTGCGACGAGTACAGTGTGTGATCCTCGGCGACGGGGCCCTTGAGCAGATGAAACTCGACGAAGCCGGCCATGCTGCTGAGATAGGACTCGCGCGTGCGCCAGACAGTCTCGAAGGCGGCTTCGGAGCCGATCTTCACCTGGAACCGGTTCATTGCGATAAACATTTTCAAAATCTCCTTGGCTTAGTTGCTGGGGTGCGCCTGGCGTACCGTTTGAGTTGGTTGGAAACATGGATGCACCGAAGCCGCGCTGGAACATCAGCGCGGCCCGGTGCAACTTTGTTGGCTTGTCAGCTCGTCGAACTACACTCCGCCAAAGTGGATCTTCAATCCGGCCTTGTAGACCCTGCCCGGTCCGGGGCTCGACCACAACACGTCGTTTTGGTTGGTGCCATCGGTTGAACTGCCGGGGATGGCGTAAGGCCGGTAGTACTGGTTCAACAGATTGTCGATCGAGGCCGTGAACATGACGTCCTTGGTCGCATGCCAGGTCAGGTACAAATTGACCAGTTCATATCCGGTAGAGGGTAGATAGCCGGCGGGCACATCGTTGTTGGCGCCGAACGAGGACCATTGTGCGGCCAGGATCAGCCTGCGGTCGAGCAACCGCACGCCGCCGGTCGTGGTGATCTTGCGCGGCGTGATGGTCGAAAGCCCGATATTGGTCGCGACGTTCTTGCCGCGGATCAGGTGGCCGGCGACGCCGAAATACCACAGGCCTGCGTCATACATCGTCTCGGCCTCGAAGCCTTCGATCCGGGCCTGTGCGATGTTCTGGTACTGGTAGAATCGCGGGAACGTGCCGAACGGCGGCACCGCCGTGAATCCGAACGGGACGAGATCGATATAGTTGCTGACGTCGTTCCGGAACAGGTTGAACTTGCCACGGAAGCTGTCGTTCGCGGCAAAGATGCCGTCATATTTCACGTTGAGGCCGAGTTCCTTGTTCTTGCCGACCTCCGGCCGCAGGGCCGCATTCGGCAGGAAGCAGAAAAGACCGACAGTGCCGTCCGGGCAGTTGAAGAACGCCGGGCCGCCGCCGGTAGCGTGCGCACCGGAGATCAGCGTCTCCGTGATCGAGGGCGCGCGGTAGCCTTCGGCGTAGCTGACATAGGGCGTAAGGCCCGCCACCGGCGTCACGCCGATGGTCATCTTTGGCGAGAAGCGGTCGCCGCCGCCGGTGGTCGCCACGAACGGCGAATGCAGGTCATAGCGATCGTAGCGGATCGCGCTGATGACCTCGAGCCAGGTTGAGTAGTTCTGCTTCAGCTGCGCAAATCCCCCGGAAACGGTGCGCAGACCGCTCGGCGTGGTGATGTTGGAATTACCGCGGCTATCGAAGGTTTTCACGTCATCCTGAAACGCGTCGACTCCGAGCGTGACCGCGTTGCGCCAGTCGCCGACATTGAACCGGGTGGTGTTGTTGACATCGATCCCGAGCGTGTCGAGCACGTAGCCGCGCTTGTCACCGACACAGCCGGAGATGTTGTTGCCGACGTTGCCGGGACCGCAAAAGGCCGCGCCACTTGCGCTGTTATGATGTGTCTTGACCTGGTCGTTGTCGGTGCGGTTGCCGTACAGCGACATGCTCCAGTCCCAGAGATTGTCGTCTGGCCTGCTGTATTTCCAGGTCAGTGTACCCATGTAGTTCTTCGCGTCCGACGCGTAGACCGACGAGCCCTGGAACAGCGCGCGTTGCGCCGCCGTCAGCACCGGTCCGCGATTGAACTGGCCGATGCTGTATTGGTAATCCTGAAATACGCCGCCGAGCTTGATCTCATGGCCTTCGGCAGGACGCACCGTGACCTTCATCAACCCGGCAGCGATCTCGTTGCCGGTATTGCCGATCTCGGTGCCGTTGCCGTCCTTGTAATTGCCCTGCGTGCGGTACACCGCGCCACCGAAGACATCGACATCGGGGGTAGCGCGCACGCCGCCGAAGATCGAGCCGAGGCCGCGAGCATTGTTGGTGCCGCCGGAGCCGGTCATGTCGACGCCCCAGCGCTCGCCCGGGCGCACGACGTCGTTGATGTCCTTGGTGCGGAACGAAACCACGCCGCCGATCGCGCCGGAGCCGTAGATGTTCGCGGTCGGACCGCGCACCACGTCGACACCGCCGACCAGTTCGGGATCGAGGAAGAACGAGCCGTTGGCGTTGTGTCCGGTACGCTGGTAGTTTTGCCGCGCGCCGTCGACGACGACCGCGACGCGGCCGAAATCCTGCAGGCCGCGGATGTTGATCACGGTCGAGGGATCGTCGCCGCGCTCCTGGAAGGACACGCCGGGCACGCTATAGAAGACGTCGGACAGCCGGTTCGGCTGCAGGCCCTGGATCTGCTCCATCGACACAGAACTCACCGGCGCCAGCGAATCGATCGCGCGCTCGTTGGTCTTGGTCGCGACTGCCGTAATCGTATCGAGCGATTGCACCGGCGCAACGCCAGCCTGCGCGTGCGCATTCATCGCCGCCGATTGAGTATCCTGCTGCGGCTTGGCTTGCTGGCGCTTGGCCTGCTTCTGCTTCTTTTGCTCGGCAGACCGCGTGACGGCCTCCGCTTCGAGCGCCTGCGTGAACGCTGCGCTTGACGACATCACTGCGAACGAAAATGCCGACGCGCCCAAAACCAAGGCGCGCGAATACCTAGCCCCGAAAGCCATACTGCCCCAACCTGTTATCTGTCTCTTGGGTCTGGCTGGCGGGCGCCGTGGTGATGAACGGCTGCTTGCTGGCTACCAATTGTCGCGACCGGGCACCCCCGCACGTGTCGCATTCATCTTCGTTACGCCGCGTTCCGGGAACGGTCAATAATGCCATCGGGCACTTTATATCGATTGTAAAGTGCAGTGGTTGGATTGCAGCCCTGCCCAACGGTACAAGCTTAGATCGATTGAATTTTTCGGGGCACCAAGACGCGAAATGTCTACAGCAGGGGGAAGCAAGCTCGGAGAGGCCCGAACACAATCGGCAAATTCCGCTGCCGCGACGAGATCTCTCGTTGTAAACGGCAACCGGATCGACAGCCGCGAACTGTTCGCCAGCGAGCGCGAGATCATCATCGCGCATGGCGAGGAGAATTATCGCCTGCGGCTGACATCGCAGAACAAACTGATCCTGACCAAGTGACCGACCAGGTAAACCCGCAATGACAATTTGTCGCACGCTCGCGTTGACGGCCGCTGCGGGCTGCTTCCTGCTCGGCAGCGTCGCGCTCGCTGCCGGCATCACGGTGCACGATGCCCGCGACCGCGACGTCACGATCGGCGACGTTGGGCGGATCGTCTCGATCGGCGGTGCCATCACCGAGATTCTCTATGCGCTCGGTTTCGAGGACCGTCTCGCTGGCGTCGATTCGACGAGCCTCTATCCGGCTGCGGCGCTGCGCGACAAGCCGAATGTCGGCTACATGCGCCAGCTTTCCGCCGAGGGCGTGCTGGGTCTCAATCCTTCGCTGGTGCTCGCCGTGCAGGGGTCCGGGCCGAAGGAAACCATGGATGTGCTCGACGCGGCCAAGGTGCCGCTGGTGCTGGTGCCCGAGACCTTCTCCGAACAGGGCCTGATCGAGAAGATCAAGCTGGTCGGCCACGCCATGGGCGCGGACAGCCGCGCCGCATGTCTGACCGCGGCTGTCTCCGGCGACCTGGCGCAACTGCGCGAGCTGCGCGCCAAGGTGACCAAACCCGTCCGCGTGATGTTCGTGATGTCGCTGTTGAACGGTCGCGCCATGGCCGCCGGAAAGAACACCGCGGCAAACGAGATCATCGCGCTAGCCGGCGGCGTCAACGCCATCGACGGCTATGAGGGCTACAAGCCCATCAACGACGAGGCGATCGTCGCGGCCAAACCGGACGTCGTTCTCTCGATCCAGCGTGGCAAGGACTCGCTGGACGCCGAAGCCGTCTACGTCCATCCCGCCTTCGCGCTGACGCCGGCTGCGGCCAACAAGGCCTTCATCTCGATGGAAGGCCTCTATCTGCTCGGCTTCGGGCCGCGCACGGCGGCAGCCGCGCGCGATCTCTCGGTCAAGCTCTATCCGGCGCTGGCGCCGCAGGCGGAGAAGTTTGCGCCGGCGGCGCTGACGGCCAACTGCCGGTCATGACGGCGTTGACCGGAGCCGGCTCGCGGCGTCGTGCCGGATATGCGTTTCGCCCGTCCGCTTCCCTCGCCATCGTCTGTCTGCTCGCAACACTTGCCGGCACGGCCGTGATCGCCCTCACCGTAGGAGCAGCCGGAATTCCGCTTGCACGGCTGCCCGCCGCCCTGGGCCTGTGGCCGGACGCCGTGCCGTCGCCGACGCTGGCGCGCGACCAGCTCGTCGTGTGGTCGATCCGGATTCCGCGGATCGCCGCGGCGGCTATGATCGGCGCGCTGCTCGCGGCCTCCGGTGCAATCATGCAGGGGCTGTTTCGAAACCCGCTCGCCGATCCCGCGCTGGTTGGCGTTTCCTCTGGAGGCGCGTTCGCAGCCGCGGCCGCTATCGTCATCACCGACAGCCGGTTCGGCGCGAGCCTGCACTTCATGCAGAACCAGTTGCTGCCGGTCGCGGCTTTCGTTGGCTCGCTGGCGACAACGATCATCCTCTACTCGATCGCGAGCCGCTCCGGACGTACCTCGATTGCGATCTTCCTGTTGGCCGGCCTTGCGATCGCCGCCATCGCCAATGCCGGCATCGGGCTTCTGGTCTTCATCGCCGACGACCGCCAGTTGCGCGACATCACCTTCTGGCTGTTGGGCTCGCTCAGCGGCGCGACCTGGCCGAAGCTCGCCGCGTTGGCGCCGGTGCTGGGAATAGCGCTGGCCGCCTGCTTCTCGATCGCGCGCGGGCTCGACGTGCTCGTGCTGGGCGAAGCCGAGGCGTTCCACAGCGGCGTCGACGTCGAACGGCTGAAGCGGATTTCAATCGTGCTGGTGTCGGCAATGACCGGCGTTGCCGTCTCCGTCTGCGGCGTCGTTGGCTTCGTCGGCATCGTGGTGCCGCATCTGCTACGGCTGGTGATTGGACCGGCGCACCGTCTGTTGTTGCCGGCCTCGATGCTGTTTGGCGCGGTGCTGATGACGGGCGCGGATACATTGGCCCGCACCATCGTGGCGCCCGCGGAAATGCCGATCGGGATTCTCACCGCCGCGATCGGCGCGCCGTTCTTCCTGGGCATGCTGCTGCGCCAGCGCGGGCTGGTCTCGCTGTGACCGCCCTTCTCGAAGCACAGTCCGTCTCGATGGTGGTCGGCGGCGCCACGCTGGTCGACGGCATCGATCTGCAGATCAAGGCGGGCGAGATGGTCGCCATCGTCGGCCCCAACGGCGCCGGTAAATCGACGCTGCTGCGGATGCTGTCCGGCGATCTTCGCCCGACACGGGGAGAGGTCAGGCTGAAGCAGCGCGACATCCGCCTCTATCCGCCGCGCCAACTCGCGTTTCACCGTGCGATGCTGTCGCAGCACGTCAACGTCACCTTCCCGTTCACGGTCGAGGAAATCGTCCATATGGGCGCGGGCGATGCCGGTCGCGCCACCGCCCAGCCGCTGGTCGACGCGGCGCTCGGCGAGGTCGGCCTTTCGCATTTCAGCCAGCGGCAATTGCCGACGCTCTCCGGCGGCGAGCAGCAGCGCGCGCATTTCGCCCGCGTGCTGGTGCAGCTCGCCTGCGGCGAGGCGCAGCATGGTCCCGGCCTTCTCTTGCTCGACGAGCCGACTTCCAGCCTCGACATGCGCCATCAGATCGATCTGGTGGAAACGGCGAAACAGCGCGCGCAGAACGGCACCGCCGTGATCGCCGTGCTGCATGATCTCAATCTCGCCATGCGCTTCGCCGACCGCATCGTGCTCTTGCACCGAGGCCGGCTCGCCGTCGACGGCGGGCGCAGCGAAGCGATCACGGCCGAGACCATCCGCCGGATTTTCGAGGTCGATGTGACGATCGACTACACCGAGCAGGGCGTGCCGTTCCTGCTGCCGCAGACCATGCGGCCGGCAGCATCGCCCTAGAAACCGGCTCTGACGGCATAAGGCCGCAGCCTTATCCAACGGCGTCACACGCCGTTCATGAAACTGTCAGCCGGCTGTAACAGCCGCTCCGCAAGACACGGCGCATCGTCATCACAAGGAGATCCGCCATGCGCGTGTCATTGCTCTGCTCCGTTGCGTCAGTCTTTCTGGTCAGTGCCGCCTTCGCGCAAGGCGAAGGCGAGTTTCCCGCCACACTGAAGGGCCACGCCGTGCTGCCGGCGCAGAGCTTCATCGACGCGCCCACTGACGCGCCCGATGATCTCAAGACCGCGGGCAAATACACCACCGGCAAGCGCACCGATGCCGTGGGCACCGTGATGGGCAAGTCCTATGAGCGGCCGACTGGCGTCTCGCTGCCGTTCAAGGGGCAACCGCTGCAGGGCCATTCCGGCATCAAGGTGATGTCGGACGGCTCGTTCTGGGTGCTCACCGACAACGGCATGGGCTCGCGCTACAACTCGGCCGACTCGATGTTGTACCTCAACCGCCACAAGATCCACTGGGCCAGCGGCAAGATCGAGCGGCAGGAAACCATCTTCCTGCACGATCCCGACAAGAAGGTGCCGTTCCGCATCGTGCATGAGGACACTGCAAAGCGCTATCTCACCGGCGCCGATTTCGACACCGAAGGCTTTCAGATCATTGGTGACACCTTCTGGATCGGCGACGAGTTCGGCCCCTATGTGCTGAAGGCCGACAAGACCGGCAAGGTCCTGGCCGTGTTCGAGACCACTGCCGACGGCAAGCCGGTGCGCTCGCCGGATCACTGGTCGGTGCAGTCGCCGGCGACGCCGGGCGCGAGCTACACCACCGTCAACCTGCGCCGCTCCAAGGGCTATGAAGGCTTTGCCGCCTCGAAGGACGGCAAATTCCTCTACGGCCTGCTCGAAGGCCCGCTCTGGGACGCCGAGAAAAAGGACGTTGAAAAGGTCGACGGCAAGGAAGCGTCGCGCATCCTCGAATTCGACGTCGCCGCCGAAAAATTCACCGGCCGCTATTGGACTTACGTGTTTGAGCAGAATGGCAACGCCATCGGCGACTTCAACATGATCGACGGATCAACCGGCCTGATCATCGAGCGCGACAATGGCGAAGGCACCGCCGACAAGGCCTGCCCGGCCGGCCAGCGCGGCGAGAACTGCTTTCCCGATCTCGCCAAGTTCAAGCGCGTCTACAAGGTCGAGCTTTCCGACGCCAATGCCGGCAAGCCCGTGCGCAAGATCGCCTATATCGACCTGATGAAGATCAGGGATCCCGAGAAGAAGGCGCGCAAGCCGCTCAACGACGGCGTGCTGACCTTCCCGTTCTTCACCATCGAGAACGTCGATCGCGTCGACGACACGCACATCATCGTCGGCAACGACAACAACCTGCCGTTCTCGTCGAGCCGCGATCCCAACAAGGCCGACGACAATGAATTCGTGCTGCTGGAAGTGGCTGAGTTTTTGAAGGCGAAGTGAGGGTCTCTCGCCGTCATTGCGAGGAGCAAAGCGACGAAGCCATCCATCTATCCCCGCGCGGGAATGTGGATTGCTTCGCTGCGCTCGCAATGACGGCTCCTTCCGTGACCGAACGACGCCGCCCTACCCCGCCGGCACCATCACGACGCCCTTGTCCTTGGGCCAGCGAATCCGCCACGCGAAGTTGATGTCCCTCACCTCGCCTGCCTTGGCCTCAAACGCCCACTCCAGCACGCCGCGCCGGTCGCGCGCATTGGTCGCGGACGGCGGCGTCGTGGAGGACAGCATCTCGACCTGGATCTCCTCGTTCTCGCTGACCGGCAGTTGGTCCTCGATCGCGATCCGGATCGGGAAATCATGACCGTTGCGCACCGTGGTCTTGAACGCCCGCTCGTCGGTCTTCGAGGTCGTCATGATCAGGCCGGCCGAACCCTCGTTGCGCTTGAGGACGTTGCGCTCGATCTTGATCTTGTCGTCGGCGCCGAAGCCGAGCCGCACGGTCTCGTCCTTGGCCGCGGCAGCCATCTGGCCGCGACCGACGAAGACGCCGTCGCGATAGATCGAAACCCGGCCGGGCAGCAATGGCGCATCCTCGTTCTGCTTGAAGCTCGCCTCGAGGAACGCCGTCGGGTCCAGCACCGGCGCCGCACGCACCGCCAGATCGGGCGCGATGGTCGCGCTGGAGACGCGCAGGCTTTTTGCGCCTTCGCTGGCGCCGAGGCTGACGCGCCCCGGAATCTTGAACACCACCTGGAAGCCGCTGACATCAGCCACGGCCTGTTGCTCGGCCGCCCTCTCCATCACGAGTTCATCGCTCTTCCCCGCGCCAAGGCGGAACTGCCTCATCCTCTCCATGGCTGGTGCCGCCGCAGAATCCGAGGCGGACGCTGCCGCCATCGGACGCGGTACTTGCGGGTATTGCACGACCAGCGACTTCAGGTCGGGCGCGCTGCCGCCGCGGGCAGTTCGCACGGTGGAAACGGCGAGCGCGACATTCGACCAGTCCTCGCCGGTGTTCTGCGTGATTTCGGCACGGCGCACCAGTTCGAGCGCCGGCTTGCGATCCCTGGCGCCGGAGTCGAGACGCGCGTCGTAAAGCGGGGTCCAGCGCGCGTTGCGGACCGCATAGGTCACCCGCAGCGTCGCCTTGGTGGCGGCCGCGGCCGCGAGTTCGATCCGCACCTCAAGCTTGTTCGGCGGCTTCTTCGCCTTGTCCTGTTCGAGCCGGGCGATCTCGCGGTCGAGTTCGCGCTGCTTGCGCTGGGCGTCGCGAATGGCGGCGTCGGCGCTGGCGATTTCGTCGCCGACCGCGGCAAAGGCCGTACGCCATTCGGAAATCGGTCGTGCCTCACCCTTCTCGCCGATACCGGCGGGCGAAACATCGGCAAAACGCTCAGCGAATTTGCGCCGTGCGTTCGCCGCATCGATCGCGCCTTGCAGATTGCCACGCTCGTCCTTCAGCGCCTCGATGCGCTTGTCAAGTTCGGGCAGGTTCACCGGCAGCGCCGCGCGCGGCGGCTTGGCGTCGATCGCGCCGATCGTGAGCTTTGCACCGGCCTCACCCTCGACCCGCAGTGACGTTGGATCCAGCGTCAGCGGAAAATCCTTCAGAACAGCGGAATTCTCGCCGGCCGGCAGGTCGACCGTGACCAGGCGCGTCACGCTGGCGCCGTCGGGATAGACGGTCACCGCGTCCACCACCGAACTGGCGGCCACGTCAGCCGCGCGGGCCCCGCCGGCGGCAAACGCCGCCAGCACGGCGATGCTCGCCGTGAAAAAACCGTTCGCTTTCAATCTCATGGATTCTCTCCTGAACCGGTCGCCCGATGGCGACGCGCAAACAACTGCCCATCACCCCCGGTCATGAGACGCAGGGAGCAGGAAACCGGTTCGATCGAGATTTGAGGCTTCCATGCAGCTTCGCCGCGGCAGGACCGCGGCGAACCAGAAACACCCTCTTCGGGGAGAGAAAAACTGACGCGTCTTTAGAACGCCAGCGCCTTGGCCTGCTTCACCTGCGGCAGCTTCTGCACCTTGGCCAGCACGTCGGCAGGCACCGGCCCGTCGATCTCGACCAGCGCGATGGCGTCGCCGCCCTGCTTGACGCGGCCGAGATGGAAGGTAGCGATGTTGATCTTGGCGTCGCCGAGCAAGCTGGCGAAACTGCCGATGAAGCCGGGCTTGTCCTCATTGGTGACATAGATCATCGACTTGCCGAACTCGGCATCGACGCGGATGCCCTTGATGTCGACCAGCCGCGGCTTGCCGTCGTGATAGACGGTGCCGGACACCGAGCGTTCCTGCCGTTCGGTGGTGACGGTCACCGTGATCAGGCTTTCATAGTCGCTCTGCGCCGCGCGTACGATCTCGTCCACCACCATGCCGCGCTCTTTCGCGACCACCGGCGCAGAGACCACATTGACCTCGCCCAGCATCGGCCGCAGCAGGCCCGACAGCACCGCCGAGGTGATCGCCTTGATCTTCATCTCGGCGACGTGGCCCTCATAGGTAATCTCTGTCTTCAGGATGCCGCTCTCGGTGAGCTGGCCGGCGAACGAGCCGAGCTTTTCGGCGAGTTCGATGAACGGCTTCAGTTTCGGCGCTTCCTCCGCCGTAATCGAGGGAAAATTCACCGCGTTCGAGATCGCGCCGGTCAAGAGATAATCCGACATCTGCTCGGCGACCTGCAGGGCCACGTTCTCCTGCGCTTCCGTGGTGGAGGCGCCGAGATGCGGCGTGCAGATCACGTTGGGATGGCCGAACAGCACGTTCTTGGTGGCGGGCTCCTCGACGAACACGTCGAAGGCCGCGCCCGCGACATGTTTGGAATTCAGCGCGTCGAGCAGCGCCTGCTCATCGACCAGGCCGCCGCGGGCGCAATTGATGATGCGCACGCCCTTCTTCATTTTCGCAATCGCCGCCGCGTCGATGATGTTTTTCGTCTTTTCGGTCAGCGGCGTATGCAGCGTGATGAAATCGGCGCGCTTGAGCAGTTCATCGAGCTCGACCTTCTCGACACCGATGTCCTTGGCGCGCTCCGGCGACAGGAACGGATCGAACGCGACCACCTTCATGCGCAGGCCGAGCGCGCGGTCGGCGGCGATCGTGCCGATATTGCCGCAGCCGATCACGCCCAGCGTCTTGCCGGTAATTTCGACGCCCATGAAGCGGTTCTTCTCCCACTTGCCGGCCTGGGTCGAGGCGTCGGCCTGCGGAATTTCACGCGCCAGCGCCAGCATCAGCGTGATGGCATGTTCGGCGGTCGTGATCGAATTGCCGAACGGCGTGTTCATCACGATGATGCCCTTGGCGGTGGCCGCGGGTATCTCGACATTGTCGACGCCGATGCCGGCGCGGCCGATCACCTTCAGCTTCGTTGCTTTCTCGATGATCTTCGCGGTCGCCTTGGTCGCCGAGCGGATCGCTAACCCGTCATAGTTGCCGATGATCTCGGCGAGCTTGTCCTTGTCCTTGCCGAGATTGGGCTGGAAGTCGACCTCGACGCCGCGATCCCTAAAGATCTGCACGGCGGCGGGGGAAAGCGCGTCGGAAATGAGAACTTTGGGTTTGGTCATTGGAATGTTTCCTTCATCCTCCCCTGCAGAGGGAGGGTCGGCGCGCAGCGCCGGGATGGGGTGAACTGCGAACTCTGCGTGCGTCGGGTGCGGAGAGATCACCCCACCCCAACGCCCCCTTCGGGTGCGTCGACCCACGAGCGAGCTTTGCTCGTCACGGCCCCCTCCAGGGGAGGGTGACGATCAAGCTGCCTTGGGCAGCGCGGCCTTGGTCTCGGCGAAGGCCCAGTCGATCCACTGCGTCAGCAGCGCGACGTCGGAGGCTTCAACGGTGGCGCCGCACCAGATCCGCAGGCCCGCCGGCGCGTCGCGGTAGTAAGCGAAGTCGTAGCCGGCAGCTTCCTTCTCGACCAGCGCGACGAGCTTCTTCGAAAAGTCCGCCTGCGCGTCCGCATTGAGCGAGGTGATCGCGGGATCGATGAACTTCAGGCACACCGATGTGTTGGAGCGGATCGCAGGATCCTGCGCCAGGAAATCGATCCACGGCGTCTTCGCCTTCCAGTCCGACAGCACCTTGGTGTTGGCATCGGCGCGTGCGATCAGGGCCTTGAGGCCGCCGATCGATTTCGCCCAGTTCAGCGCATCGAGATAATCCTCGACGCACAGCATCGACGGCGTGTTGATGGTCTCGCCTTCGAAGATGCCCTGGTTGAGCTTGCCGCCCTTGGTGAGGCGGAAAATCTTCGGCAGCGGCCAGGCCGGCTTGTAGGTCTCGAGCCGCTCCACCGCGCGCGGCGAGAGGATCAGCATGCCATGCGCGGCTTCGCCACCCAGCGCCTTCTGCCAGGAGAAGGTCACCACATCGAGTTTTGCAAAGTCGAGCGGCTGCGCGAAAGCGGCCGAGGTCGCGTCGCAGATCGTGAGGCCTTCGCGATCAGCGCTGATCCAGTCAGCGTTCGGCACACGCACGCCCGAGGTGGTGCCGTTCCAGGTGAAGACGACGTCGGAAGCCTGATCGACCTTGCTGAGGTCGGGAAGATCGCCATAGCCGGCATGCAGCTTGGTGACGTCCTTCAGCTTCAATTCCTTGACGATGTCGCTGACCCAGCCTTCGCCGAAGGATTCCCAGGCGATGGTGGTGACGGGGCGCGCGCCGAGCAGCGACCACAGCGCCATTTCGACCGCGCCGGTATCGGACGCCGGCACGATACCGATCTTGTAATCGGCCGGCACCTCAAGCACTTCGCGCGTCAGTTCGATCGCGAGCTTGAGCTTGTTCTTGCCGATCTTCGCGCGATGCGAGCGGCCGAGGGCTGCGTCCTTGAGATTTTGGGGGTTCCAGCCGGGGCGCTTGGCGCAGGGGCCGGAGGAAAAATGCGGCACGTTCGGCCGCGAAGCGGGCTTCGCTACGGTCATGATCTATCCTTCCAGATAGTAAGCCTCCCGTTGGGGGGAGGTGTCCCGCCGCGGTCATTAGGGGAATCGGGCCCGATGGTCAAGGAACTTCGGGCACCTCACGCGCGATTGATGCGAGTTCGTCCGCGCCGGGGGCCGGCTCGTGCTGCAAAAGTTCAGCGGCATCAGTGACCAGTTTGGCGGCCTCCCGCCTGCTTGAAACCTTCAAAATACTTCTCTCTCCGGCCTGTACGACGTACTCGCTTCCAATCCGTACAATCGAATATTTTTTCATCGGAAAATCCCCAAAGCTGCCCAAAGCCCCATGGGAGACGTCGGCGTAGCGGAGACGTTCCAATCCGTAAAATCACGGACGCACGCGTAGTTTATCGGTTGTTAACCGGATCGTAGAGCGAAGACTACCTCAGGCATTCGTCGTGAACGCACTTCAACTGCAGTTGGCTGACCTTTGCTCTGACGTGTTTTCTTTACGTGAACCGGATTCCGCTTCGCTCGAAAACGCTATGGAAATCAGAATCGCAAGGTCATGCCGACATGGCTGCGTGCGAAGCCCAATCGCTCGTAGAATCGCTGCGCATCGACGCGGGTGTGATGCGTCAATAGTTCGACCAGCTTGCATTCCCTCGCGCGCGCTTCCACCACCGCCCACTGCACCATCTGCTCGCCGATGCCGCGGCTGCGGCAGTGGCTGGCGACGCGGACGTCCTCGATCAGGCCGCGCGAGGCGCCCTGCGAACTCAGGCCCGGCAGAATGCATAGCTGCAGGCAGCCGACCACGGCGCCCTCGCCGTCCACGGCCACGACGAGGAGGATGTTCGGGTCGCGCTGCAGTTTCTCAAATGCCGTGAAATAGGATTGCGGCAGCGGGTTTTCGATCCGCTCGCGCGGTCCCCCGAGCGGATCGTCCGCCAGCATGGCGACAATGACGCCGACGTCCTCGCGGCGCGCAGCGCGGATGGTGATCTCTGAGATGGCAGACATGGTAATTTCCAGTGAAGTCAGCGCACCGGCGGCAGGTTGAGGAATTTTTCGGTCTCGCCGATCCAGCGGCGCACCGCGGCGTAGCCGTCAAGATGGAAACCGCCCTCATGCGCCACGCGCGTATAGGCCAGCAGCGATATGTCGGCGAGCGTGACGGCGTCGCCGACCAGAAACGGCGTGATGGCGAGTTGATGCTCCATCCGCGCCAGCGCCGCGTAGCCGCGCTTGACCTTTTCGGGATCGAGATCGGAGACCGGCTTCTTCAGATAGAACATCTGGAAGCGACACACCGCGACATAGGGCTCGTGGCTGTACTGTTCCCAGAACAGCCACTCGTCCATCTTCCCTTGCGCGAACGCATCCGAGGGGATCAGGCCGGAGCCGCGGGCGAGATAACGGATGATGGCGTTGGACTGCGCCAGCGTGCGGCCGTCGTCGAGTTCGACCGTCGGCACCTGCCCGGCGCCGTTGAGCTTGAGAAATTCCGCGGTCCGCGTCTCGCCCTTGAGCGTATCGACCGCGACCCAGGTGTAGGGCAGCGCGAGATGATCGCACACCCACTTCACCTTCAGGCAGTTTCCGGAATTGGTGTCGCCGTAGACCTTCATGCGCCGCCCCTGGTTACGGCGGCAGTGCAACAGGCGGCGGCAATTCTGTCAACGGCGCCGGAGCGGCGGCGCCGTGACGCAATCAGAACTTGTAGCCGAGGCCGGCGCGGACCGTGTTGATGGTGGTATCGACGGTCGAGGTGAACCGGAGATATTCCCACTCGGCGCGAAGGAAGAGACCCGCATACAGCATTACGTCAACGCCAACACCGCCGGCGAAGCCGGTGACGAAATGAGCGTTGGCGTTGTCAGTCAGGCTATCGCTTCCCGAGAGGTCGGGAAGCCCGCCCGTGCCGACATATCGATAGTAAGCGGAATAAGCGGCCCAACGATTGATATTCGCCCGCCCCATTGCAATGCCGGCAAATCCATAGGGCAGGAAGTTGTCGATCGCGTATCCGCCGCGCACCCGCAGCGAGCCGTAATCGGTGACCCTCATCGTGGCGGCCGAGGCGACGGCAGCGGTGGTCACGTAATCGGTCGGAAACTGAAACGAGCGGGCTTGCGAGCCCATGTTGGACCCAAAGAAATTGCCATGGGTGTAGTTCAGCTCGATGGCGACGACGGCTTCGGTCCACTGCCAGTTATAGCCGATGAACCCGCCATAGCCGCTGTTCTGCATATGGGCCTTGCCGAGCAACGGCCACTTCGAGATGTCGAACTCCGCTTCGATATCGAGATTATTCATGAGCTTGGCGAGCAGGTCCTGGCCGGAATTGGTGAAGTCCATGTCCGCCGCGCCGTGAGAAGCGTGGGCGCCGACATAGGCGCCGCTCCAGTTGACGGTGCTTCTGCTCAACCCCTCGGTAAAGCTGCCGCGAAGAAAAGGAAGATCCGGCATATCGGCCGCCTGCGCGCCGCTTACTGCCCCACACATCATAGCCATCAGCAACAATCGACGCATCGCAACGCTCCATTCCCAAACTCTGAACTTGGTGCTGATCATCGCCTGTTAACCTTAACCAATCGTTGTTGCGCCCTGCGATTGGCGCATTCTTGCCGAAAAGCGGTCGAAGATTTTTCACCCGCCGCTTCGCCATGCGCCAAAGAAAACGGCGCGGGAAATGTCCCGCGCCGTTCGACAATCGTTAACGAATGAAGGTCGCGATTAACCTTTGCGGATCAGCGGCGGCGGCGCGTAGACAGCCGGGCTGGTCAGATCCCAGCGCACGCCGAGCTTCAGATCGTGCGAAGTGATGTTCTTGAAGGTCATCGGGTTGATGGTGTTGACACCGCTGCCGTCGAAGGTCCGCAAGTCGCCGGTCAGGCCGTCGCCCATGTCGAGGTAGCGATAGGCGAGTTCGACGGTGAAGTTCGGCGTGACCTTGTAGGCGAGACCGGCATGGACCGCCCAGGCCAGATTCCACTTCGACACGTTGTCCGCGTAGGCGAGGCCCGGCAGCGCGCCGCCGCCGTTGTTGGCAATGCCCGCGTCGGTGAAGCCGTTGATCGCAACCCGCGCGCCGCCGACGCCGGCGCCGATGAACGGGGTGATGCACCACCAGGTGCCGAGATCGACATAGGCGTTGGCGAGAACGACCCATTCGTTCTTGGTGCCGTGGTAGGTGTCGATGCCGACGCCGCCCGGATAGGTGATGCGGTCGGTGCCATGAAACTGCGAATTGCCGCGGTACTCACCGGTAACGTCAGCGCGGAACCAGTTGTTGACCTTGTAACCGACGCCGAGGCCGAAGATGCCGGCACTGTTGAAATTGTTCGTCTGCACCGACGAGGTCAGGGTGACGTCGTTAGCGTTATTCAAACGATCGACGCGCTGGTTGCTGAAGCCGATGTCGCCGCGCAGATACCAGCCGCCGAAATCCTCGACCACCGGGGCCGCATATGGAGGAGGCGCGATGGGCATGTCGGCAGCGAACGCCGCCGAGGACAATAGAGTCGCCGCACCGGCGGCAATGAATGACTTAACGCTACGCATTGTCTTAGTCCTTTTGTCCGGTGAGGTTGACTGCGAAAATCCTCACTTCAAAAACTCACGGACGGACGATGGCATTAAATGCTTAAGCGGCGCTTAACCCTAATTTTTAAGGTTGACAATCTCTCACTATTTTTCGCAGCGCGATTTGCGACGCGGGTCACGATGCATTTACAACAGTGAAAAATGACGAGATCGCCAACACCCTAACGATGTGTTGACGAAAATCCGCGCGCTGTCGCGGCGTTAAGATTTTGTTTATGGGAGCGGCAGCGCCCTCGCCTGCGATATGACGGCAAGCGCATCTGGCATTACGTGCGCAGCGTACGCACTCACCGGATCCGCTCAATGCATGTGTTTGGGCATTTTCGGGAGGAACACCGCAAGCAGGCCGAGCGCGGGCAGGAAGGCGCAGAGGTGATAGACGAAGGCGATGCCGGTGTGATCGGCAAGCTTGCCGAGCGCCGCCGCGCCTAGTCCACCGATACCGAAGGCGACACCGAAGAACACGCCCGAGATCATGCCGAAGCGATGCGGCATCAGTTCCTGTGCGAACACGATGATCGACGCCGTCGCTGAGGAGAGGATCAAGCCGATGAAGATGGTGAGCACGGCGCTTGCATAGAGCCCGGCATAGGGCAGTGCCAGCGTGAACGGCAGCGCGCCGAGGATTGAGAACCAGATGACGTATTTGCGCCCGAAGCGATCGCCGAGCGGCCCGCCGAAGAACGCGCCCGCGGCGTTGGAAGCAAGAAAGAGGAAGAGGTAGAGCTGGGCGGCCTGCGTCGACACCCCAAATTTGTCGATCAGATAGAAGATGTAATAGCTCGACAGGCTCGACACGTAGAGCTGCTTCGAGAACAGCAGCGCGACCAGCACCGCGAGCGCGATTTTGACCCGCCGGGAATCCGGATGGTCCGGATGACGTTCCACCGCGGCCGATTTCTTGGTCGCGATCTGCGGCTTGTACCACGCGCCGATCCGCCAAAGGATCACGATCGCCAGAAACGCGATCGACGAGAACCAGGCGATCGACGGCTGGCCGAACGGCACCACGATCAGCGCCGCCAGTACCGGCCCCATCGAGGTACCGAAACTGCCGCCGAGCTGAAACACCGATTGCGCGAAGCCATAGCGTCCACCGGAAGCAAGCCGCGCGATCCGCGCCGACTCCGGATGAAATACCGCCGAGCCGAGCCCGACCAGCGCGGCTGCGATCAGGATGATGGGATAGAGATGCGCGACGCTCAGCAGCAGCAAGCCGAAAAAGGTAAAGCCCATGCCGATCGCAAGCGAGAACGGCTGCGCCTTCTTGTCGGTGAAATGCCCGACCAGAGGCTGCAGCAGCGACGCGGTGAACTGGAACGCCAGCGTAATCATGCCGATCTGCGAATAGTCGAGCGCGTAGGCGTCTTTCAGGATCGGATAGACCGAAGCAATCAACGACTGCATGGTGTCGTTGAGGAAATGCGAGAAGCTGATGCCGGCGAGCACGATGTAGGCTGGCCCCGCCGCTGCCGCTTTCGCCGCGAGGCCAGGTGCCGCATCCGCCACGACGACCGGCGCGGCCGCGGTTTCCTCTGTAACGATGACGGGCTTGTTCAACGGCGCATTCCGAGGAGGATTCGCTGGAGGCAATGCCGTCTTTTACGCCGCACACTCGGCTGCGACCATCCGCAATAGCCGATAGCTGCGATGCGCCGCTGCGCACCGCCGATCACGCTTCACGCATGCGCTGGATAAAACGCGCTTATGCCGCCGCGGCGTGGCCGAGCGCGTTGACGATCTGGTCGACGACGTCCTCGACCAGATCGCGGTCGTCGCCCTCGCCCATCACGCGGATCACGGGCTCGGTGCCGGACGAGCGGACCAGGAGCCGGCCGTGGCCGTTGAGACGATTCTCGCCGTCCATGATCGCCGATTTCACCTCGGCATTGTCGAGCGGCTTGCCGGAGCGGTAGCGCACGTTCTTCAAGATCTGCGGCAGCGGATCGAAGCGATGGCAGACTTCCGACACCGGGCGGCGCAGCTTCTGCACCACGGCCAGCACCTGCAGCGCGGCAACGAAGCCGTCGCCGGTCGTGGCATAGTCGGAGAGGATGATATGGCCCGACGGCTCGCCGCCGAGATTGTAGCCCTGGCTGAGCATCTGCTCGAGCACATAGCGGTCGCCGACCGGCGTGCGTATCATGCCGAGGCCCTGCCCTTCGAGAAAACGCTCGAGCCCGAGATTGGACATCACGGTGGCGACGATGCCTGGCTTGGCGAGCCGGCCGTCTTCCTTCCAGCTTTGCGCGATCACCGCGAGCAACTGATCGCCGTCGACGACATGGCCGCGTTCGTCGACCAGAATGACGCGATCCGCGTCGCCATCGAGCGCGATGCCGATATCGGCGCGCATCTCGCGCACCTTCTTGGCGAGCGTCTCCGGCGAGGTCGAGCCGCATTCCTTGTTGATGTTGAAGCCATCGGGTTCGACGCCGATCGCGATGACGTCGGCGCCCAGTTCCCACAGCGCTTCCGGCACCACCTTGTAGGCCGCGCCGTGCGCGCAATCGATCACGACCCGCAGGCCCTCGAGCGAGAGCTCGCGCGGCAGCGTACGCTTGGCGAATTCGATGTAGCGGTCATGCACGCCGTCGATACGGCGGGCGCGCCCGAGGCTGGCGCTCTGCGCCAGGCGGCGGTCGATCGGTTCGTCCAGCAGTTGCTCGATCTGCTTCTCGACGTCGTCGGAGAGTTTGAACCCCTGCGGACCGAACAGCTTGATGCCGTTGTCCTCGAACAGGTTGTGCGAAGCCGAGATCATGACGCCGAGATCGGCGCGCATCGACTTGGTCAGCATCGCGACCGCCGGCGTCGGCATCGGGCCGAGCAACAGCACATCCATGCCGACCGAAGTAAAGCCGGCCACCATGGCGTATTCGATCATGTAGCCGGAGAGCCGCGTATCCTTGCCGATGACGACGCGGTGGCGGTGCTCGCCACGCTGAAACACCAGGCCAGCCGCCTGCCCCACCTTGAGCGCGAGCTCCGGCGTAATCAAACCATTGGCGCGGCCCCGAATTCCATCGGTACCGAAATATTTGCGGCTCATATAACCCCCAAGCCATTTCGGGACGTGGACCGCTTATGGCCCTCGAATCCCCGAACGCCTCGATCGAAGCGTGTACGGGTTATAATCCCTCAGCCGCTAAAATGGCTTCAAAAAATATGATGAATCATTACCGCCGGGCGCGCCAGTTTCATACATATGGCATTGACATTGCTATATTTTTGGCAATCCGGCGGGCCCGGCCGGCGAACTGTTACCTACGCCGTTTGATGTGGCGGTCGCCCTTTGAGGGCGGCGGCTGGGTGACACTGACGGGGTCGGAGGCCGGAAAGGTCTCTTGCAACCCCTCCTCCAGGGCAGCGTCCAAGGCAGCTTTCAAGGCGGCGTCGAGCCAGCGCTTTTCTTCTCGGTTTGCCGGGCCGGTCTCGAGCGGGGTGGTGACGCGCGGTCCGGTCATGGGATGTCCTCCCGTTTGCAGAGTGGCGGGCGCGAGATGCGATTTGGCTCGCCATCCAACCATGCTAGATGACGACACGACTACGAAATTCAAGAAGGGCCGGGACACCCATGAAGCACATCACCTGCATTGAGGATCTGCGCCAGTTGCATAAGCGCCGGGTTCCCAAGGCGTTTTTCGACTATGCCGACCGCGGCTCCTACACCGAGGACACGCTGCGCGCCAATTCCGAGGATCTGCACCAGATCAAGTTCCGCCAGCGCATCCTGGTCGACGTTTCCAAGCGCAATCTCTCCACCACGATCCTCGGCGAGCCGGCCGCGATGCCGTTGATCCTTGCGCCGGTGGGCCTGCTCGGCATGCAGCATGGCGACGGCGAAATTCACGCCTGCCGCGCGGCGCAGGCCGCCGGCATTCCCTTCACCCAGAGCACGATGTCGATCTGCTCGATCGAGGATATTGCCGCCGCCGTCGACAAGCCGTTCTGGTTCCAGCTCTACGTGATGAAGGACCGCGGCTTCATCAAGGCGCTGATCGAGCGTGCCATCGCGGCCAAATGCTCGGCGCTGGTATTGACCGTCGATCTGCAGGTGATCGGCCAGCGCCATCAGGACATCAAGAACGGCATGACGGTGCCGCCGGAGTGGTCGCTGGCGAAGCTGATCGATTTTGCGAGCAAGCCTTCGTGGGTCGCGGGCGTCTTGCGCGGCAAGCGCCGCAGCTTCGGCAACATTGTCGGCCACGTCAAAGGCACCGAGGATCTCACCAAGCTGGCGGAATGGACCGCGTCGCAGTTCGATACCTCGCTGAACTGGAAGGACCTCGACTGGATCCGCTCGATCTGGCCGGGCAAGCTGATCCTCAAAGGCATCCTCGACGTCGAGGACGCCGAACTCGCGGCGAAAACCGGCGCGCAGGCGATCGTCGTCTCCAACCATGGTGGCCGGCAGCTCGACGGCGCGCCGTCCTCGATCGAGGTGCTGCCGGAGATCGTCGATACCGTCGGCTCGAAGATGGAGATCATGTTCGACGGCGGCATCCGCACCGGCATGGACGTCGTCCGCGCGCTCGCGCTCGGCGCCAAATCCTGCATGATCGGCCGCGCCTATGCCTATGGCCTGGGGGCCGGCGGTGAAGCCGGCGTCGCCAAGGCGATCGATATCCTGGCCAAGGAAATGCTGACGACGATGGGATTGTGCGGCGTCAACACGATCGCGGAGATCGACGACAATTTGCTGGCGGTTTAGAGGCAGCCTTCCTCCCTTGATGGGGCCACACCCGGACCATTCTTTTCCAAGACCCGTTCGGTCTTGCGGCGAATTAATCTGCCTTACCGGAAAGATAATTGCGGCGGCGGGCGTTCTGCGGTTGCTGCACGAGGTGTTTCCTTGGAAGCAGGGGCCTCCTCGCCGCACGAGGTGTCCATAGGAAACACTCGGCCCGGAGCCTCCCCAAGAACTCCGGGCCGGTTCCCGTCCTCGATGGACGCGGGCAAAACCCCACGGAAACTATTCCCAACTGTTTCCTACCGCGAAGGCACCTTTCTCCCACAAAAGGGGAGAAGGGAAGTAGGAAGGCGTTGCCTCACATCGGCGGCGTGATCCCGTCGCGGCCGACATTGACGCGCGCGGTTTCCAGCGTGTCGTCGTCCTTCTTCACCGCGCCGAAGATGATGATCTTGGCGCCCGGCTTCAGCTCGGACTTGTCGCCGGCGACGAAGGTGACAACAGGCGTATCCGGCGGCACCACGACTTTCTTTTCGCCGTCCTTGTACTTGACCAGGATGTTCTGGCCGTCGGTGCCCTTCACTGTCTGGGCGACGGTGGCATTGGTCATCGTTGAATTCGGCCGTGCGTCCCAGGGCCGGAAGCCTTCGGCGGCGCCGCGCTGGTTTTCGGGGAAGATATGCACCGCGACCGCCTTCTGGGTGCCGTCCGGCTCCGGCATGGCGGTGACGCCGATATAGGAGCCTTCCTTGATCTCGGACAGTTCGGTCTTGGCGACGCCGAACACGGCGACATTGTCGGTCATCTTCACCTTCATGTCGGTGCCCTCGCGCGACTTGATCGACAGTATCGGTCCATCAATCGCTTCAATGGTACCGCGAATGCGCACCGTCGGCGGCTGTTGCGCCCACGCCGCCGATCCGAGCAAGGTGACAAGGGTCAGCGAGGCCGCGAGCAGCCGCGGCCATGAAGAAGCTTTCAGCATGGTAGTCCTCCCAGGAATGTATCGGCGGTCCGAGAACGCAAACACCTGATGGGAGTGCCTATTCCAAGGCTTGTCATTCCGGGATGGTCCGAAGGACCAGACCCGGAATCTCGAGATTCCGGGTTCGATGCTGCGCATCGCCCCGGAATGACGCTTCGCGTCACATCGGCGGGGTCAGGCCGTCGCGGCCGACGCTGACGCGGCTGGTCTCGAGCGAGCCGTCCGGCAGCTTCTTCATGAAGGCGATCACCTTGGCGCCCGGCTTGAGATCGGACTTGTCGGCGGGAACGTAGGTCACGACCGGCGTCTCGGGGCCGACCACGACCTTCTTCTCGCCGCCCCGGTACTTGATCGTCAGGGTGTGACCGTCATTGCCGACCACCGAATCCGCCACCGTGGCGTTGGTCATCGTGGAGTTGGGGCGCAGGTCATAGGGCCGCGAGCCCTCGCCGGTGCCGCGCATGTTTTCCGGAAACACATGCACCTCGACCGCGTTCTGGCTGCCGTTGGGTCCCGGCACCGTGGTGGTGCCGATGAAGGAGCCGACCTTGATGTCGGACAGCGCGATCTTGCTGATACCGACGACGTTGAGGTCGCGGGTCATGTTCAGCCTGACGTCATCGCCGCCGCGCGACTTGACCGCCAGCACGTCGCCATCGACGGCTTCGATGGTTCCGCGAACGCGCGTCGGCGTCGGCGGCTGCTGGGCGATCGCGTAAAGCGTGGAGCCCGCCACCATTGCGACAGCGACGAGCGGACGAACGAATTGAAAGCGACGGGCGGGCATGTTGGTATCTCCGGTGGCGGCACTGACGTAGCCATTGACCCCGGCCATTCAAAAAAATTCCGGCTCAATAGTTCGCGATCGGCCGATCATGTATTCGTGAGATCGGCCTCGACCAGCGCGCGCAGCTCCGCCGTCACCTCGGGCCGTTGCCCGAACCACAATTCGAAGCCGCGCACCGCCTGGTGCAGGAGCATGCCGAGCCCATCGGCGGTCTTCAGCCCGCCCGCACGTGCGGCCGCAAGCAACGGGGTTTCCAGCGGGACGTAGACGTTATCGGCGACGACGGCGCGCGGCGGTAGCAGCCCGACATCGATTTCGAGCGGCGGCTGGCCCTTCATGCCGAGCGAGGTCGTATTCACCACAAGACCGGCGCGCGGCAGGATATCGCCGAGCGCATGCCACGCCATCGGCAGGACGCTCGCGCCGAACTGATCAGCCAGCGCGCTCGCGCGCGCCACGGTGCGGTTGGCGAGATGAATGCGCTTGATGCCGCGCTCGCGCAAGCCGAACACCACCGCGCGCGACGAGCCGCCGGCGCCGAGCACCAGCGCATCCTCAGCGTTGTCCCAGCCGGGCGCGCTGGCGTCGAGATTGTTGATGAAGCCTTCGACGTCGGTATTGGTCGAACAGAGTTCGCCATCCGCGAACCACAGCGTGTTGGCCGCGCCAACCGCGCGGGCACGCTCGTCCGGCTTCGACAGCGCAAGCGCGCGCTCCTTGTGCGGAAGGGTGACGTTGGCGCCGACGAAGCCGCGCAGCGACAGGCGGAAGATGAAATCCTTGAACTCGTCGGGCGGCACCGCCTCGATGACGTAGCCGCCTTCGATGCCCAGCGTCCGCAGCCAGTAATGATGGATCAACGGCGAACGCGAATGCGCGGCCGGCCATCCGATCAGGCATGCGGCGGGGGGCTTGGACACGACAACAACCTCCTCAAAGACGTCGATGGCCGGGATAGACCCGGCCATGACGATCAATTTATCTTCCGTGGGGGCGTGTCAAGCCGAACACGGATTACCGCGGCCTATCAGGCCGCGGTAATCCTGTCGGGAGCTAAGCCGCGACGCGATGCGCAGCGATGATCTGGTCGGCGGCGCGGCCGGTGACCTCGGCCATGCGGTCGAACTGGCGGGTGAAGCCGCCGGCGCCGGCGGTGGCTGACCGCAGCTCCACGATCAGGTCGCCGATCTCCGCCTCCGGCATGGTGGCGCGGACGCAATCCCAGCCCGCCCAACCCTCGCGGGTGTCGAAGCCGAGGATCTGGCCGCGCCGCGCCGACAGGATGGCGTTGATCTTCGCCGTCGCTTCCGTCGGGCAGACGATCTCCACCATGTGGATCGGCTCCAGCAGCACCGGCTGGCACTGCGGCAGCGCCTCGCTCATGCCGATCCGCGCCGCCGTGCGGAAGGCGAGATCGGAGGAGTCGACGCTGTGATAGGAGCCGTCGGTCAGCGTCACATCGACGTCGATGACGGGGAAGCCGAGCGGGCCCTTGGCAAGGCCGTCGACCACGCCCTCTTCCACCGCGCCGATATAGTTGCGTGGCACCGCGCCGCCGACCACCTTTTCGTGGAATTCGAAGCCCGAGCCGCGCGGCATCGGCTTGATCTCCAGCACCACGTCGCCGAACTGGCCGTGACCGCCAGACTGCTTCTTGTGGCGGCCGCGCTGGGTGATCGATTTGCGGATGGTCTCCTGATAGCCGATCGCGGGCGGCTGCGATTTGACGTTGACGCCGAAGCGATCCCGCAGGCGTTCCAGCGCGACGCGCAGATGCATCTCGCCCTGCCCCCACAGCACGATGTCGTGGGTGCGCGGATTCTGGATCATCGTCAGCGACTGATCTTCCTCGTTCAGCCGCAGCAGCGCCTGCCCGAGCTTGACGTCGTCCTTGCGGTCGGTCGCCGCCAGCGACATCGCCAGCACGGGCGGCGTCGGCGCGACCTGCACCAGCGCTGATGGCGCGGTCTTGCCGCCGGACAGCGTGTCGCCGGTCTTGACCGCGTCGAGCTTGCCGAGCGCGACCGTCTCTCCGGCTTCCGCCGCGGGGCGCTTGGTGTCGTGCGCGCCGTTGACGGCGAGGATGCCGGAAACCCGCCCGGCCTCGCCGGAGGAGGATTGCAGCGTCGCGCCGTCCTCGAGGCGGCCGGCAAGCAGCCGCGTCAACGACAGCTTGCCGCCGTGCTGCAGATGCACGGTCTTGAACACAAAGCCCAGCGCTTCCTTTTGCGCGGATGCGCCGAGGCGTTTCGCCGTTTCGGCGACGCCGGGCGATTCATGACGGAGCGCCTTCATCAGCCGCAGCACGCCGTTTTCGCGCGCGGCGGCGCCGAGCAGCACCGGGCAGATCAGGCCTTCGCGCAGTTCGCGGGCGAGATCGTCGAACACGGCGTCGCGTGGCGGCTGGATGTCTTCCAGCAACTGCTCCATCAGCGCGTCGTCATGGTCGGCGAGCTTCTCCAGCATCGAGAAGCGCGCTTCCTTCTCGCGGTCGAGATCGCCGCCTTCCAGCGCAATGACTTCGGAGGCCTTGTGCTCGCGGTAGACGAAGGCGCGCTCCAGCGCGAGGTCGACGAACCCTTCGATCAATTCGCCCTTCCAGATCGGAATCTGCCGCAGCACCAGCGGCACGCGCGAGGCCGGCTGCAACGTCGCCAGCGTTTCGCGGATGCGCTTGTTGGCGCGATCGATCTTGTTCAAAAACAGAAAACGGGGAATGCCGAAATCTTCCAGCTCGCGCAGGATGATCTGCAGTTGCGGCAGCTTCTTCTCGTCCGCCTCGCAGACCACGACCGCGGCATCGACCGCGGGCAACGCGGCGCGCATATCTTGCGCGAACTCGATCGAGCCGGGACAATCGATAAAGGTGTAACTGTCGCCCATGAAGGTAGTGGTGGCGGCGGAGAGGCCCACACCCATCTTGTGATGGCGCGCCTCAGGGCTGGCATCGCCGAAGGAAGTTCCGGCATCGACGCTGCCGGCATTTTTAATGGCGCCCGTTCGCGCCAATATCGCCTCCAAAAGTGTGGTTTTACCGCTTTGGAAAGGGCCCACCAGCGCTATGCACCGTGGACCTCGGGGACTTCTGACGTCTTGTCCCATTGCCGCCTCCTCATTTTGGAGCTCGGCCCTTGATTGGGTCGGCGACCTCCAATGCTCCGCCTGTCGCGACGATTTGGCAAGCGGGAAAAATTCGCTGCGGTGCGATGTGAAGGGACAGACGGAGATTGGCCGTCATTGCGAGTTTGGCACGCGACTTGTCCGCCGTAGCCTTGGCGAAGGCGGAAGCAATCCATCTTCCTAGCCGGGGAAAGAATAGATGGTGACAGACGTGGGCCACCTTCCCGGCCCCAGTTCCAGTAAGTTTCGCTTATCCGACTTACACTTGCTTATGCGCGACGCCGGAGCAACGATCGATGAACGCCGTCAGCAGGTCCGCGATCTCGGTTGGCCGTTCCAGGCTCGGCAGATGGGCGGTACCGGTCAAGACATGGCCCGACGCGTTCGACATTGTCGTTGCCATGTGACGGCTTCGTTCCTGAATGTGCGGGAAATCGAAATCACCCCAGATTACAAGCGATGGTGCCGATATCTCGCCCAGACGATGGAAGGTGGGCACGACATCGAGGTTCGACCCGATCGGCGGCGACCGGAGCGCGATCGCGTTCATGTCGAGGAACAGCCGGCGCGCCTCGCCCGTAACACGGCCCTCGGGCTGCAGGGGGCCGTCCAGCCAATGATAGGCCTTGATTGCGTTCACCTGATCCAGATCGCCGGCTTCCTGCGCTTCCCTGAGCTTCGCCATCAGGTGCTCGATGCCGGGTGGATGGATCGGCTCCGGCGCGCCATTCACGCCGGGCGCAATGAGAACGAGGGCGCGGACATGGGATGGATGCAGAACAGCGGCGTCGAGCGCGACCCGTCCGCCTTGCGAGCATCCAACAAGGATTGCCGGCGCGTCGTTCGCAGCGGCGTCAATCACCGCCAACAAATCCGCGACTGCCGAAAAGTCCTCCTTTTCCGCGCGGGTCTCGCCAAAGCCCCGCCGATCGTACGCGATCGCCTTATGGCTCATCCCTGCTGCATCCAGTTGCGCACGCCACATGCGACTGTCGCAAACCGCGGCGTGGAGAAAGACAACAGGGTCGCCCTGACCGACGATTGTCGCCGCCAGCCTGGCTTGGCCGGACGTAATCTGAAAATTCGAACTCATGAGGCATGCTAGCCCGCGCCGGAGGAACCGGCTAGCAAGCTGCCCGCGTGCACGCACCGATATGCGCGGAAAAGGACCAGGCCAGAGACCCGGATGTCGCTGAGTTCATCCGGCTTCTGGTGAAGCAGCGTTTAGCTAACGCCCCGGCCGGAGTTCCAGACTTTGCAATCCGGCAGCAATGCTGACGCCAACCTGGCCTTGCACGCTCAGCGGCTGCAGCGCGATCGAATTGGCGGAGCCTCCGACCAGGACGTTGCCGCCGACGCCGACACCGAGCGTCGCGCTGCCCTGCGCGCCGACATAGTCACCGGAGAGGCCACCGGGGCCGAGCTGCGCTACCGGCGCGAACACGCCCCACGCCAGCGCCGATTCCTGGGTGATGCCGAGGTCGAGCCCCACTTTACGGATGGTCGCGATATAGCGGTCCTCCGGCATCCCTTCGGCGCGCAGCACGCAGCCGAGATTGGTGACCGAGCCGACGACGAATCCAACGCTGGCGCCGCCGCGGCACTCCAGCACGCCGACCTGTACGCGCTGCACCTGCTGCGCAGCCGCGCCGCCGATCGAGGATGCGAGCGAGGCGAGCGCGGCCGCGGCAAGGATTAGAGAACGACGCATGAAGTATCTCCGGCTGAAAAACGTTGATGCGAGCAGAGAATCAAGAGCAAGGCCGTGCCCGCGGCGTTCGCCGTTCTATGCCATAACATCACAGGTCGTGCCAGAATGGCGGAGGCTGAAGCGAGCCGTCTCCATCCGATCGTCATTCCGTGAAGCGACGAACTATGGTGTGCAAAAACACATCGCCGATGGAAGCACTTGACCGGCGCGCTATAGGTATATATCTATAATAGTGTGAAAGATCTGCTCCGCGCTATCAAACCTGCGGTTTTCGTGGGGTCGAGCCGAAAGGACCTGAAAGGATTTCCAGCGGCGGTTCGCAGCGGGATTGGGCAAGCCCTTTTTGAAGCTCAGGTCGGGGAGCATCCGCATGGCGCAAAGCCGCTGAAGGGCTTGAGCGGAGTGTGTTGGAGATTCGCGACAACTTTGACGGTGACACCTATCGCGCCGTCTACACGGTGCGTCTTGAGGGCGTCTTGTACGTCCTGCATGCGTTCCAGAAGAAATCCACCAGCGGGATAGCCACACCGCAGCGTCACATGGATCTCGTCCGGCAGCGCCTGCGCGATGCCGAAGCGATCCATAAAGCAACCAAGGGAACTCGATGATGAGCGCCAAGAAAAAGTTGCCCGCCCATGAAGTCGGAAGCGGCAATATCTTCGCCGACCTTGGCCTGCCCAATGCAGAGGAGCACCAGCTTAAGGCGGCACTGGTGGTGCAGTTGAAACGGCTGATCGCCGAACGTGGCTTGACTCAGGTCGCGGCCGCCACGCTGATCGAGATGAAACAGCCCGATTTGTCGAAGTTGCTGCGTGGCCAGTTCCGGTTGGTTTCGGTGGAAAAACTGATGCGGATGCTCACCGCCTTCAATCAAGATGTGGAGATTACCCTGAAGCCGCATCGCAAACGCGGCACGGCTGGCCGGATCACCTTCATTCGGGCCGCGTAGCCCACGAAGCCGAACGCAACAAACAACAAAAAAAGGCCCGCTCGCGCGGGCCTTTTCCTTAACGTGCCATCCCTCAACCGCGACGGTGATGGCGCCGGGCGTGCCGGCGCGGGCCGTTGCCGTAGAACGGCTGCAGTTCGAGGCCGGCGATCCCTGCGGTGACGTTGAGCCCGGTCTGTCCCTGCAGGCTGATCGGCTGCAGCGCGTAGGCGTTGGCGGGACCGCCCACCAGGAAGTTGCCGCCGCCGCCGATGCCGATCGATGCGTTGGCGCCGACGCCGCCGTAAGAGCCGGCGAGTTCGCCGCGGCCGAGCCGGCTGCTGGGCGCAGTGACGGCCCATTGCAACTGCGTCTGCTCGGTGACGCCGAGATCGAGACCGATGCGCTGCACCTTGGCGATATAGGGCTCGGGTCGGCGGCCTTCGCTGCGGAACACGCATTCGAGGCTGGTCACCGAGCCGACGACGAAGCCGACATTCTGGCCGCCCTGGCATTGCAGGATGCCGGCGCGAACCGGCGGCGCCGCGTTGGCGCTTGCGATCGGCGCGATCAATCCCAGCGTGGCGATAGTTAGTGTCAGCAGTCGCATGTGTCCCAGTCTCCGCATCATGATGATGAACAAATTTAGCGGAGCGGACAGGATGGAAGCGCCGTGGCGGAAACATGGCGCGTGCTCAAGAAGCCGTCAAAACATTGCGCTTCGATTCACGCGTGATGTGATTTGACGACCGTGTTTTTGACGCGATTGCTTATCCGAACAAAAACCCGTCCCGCATCACATGCGGAACGGGTTTGTTTGGCGAAAAAACGCTTGTTATCGCAGATTGCCGCAGAAGCGCTGGATGCGCTTGCAGGCGTCTTCGAGGTCGGAGGTTTTGGTCGCGTAGGAGATACGGAACGCCGGGCCGAGGCCGAACGCGGACCCCTGCACGACGGCGACGCCTTCGCTCTCCAGAAGCTCCGTGACGAAGTCTTCGTCATTGGCGATCACCTTGCCCGAGGGCGAGGTCTTGCCGATGGTGCCGGCGCAGGACGGATAGACGTAGAACGCGCCTTCCGGCCGCGGGCATTCGATGCCGTTGGCCTGGTTAAGCATCGACACCACGAGATCGCGGCGCTCCTTGAACACCTTGTTGTGCACGGGGATGAAGTCCTGCGGACCGTTCAGCGCCTCCACCGACGCCCACTGCGCGATAGACGACGGGTTCGAGGTCGACTGCGACTGGATCGTCGCCATCGCCTTGATCAGGTCGGCGGGACCGCCGGCATAGCCAATGCGCCAGCCGGTCATGCAATAGGCCTTCGAGACGCCGTTCACCGTCAGCGTGCGCTCATACAGTTTCGGCTCGACCTGCGCGGGCGTAGCGAACTGGAAGTCGTCATAGACCAGGTGCTCGTACATGTCGTCGGTCATCACCCAGACATGCGGATGCTTCACCAGCACGTCGGTGATCGCCTTCAACTCGGCGCGCGTGTAGGCCGCGCCGGTCGGGTTCGACGGCGAGCACAGGATGATCCATTTGGTCTTCGGCGTGATCGCCTTTTCCAGATCTTCCGGCCGCAGCTTGAAGCCGCTGGAGGCCGGGCACACCACCGGCACCGACTCGCCGCCGGCCAGCGCCACCATCTCGGGATAGCTGACCCAGTACGGCGCGGGGATGATGACCTCGTCGCCGGGGTTCAGCGTCGCCATCAGCGCGTTGTAGAGCACCTGCTTGCCGCCGGTGCCGACGATGACCTGGTTCGGCTTGTAGGTCAGGCCATTCTCGCGCTGGAACTTGTTGATGATGGCTTCCTTCAGCTCGGGAATGCCGCCGACATCGGTGTACTTGGTCTTGCCGGCCTCGATGGCGCGGATCGCCGCCAGCTTGATGTTGGCGGGCGTGTCGAAATCCGGCTCGCCGGCGCCAAGGCCGATGACGTTGCGGCCCGCCGCTTTCAGCGCCCGTGCTTTATCCGTGACCGCGATCGTCGCGGACGGCTTCACACGGGCGAGCGAGGCGGACAGGAAGGGCATCATGATCTCCTGGCAAACGTCGTGAGCTCTGTAATTCACGACTCTTTTTGATGGGAACGACGCACCCTACGGCGCTCGGCGCTGCATCGCAAGAAGCTTGGCCGGAAACGGCCAAACTTTAGGAAACGTTAAAGCGGGCTCGGTACGGTCGGAGCAATACGGCGCAATATTCGTAAAGTTCCGCGGTAAAATGGCTCATATCTGGCAAGCGCTGCGGTCCGGCGAATGGCTGACGGCTTCGCGCGTCCGTGCCTATTGCCTGATCTTGCTGGCCCTCGCCGGCCTGGCCGTCGTCGGCTGGATAGCCCTGTCGCATGACCTGGTCGACCGCAACGGCAAGCCGATCGGGACCGACTTTTCCAGCTTCTACGCGGCCGGCGCGCTGGCGCTGGAAGGACGAGCGGCGGACGCCTACAACATGGCCCTGCATCATGCCCGCGAACGGCAATTGTTCGGGCCCGACACGCCGTTCTATAGCTGGCTCTATCCGCCGAGCTTTTTCCTCGTGGCCGCGCCGCTGGCGCTGTTGCCATACGCGCTGGCGCTCGCCGCATGGCAGGGTCTTACGTTCGCGTTCTATCTCGCGGTGGTCGGCGCGATCCTGCGGCCGGCGCGGCAGCAGCACGGCGCGATCGGCCGGCTGTGGCTGCCGGTGGCCGTCGCTTTCCCCGCCGTCTTCATCAATCTCGGCCACGGGCAGAACGGCTTTTTGAGCGCCGCGTTGCTGGGTGCGGCGCTGGTCGTGCTGCCGCGACGACCGCTTGTCGCTGGCGTATTGTTTGGCCTTCTGTCCTACAAGCCGCAGTTCGCGCTCGTGCTTCCCCTGGCGCTGGTGGCCGCCGGACAATGGCGCACGTTTTTTTCCGCAGGGCTGACCGTGATCGTTCTCGTCGGCGCATCCGCAGCCTTGTTCGGCGTCGATGCATGGACCGCGTTCTTCGCCTCCACCGAGATCTCGCGCAAGGTGCTGCTGGAAGAAGGCAATGTCGGCTTCGAGAAACTGCAGAGCGCGTTTGCCGCGATCAGGCTGTGGGGCGGCGGCGTGACTCCTGCCTACATGGCGCAAACAGCGGTGTCCGTCCTCACGGTCGCCGCCACAGCGTGGGTCTGGCATGCAAGCCGCGATCACGCCGTCAAGGCGGCGCTTCTGATCGCCGCCACCGCGCTCGCCTCCCCGCACGTCCTCGACTACGACCTGATGCTGCTTGCGCCCGCGCTTGCCTTCTTCGTCGCGTTCGTCGCGGCGAGACCGGATGCGCGCTTCGGCGACTATGAGATCAGCCTGCTCGCATTTGTCTGGATCGCGCCGCTGCTGTCGCGCAGCATCGCCGGCGTCAGCTACATACCCCTGGGCCTGTTCGCGGAGCTGGCCTTCTGTGCACTTGTATTGCGGCGCGCGGCCCTCGATCGCGCCAGCCATGCGCTTGGCGCGCCCCGCGTCGCGCAAGCGTGATCTTTGTTGTTCCGCCGTGTTGATGAAAACATGCTGCGCGCGTGCAGTGCAGTAGAGGTTTTCGACTTTTTCCATTCCGCAGGACTTGCGACGCAGTGATATCGGCATCATTGTTTGGCCGCGTTGCGGTGTGAACCGCTGATGGCGCGGCGCAACTGCTGCGTGCGTGCTTTCTCGATCGGAGTGAAATCCAGGACGATGTACAAGCTCTATTCGATGCAGCGCTCCGGCAACAGCTACAAGGTCCGTCTTGCGCTGGCGCTGCTCAATGCACCGTACGAGGCGATCGAAGTCGACATTCTCCGGGGCGAAAGCCGCACGCCGGATTTTCTGGAGAAGAACCCGAGCGGACAGGTGCCGCTGCTGGAAGTCGCCGACGGCCGCTACCTCGCCGAGTCCAACGCCATCCTCTGGTATGTCTGCGGCGGCACCTCGCTGGCGCCGGAGTCGCGGGTCGAGCGCGCCGAAGCCCTGCAATGGATGTTCTTCGAGCAGCACGCGCTGGAGCCCAATATCGGCGCCGCCTATTTCTGGCTGTCGCTGGTCAAGGGTGGCCGCGACCTGCAGACGCATGCGCTGGAGGACTGGATGGAGCGCGGCTATGCCGCGCTGCAGGTGATGGAAAACCACCTCAAGACCCGCGCCTATTTCGCCGCCGGGCAGCTCACGGTCGCCGATATCGCGCTGTACGGCTACACTCATGTCGCCGACCGCTGCGACTACGACCTCGCCACCTTCCCCGCCATCCGTGCCTGGCTGCGG
The DNA here is from genome assembly GCF_001693515.2 of Bradyrhizobium paxllaeri. Lineage (NCBI taxonomy): Bacteria > Pseudomonadati > Pseudomonadota > Alphaproteobacteria > Hyphomicrobiales > Nitrobacteraceae > Bradyrhizobium > Bradyrhizobium paxllaeri. The sequence continues at coordinate 6,779,124 of NZ_CP042968.1, forward strand.
CGGGTCGAGCAGACCCCCGGTTTCGTCACCATGGACTGGCGGCCCGAGAGCGAGGTCGACGACCAGGCGGGCATCGTCGCTGGCGCCTGACCGCCGTCAGGCCAGCGGCAGGCTCCTCACTTTCGCGCGAGGGGACCGCCAAAAGTTAACAATAGCGGGCACAACATTAACCTTTGCCGCTATTCTGCCATTTTCAACGGCTGATCGGCCGTATTGTTGCCGGTGATCGTTGCAAGGTTTTCCTGACATCGTGGGTGATTCGCCCCGCACTGCAAGGATTTTGACCATGGTTCGGTCGCCCTGCACGGTCGGCTTCGAAAGCCGCCGTGCGCCCGTTGCTTCTTCCCGATTGCTTGGAGCGATCGCCACCTCGCTCGCGATCGGCACGCTATCGCTTTGTCTCATGGTCACGCTGACGGTGCTGTCGATCAAGGCCACCGTCGCGATGCCCTTTCCTTAATGGTTTGCGGCTTTTTGTTTGCATCATTAGCGAACGCGCGATGACATTGGCGAACGCGCGGTGATTGGCATCGCGATTGGACTCGCATGAAGACACCTGTCGGCCTTGTCACCGTCGCCCTGGCGGTAGCGATCCTGCTGGCGGTCTCGTTCCTGATCGCCACCGGCACGCGCGGCCAGGAGCAGGCGTTCGGTTCCTCGGCCGGCGAGCTCGAGGTGCGGACCGTCGCAAGGGGCCTCGTCAATCCCTGGGCGCTGGCGTTTCTGCCGGACGGCAAGATGCTGGTCACCGAGCGCCCCGGCCGCATGCGCCTCGTCACCGCCGAAGGGCAGATCTCGCCGCCGCTCAAGGGCGTGCCCGAGGTGTGGGCCTCCGGTCAGGGCGGCCTGCTCGATGTCGTCACCGACAAATCCTTTGCGCAGAACAAGACCATCTATTTCTGTTACGCCGAACGGACCGAGGGCGGCGGACGCACCACGGTCGCGCGCGCGAAACTGAACGACAGCAATGGCCGCCTTGACGAGGTCAAGATCATCTTCCGCCAGCAGGGGCCGCTGTCGTCAGGCAATCACTATGGTTGCCGCATCGCGCAGGCCGATGACGGCAATCTGTTCGTGGCGCTCGGCGATCACTTCACCTATCGCGACGAAGCGCAGAATCTCGGCAATCATCTCGGCAAGGTGGTCCGGATCGCGCCCGATGGGTCGGTGCCGGCGGCCAATCCGTTTGCCGGCCGCGCCGGTGCCAAGCCGGAAATCTGGAGTTACGGGCACCGCAACGTGCAGGCGCTTGCGATCAATCCGGCGACCGGCGAGCCCTGGGAAATCGAGCATGGCCCGCGCGGCGGCGACGAGGTCAATGTCGCCGGCAAGGGCAAGAACTACGGCTGGCCGGTGATCGGCTACGGCATCGATTACTCAGGTGCGAAGATCCACAACAGCACCGCCAAGGACGGCATGGAGCAGCCGCTCAAATACTGGGTGCCATCGATCGCGCCGTCGGGCGTGGCCTTCTACACCGGAAAGCTGTTTCCGAAATGGAACGGCAGCCTGTTTTTGGGCGCGCTGCGCGGCGCGATGCTGGTGCGGCTGACGCTGAACGGCAACACGGTGATCTCGGAGGAACGCCTGCTGCAGAACCTGCACGAGCGCATCCGCGACGTCCGCCAGGGACCGGACGGCGCGCTGTGGCTGCTGACAGATAGTTCGAACGGACGGGTATTGCGGGTAGCACCGGCCGCGAAATGATTTTTGCGCCCGTGGGCTCTCTTCACGTCATTGCCCAAGTGGATACCGCTTACTTCAGCTTGCCGCTCGACACGTCCATGATCATGCGCGTCGTGAGATAGAGGCGCGGCACGATGGTGTCGACCTTCACGTATTCGGCATCGTTGGAGTGCGCGCCGAAGCTCGACAGGCCCATGCCTTCCAGTACCGCCCCCTTCGCCTTGCGGCCGGCGAACGCCGCGTCGGTGCCGCCGCCGGTGGCTTTCTCGGCCACGTTGAGCGACATGCCGATTTCCCGATAGATCGTCTTGCCGTAATCCGCCACGCGGCGCGAGGCGTCGGTGGCTTCGAGCGGCGGCCGGCGCACCTCGAATTTCAGCTCCACCCTGGAATCGGGCAGCAGCTTCGTCTTGATCCTGTCCCGCAGCGCCTGCTCGAGCCCGTCGAAATCCGCCACCTTGAGCGCGCGCGCATCGGCCTGCGCCGTGGCTTCGGCCGGGATCACGTTGCGGTTGGTGCCGGCCTTGGCGACGGTCCAGTTCAGCTTCAGGCCCTGCTCCGGCCTGGACAGGTCCTTCATCTGCAAGAGCTGATGCGACAGCTCGTACAGCGCGTTGACGCCGCCTTCGGGCCGGGCGCCCGCATGCGACGCCTTGCCGTGCACCGTGAGATAGGCCGAGCCGATGCCGCTGGTGGCAAGCCGCAGCGCGCCATCGGTGCCGCCGCCTTCGAACGAGAACACGGCATCCTGCTCGGCGGCGAGCCGCGTGATCGTGCTGCGCCAGCCGGGCGAAGAGATCTCTTCATCGCCATTGATCAGCACCGTGAGCTCGCCATACTCCTTGAAGCTCAGCTTCTGCAGCATGGCCACGGCGTGGATGATGAGGGCGATGCCCTGCTTGTCGTCGGCTATGCCGAGGCCATAGGCCTTGTCGCCATCGATGCGGAACGGCTGATCCTTCAGCATCCCCTTGAGGTATACTGTATCCATGTGCGCGATCAGCATGACCTTCGCGCGGCCCGTGCCCTTGAAGACGGCATGCACAGCCGGGCCTACCTTCTCGGGCGTGTCGTCGAGACGGTAGATGTCGCTGGGCTGCAGGACTTCCACCGCGCCGCCAAGCTGCTTGAGCTGGCCGGCAATGCGCTCGGCGAGCCGGTTCAGGCCTTCAATGTCCCCGCTGCCGGATTCGATCTGCACGAGGTCGCGCAGCGTATCGAGCAGCGGCTGCTGCTCCTTCTGCGCCAACGCGTGGACATCGGCCACCGGCGCGGCGTGCGCCACGGCGGCAAATGCCAGCGCGAGCGATGCGATCAATGGACGAACAAGGGACAAGGCAGCGTGCGGTCGGGGCATGGCGCGGCGGTCCGTGAGGTTGGAAGCAGGAAGTTGATAATGCAGCACTGAAGCATCGTGGCGGGCAGGCTACAACCTCGGTTCGACAGCCTTGTTCCGTATACTCAATACAAGAGCCCTCACGCCCACTTGTGAAAAATCAGAAACGCGCCGATGGCGATGAAGAGAAAGCCGAGTGCGTGATTCCATCCCAGCGGCTCTTTCAGGTAGAGCACCGAGAAGGCCGCGAACACCACCAGCGTGATCACCTCCTGGATGGTCTTGAGCTGGGCAGCCGAATATACCGCGCTGCCCCAGCGATTGGCCGGCACCGCCAGCCAATATTCGACGAAGGCGATCCCCCAGCTCACCAGCACCACCGTCGGCAGCGCGCTTTCCTTGAACTTCAGATGGCCATACCAGGCGAAGGTCATGAAGACGTTGGAAGCGAACAGCATCAGGATCGGCAGCAGCGTCGGCGAAACAGTCGGCATAGATTTCCCTCTTGAAAAAATGTCGTGCGCTAATCGTCGGGTACGATACCCCGTTCCGTAACTCGATATCATTTGATTTCAAAAATACGAAAGCCTGACGTATCGGCGCAACGCTCTCTTAGGACTGGCGGCAGAAAGGCGGGCACAATCGAAACAATCAGGCATGCTGGCGTCTTATTCCCGGCAAGTGACGAGAACGGCATGCAGTTAAACTGGCGCGCAATCTCCGGTCCGGCTCTGACAACGGCGACGGCGTTGATCGCCTTCCTCGTCGACCGGCACTTCGTTTCGGTCCCCAATCCCGCGCCGCTGTTCGTCTGCATCGTCGCCTTTTCCGCTTCCATCAGCGGCATTGCCTCCGGCATGGCCAGCGCCGTCATCGCGGTAGCGTCTTCCGCGCTGTTCTTCCTCAACCACCGCGCCACCCCCGGCTACGACATGTCGGACCTGGCGCGCATGCTGCTGCTCGCGGCGACCGCCGGCGGCACCGCGCTGATCACCGGGCTCCTCAGGCAGAAATGGGTCGATGCCTTCGCGTGGGAGAAGAAGCATCATGCCACCGCGGACCGCCTGTCGGCCGCGCTCGACCAGGTCGATATCGGCATCGTGCTGCTCGATTCCGACACCCGCGCCGAATTCATCAACCGCGCCTTCCGCGACTACTTCAAGCTGTCCGACGCGCAGGCCGACAGCAAGCCGCCCTTCATCGCGCTGATGTATCACGGCCGCGACACCGGCGCCTGGCAACTGCCCGAGGATGAACTGAGCGCCTTCATCGCCAAGCGCACCGAGATGATCCGCACCGGCGATTCCACGCCGATCAACATCGAACTCGTGGACGGCGAGGTGTTGCGCTTCACCTGCACGGCGCTGCCCGATGGCGGACGCATGCTGAGCTACACGCCGATCACCGACCTCGTTCGCCACACCGACGATCCCGGCAGCGCGGACTACTATCGCGCCTTGCGCGGCAGCAACCGCAGCCTCGCCCGGCACCTCGGCGCGGCGGAATAGCAGCGGCAACGCAATCCCCTCGCGACATTGATCGCCGGCTCTCGTGTCTGTAGTAATGGCAGACACTCCTCCAGCGCGTCACCTCCCAACAAAACGGAATCGTGCATGTCCGGCGACCTCATCATCCGCTTCGTCACCCGTCAGGACTATGCGCAATGGCTGCCGCTATGGGACGGCTACAACGCCTTCTACGACCGCTCGGGACCGACCGCGCTGGCGCCCGAGATCACGGCGATGACGTGGGCGCGCTTCTTCGATGCCTACGAGCCGGTGCACGCGCTGGTCGCCGAGAGCGGCGGCAAACTGCTCGGGCTGACGCACTATCTGTTTCACCGCTCCACGACCATGATCGAGCCGAACTGCTATCTGCAAGACCTGTTCACCAGTCCGGAATCGCGCGTCAAGGGCATCGGCCGCGCGCTCATCAACGGCGTCTACGAACAGGCCCGGCTCGCCGGCGCATCGCGCGTCTATTGGCAGACGCACGAAACCAACCACACCGCGATGCAGCTCTACGACAAGATCGCGGACCGCTCCGGCTTCGTCGTCTATCGCAAGATGCTCTGAGGCACGGCCTTCGGCCCGCCTGTGGATAAGTTGGCTGTCACGTGCGCGTAACAAAGCACGGATAAGTTGCGCCTGCGTCTGATCAGGCCCCCGTCTCAGATCACGCGCCCCAAGCGGTCCCCGTCAGTCGCCGCGTCTGACCGGGGCCGCCTCTTTTTGTGCCGCATACCTGCCACGCGTCGGCGCAGGTCACCCCGCTGCTTGCGGGTGAAAGCCGTGCGGGCCACAATGCGCCCTCTCCGCCCTTCCCACAGGATCGATCCATGCAAATTCGCAATCTCGGCGGCTCCGGCCTGCGCGTTTCCGCCGTCGGCCTCGGCTGCAACAATTTCGGCCAGCGCACCGATCTGGAGACCTCGCGCAAGGTGATCCACAAGGCGATCGACCTCGGCATCACCCTGTTCGACACCGCTGACATCTATGCCGGCATGGGCGGCTCCGAGACGGTGCTCGGCACGGTGCTGGGCGACCGCCGCAAGGACATCGTGCTGGCGACGAAATACGCAAAGCCGATGGCGACCGACGGCACCAAGCAGGGCGCCTCGCGCCGCTACATCATGTCCGCGGTCGAGGCCAGCCTGACGCGGCTGAAGACCGACTACATCGATCTCTACCAGCAGCACGATTACGATCCCCTGACGCCGATGGAAGAGACGCTACGCGCGCTCGACGATCTCGTGCGCCAGGGCAAGGTGCGCTACATCGGCAATTCGAACTTTCCGGCCTGGCGCATTGCGGAAGCGGAAATGCTGGCGCGGCAGATGAACGTCAACCGTTTCGTCTCCTGCCAGGATGAATACAGCCTCGTGGTGCGCGGTATCGAAAAGGATCTGCTGCCGGCAGCGCAGGAATACAAGCTCGGCCTGCTGCCGTTCTTCCCGCTGGCAAGCGGACTTTTGACCGGCAAGTACAAGCGCGGCGCGGCTGCTCCCGCCGATACCCGCTTCGCCAAGGCACCCGCGCTGAAGGACCGCTACGTCACCGCGCGCAACGAGGACATCGTCGAAAAGCTGCAGGCGTTCGCGCAAGCACGCGGCCACACCATGCTCGAACTCGCCTTCTCCTGGCTCGCCCAGCGCCCGCAAGTCGCCAGCGTCATCGCCGGCGCCACCCGCGTCGAACAGGTCGAGCAGAACGTGAAAGCGATCGGCTGGACGCTGAGCGCGGAGGAGATGGCGGAGGTGGACGAGATTACGAGGTCGTAAGGCACGACCGCTCTCTCGCTCCCTCTCCCCGTCCCTTGTACAGCTATTCGTGATGGCCGGGCTTGTCCCGGCCATCCACGTCTAACTTTCCGCAAGCTCCAAAGACGTGGATGCCCGGCACAAGGCCGGGCATGACGGCAGTATCGACCAAATTAAACCACCAATCCCTGCATCGGCTTCACGGCACTGCTATCCGGAAACACCGCCTCCGCCAGCACCTTTTCCGCCAGCCCGAACTGATCCTTCAGCACGCCCTTCATCACCGCGCGGAGATCCGTTGTCGGCGCGAGATCGCGGCCCTGATAGAGGCTCGCCGGCTTCAGTCCCGGCCAGTCCGCGATTACCCGGCCGCCTTTCACCGCGCCGCCGGCGAGCAGCGCCACCGTGCCGGTGCCGTGATCCGTTCCTTGCGTGCCGTTGATGCGCGCGGTGCGGCCGAACTCGGTGGCGACGACGATCACGGTATCGCGCCAGCGCGGTCCCATCCCGGTTTCGAATTCGGCGAGTGCGCCATCGAGGCCGCCGAGCAGTTGCGCCAGCCGCCCCACCGGCCCGCCTTCATTGGCATGGGTGTCCCAGCCGTCGAAGGCGAGCGCGCCGATCCGCGGGCCGTTGTCGGCCCCCATCAGCCGCGCCGCGCCGCGCGCCGCCAGCCGCATCGCGGCGACGCCGCCCGCGCCGGGTTTCGGTTTCATGTCGTCGCCCTGCGCGGCCTTGTCGAGCGCGAGGCCCTGCTTCAGCGCCGCGCTCAACGCAGCATCGCGGTGCTGATAGAGGTCGAGCAGCCGCATCGCGGTGTCCTCGCTGGCCTGCGGCACCGCGAGCGGCGCCCAGCCGACGGTCGGCGCCGCGCCGCGCAACACCAGCGGCGTGGTCGGCCCGACCGCGAGCGCGCTGCTCACACGTTCGCCCTTCGGTAAGCCTTCGAGCGCGCGGTTGAGCCAGCCGGATTGCACCCGGCCGGGGCCCGCAAAGCCGCTTTCGAGCACGTCCTGCCCGTCGAAATGCGAACGGTCGCGATAGGGCGTTGCCACCGCATGGATCACCGCGGCCTTCTTGTCGCGATACATCCGCGCAAACTCCGGCATCGCCGGATGCAGCGAAAAGAAATTGTCGAGCGGCAGCGCCGCGTTCGGCCCACTCGATGACAGCGCGATCGCGCCGTGCAGGCCGGCGTAATCAGGGTCGCCGATCGGCGCCACGGTCGCAAGCCCGTCCAGCGCGCCGCGCAGGATGATGACCACGAGCCGTGGATCGCGACCATCGGCGGCGCGCGCGAATTTCGGCAAGTAAGCCCATGCCGCAAAGGACGCGCCGCCGAGCAGCACGGCACGCCGCGATGTCGCCGATGACCGCATGTCCTCGCAGCAATCCATGCCCGTTTCCATCGACATCATCTCCTCTGGAATTCCGGCGACATCAACAACAGCGCCAGCGCCTGCTGCCGCGATTCCGCGCGCTCGATGGTGCGCCGCGTCTCCACCGACGCCATGTCGGCGGCGGCGAGTTCGAGCAGGTCGCGCGGATCGACGCCCTCGGCGATCCGCGATGCAATCTGCGTCGAGATATCGAGCCTGAGCTTCATGCCCTCCGGCGCCAGCCAGGCGGCGTTGCTGTCGGCAAAACCGTTCGGCCCGGAAGGCGACCATAGGGGCTGGCCCAGTGTCCTCAGGCCGCCAAGATAGAGATTCGGATTGTTCGGAATCTGCGCCAGCAGCCGGCCCGCCGCGATCAGGAATTCGTAAGGCGAGCGGATCTTGGCGAGCGGCGCTTTCCAGGCTTCGTCGGAATCGACCAGCGCGAGCGCCAACGCCTTCAGATCGCCGTCGGTTTTGGTGAAGACATCCGCCAGCCGCGCCACCAGCACCGGCGGCGGATCGTCGGATACAAAATGGCGCGCGAATTTCCCCGCGATGAATTTCGCGGTCGAAGGATGGCGCGCGATATCCCTAAGCACCGCCTCGCCCTGCGCGAAACCTTCGGCATCGTAGATCTTTCCCATTACCCGCTGCGCGCCCGGCTGGTGCGCATTGGCGTTGAACACGAAGGTGCCGGGTGCACCGAGCTGGCCCAGCCTGCCGGCAAAGGTCCAGCCGGTGATGATGTTTGCAAGCGCGGTGACGTCCTCCTGCGAATAGCCGCCGCCGACGCCGAGCGTATGCAGTTCCAGAATTTCGCGGGCGAGGTTTTCGTTCAGCCCGCGATTGCGATTCTTGCCGGCACGCGAATCCGGGCCCAGTGATTGCTGGTTGTCGAGAAAGAACAGCATCGCCGGATGCTGCTCGACCGCCTTCAGCATGTCAGCAAAGCGCCCCAGCACATGCGGCCGGATTGCCTCGCGCTCGAACGAACCGGCCCACATCTGCGCCAGCCCGCCCTTGGCGGCGGAAATGCAGAAATGATTCGACCAGAACACGACCAGCCGCTCGGCAAATCCGCCGTCGGCAATGACGGCGCGCTGCAGCCGCGCCAACGCCTCGGCGCGAAAGGTCTTCTGGATGATGTTGAGTTCGGCCGTGCGCGGCGGCGACGGTTTTGGCGGAGCAGGCTGCATCATCTCGGCGCCCGACATCGTCGCATTTTCCGGCGGCTTCGCCGGCGGCTCCTTCGGCGCCATCTCCATCGCGATGCTGTTGAGCGAAAGGTTTCGCCGCTGGCCCTTGGCGTCCGGCGGCGGTTGCTGCGATGCGCCCTCGCCCGCCGCTGGCGGCGTTGCCGATTTGGCGGCGGCATCGCGCGCCCGTTGAACCTCGAACTGATAATCGAACGCCGCCTTGCCGAGCGCGGACGTCGACTGCAAGCCCGGCACTTCGAGCAGCGCGCCATTGGGCCGGCTGAGTTCTGCCTTGACGAAGCCGCGCGGATCGGACGCCGCGTTGAGAAAATCGCCCGAGGCTCCGCCGCGCGCACCGAAGCCGAAGCGATTGAGGGCAACGAGGGCGGCTTGCGAATCGCGGGCCATCGAATTTCCCTAAAATTCTTCCCGGACGTATAGTGGCGCAATATAACGTGCTTCGGCGTGAACCCGGGATTAATTCCGCGTCAGGATGCAGCCTCATTGATGACAAAGCGCATGGAACAACTGCCATCGTCGCGTCGCCTCGCCTGCGCAGGCTGCGGCACCGAATTCGGCTGCAACCCGTCCGGGCCCTGCTGGTGCAGCGACGAGGCGTTCCGCATGCCGATGCCGGTCGACGGCGGCGATTGCTTCTGCCCGGACTGCCTGCGCACACTCGCCAAGCAGCGCACGACCGCGGGTGCGGCATGAACGCGAAATGGAATGTCGGCGCTGTCCTGCTCGACATGGACGGCACGCTGCTCGACACCGAGAAAGTCTATTTCGAGAGCCTCGTCGCAGCGCTCACGGCCGGCGGCTTCGCCGATGACGCGGTCACGCTGTGCCACGCCATGGTCGGCCTTCCCGGCCCGGCCTGCGAGGCCATGCTGCTCGATCGCTACGGCGCGGACTTTCCGCTCGCCGATATCAACCGCGCCTTCCTCGTCAACCGCGACCGGTTGATGGAAGCCGGCCTGCCGCTTAAATCCGGCACGCTGGAACTGCTCGACGCGCTTGCCGCCGCCGATTGCCCGATGGCGATCGTGACCTCGTCGTCGCGGCGCTCCGCCGAACGCAACTTGTCGCTCGGCGGCATCCGCGCGCGCTTCGACACCGTGCTGACGCTCGACGATGTCGCGCACGGCAAGCCGAGTCCGGATTTGTATCTCCTCGCTGCGGCACGTCTGGGCCTCGCACCGCAAGCTTGCATCGCCGTGGAAGATTCCAATCACGGCGTCGCTGCCTCCCACGCCGCCGGCGCGATTACCATCATGGTGCCGGACATGGCGGCGCCGACGGAAGAGACCCGCGCGAAATGCGCGGCCGTGCTGCCGGATCTGAATGCGGTGCTGGCAATGCTGCGCGAGCGCGGTGAATTTGGACGACGCTTGTAGGGTGGGCAAAGCGAAGCGTGCCCACCATTATCACCGCGCTCGTGATGATGGTGGGCACGCTGCGCTTTGCCCACCCTACGAAACTTATTCCGCCGGTCCCGCAAATAGCAGCAGATTGCCGTCCGGATCCTTCACGGTGAAATTGCGAGCGCCCCAGGGTTCGCGCCGCAACGTCTGGAGGAACGTTACGCCCGCCGACTGAAACGCAAGAAAGAGGTTCTTGATCTCCTCCGCACCCGCGACCGTGAGCGACGCAGCAAGCAACTGCTCGCGATCGCGCAGCTCCGGATCGATCAGCGGGGCGGCGACGCAGCGCAGGTTGATCCGCGCGCCGTCGCGCGCGACCTGCGCATAGAATGGCGGCTCGCCATAGGTGAAGGCGACGCTGAAGCCGAGCTTGCCGGTGAAGAAATCGCAGGACGCCTTGATATCGGCGACGAAGAGCTGAGGCTCGGCGGCCGTGATGAAGGCTGCGGTGGAAGTCGTGTCTGCATGGTCAGGCATGGTCGATCCCCCGTCTCGTGACATGTTAGCGCCGGCTGCGCCGCCGCGCCATTGCCGCTGCCGTCAGGGAAGCCGCCGCCTCGCCCGCGGTTTCCATGTAGCTGGGATCGCGATGCAAGAGGACGACAGCGAACGAGCCATCGAGCAGCAGCAGGATTTGCCGCGCCAGCAGCAAGGGCTCGGCAATGCCTTCCGCCTCGAAGGTCGCGTGCAGCCAGCCCTCGAACTTCTTCTTGTGCGCGGCGCCAATCCTGATCGCGGGATGGCCGGGCATGTTGGCAAGCTCGGCGGAGGTACGCAGGAAGCCGCATCCCTTCCACTTCGGATGCCGCGCCGAGCGCGCAAGGTTGCGAAAGATCGCTTCGACCTTGGCGGGCAGGCCGCCGCGGGCTTCCGAAAACCACTGCCGGAACAGCGCCAGATTGGGCTGATCGCGGCCGGCGAGATAGGCTGCGACGAGATCGTCCTTGCTTTTGAAATGATAGTACAGCGTGCGCTTGGTGACGCCGGCCTTTTCGGCCACGGCGTCGACGCTGACGCCGCGGATGCCGTCATTATAGAACAGCGCGTTCGCCGCCGAGACGATGCGGTCGCGGGTCGGGACTGCGGATCGTGCCATGCCGGCTATGTATACTAACCAGTGAATATACACAATCCGGATGGTCTTCTAGGGTCACCGCAACACACCATCTCTTCCGGAGACTCAAAATGCCCGATCCCATCCTGCTCGAAATCGACGACGGCGTCGCGCTGGTCACGCTGAACCGGCCGGACAAGCTCAACGCATTGAACTATGCATTGATCGACCGCCTGATGACGGCGCTGGACGCAATCGAGACCGACGCCAACGTGCGCACGGTGATCCTGACCGGTGCGGGTGAACGCGCCTTTTCCGCCGGCGCGGATATTCACGAATTCTCCAACAGCGTTCGCCGAGGCCCAAACGCTGCCGTGCAAAGCTTCGTCCGGCGCGGCCAGGCCATGACCGCGCGGCTCGAAGCGTTCAGGAAACCGGTGATCGCTGCCGTCAACGGGCTGGCGTTCGGTGGCGGTTGCGAGATCACCGAAGCCGTGCATCTCGCCGTCGCCAGCGAAGCGGCAAGTTTCGCCAAGCCGGAAATCAATCTCGGCATGCCGCCGACCTTTGGCGGCACGCAGCGTCTGCCGCGGCTTGCCGGGCGCAAGCGCGCACTGGAATTATTGCTGACGGGCGATCCCTTCTCGCCGCAGCGGGCGCTCGAGATCGGCCTCGTCAACAGGATCGTGCCGCATGATGAATTGCTGCCCGCGGCACGCGAGCTCGCAAGCCGTATCATCAGGCACTCGCCGCTCGCCGTCGGCGGCATCATCACCGCGGTCACGCGCGGATTGAACATGGGCATCGCCGAGGGGCTGCAGGTCGAAAGCGAGCAGTTCGCCGCGCTGGTACCGAGCCACGATCTCGGCGAAGGCATCGCCGCTTGGATCGCGCGCCGATCGCCAAACTATGCCGGCCGCTGAGCCGCGGCAGGAACATCATTGCGATTGCGGGAGCCTTGGCGTCACGCAATCGCAGGAGTTCCTCAGACGATGGTAGGCGCCAAACGCCTAGTTTAGACCGTCGAAATGCCGTCGATCGGGCTGATGTCGCCGACGAACCGCAGCAGGTCGGCCATCGTGAACTCGCCGGGAGTCTTGGACGGCAGCGTCGGCTTCCAGTTCTTGCCCTTCAGCCAGAGATACGACTGATGGTCGCCGTTGACGAGGCCGACGAACACTTCCGCCACGATCGTCGCGCCGACCGGTCCGAGCCTTTCGCCGCCGCCGCGCTGCTGCGCCTCCTTGAGGATGTAGTACCAGAGCGGTGTGTGCTCGTGCAGGCCGTGCTTCTTCGCGACAGCGCCGTCCGGGCCCTTTGCGATCTCGGCGGGGGTGAGCGGATGCTTGATCTTCATCGCCCTGGCGACATCCTGTCCCGACGGCAGTCCGAGCATGACGCCGCGTTTGAGGTTGCGGAACGGCAGGCTGCCACCGCCGCCCGGCAGATCGTGCAGCTTGGGTATCAGGAACGGGTCGATCTTCCGCGAGGGATTGAGCCGCACATCGGGAGGATTGGCCGCCAGCACTTCATGATAGCGACGCCAGTCGATGATCCAGTTGCTGGAGAGCACAGGTATAGGCAGCGGCGGCTGCACCGGATCGGGCGCGAGATCGCCGATGATTCCGCCCGACAGGCCGGTGAACCTGAACAGCAGATCGAGCGAGGCTGGGGCGACGCCGCCCGGCGTGAACTTGCGATTGTGGCTATAGATCTCGCGCACCATGCTGTGGCCGAACCGGTACGCCGCCGCGGAGAACTCGATCGGCATGTAGGGCCACTTCCTGAAGCGGTAGAAGCGGCGCCCCTGATCGAGGATCTTGGCGACGATTCCCTTCTCGGTGATGCGCTCCACGAAATCATGCAGCACCATCCACTGGTAATGCCAGGTCACCGTCTGGCGCGCCTGGGCGAACAGCTCGTCGGCCGGCACCCCGGACGCAGCAAGATGGTCGCACACCTTGTTGTGAAACTTCAGCATCGCCAGGTGCGTCTGCGCAACCACGAGATTTTCGTCATTGCGATGGTCGCCGATCAACGCAAAGCCTTCGGGGTTGCGCGGCAGGTCGTTGCGCGGCGTGATGGCTATATCGTCAACGCTGATGGTCTTGCCGAGCAACAGCTTCGGTCCCGGATTCTTGCCGTTGGCCTCGCCGGGATTGCGCGCGTAAAGCTGCCGGCTGCCGTCCGGACCAAGACCATAGACGCTGTCGAGATCGAGCGCCGGCGTGCGGAAGTTCTCGGTCGCCAGCGGATCGGCCATCTTGTCGCCGAGCGAGGTGAGATCGAGCGTGATGTCGTGATCGACAAACTGGCCGAGATAGGTGAACCCGGCCGGCACCTTGGTGTTGTTGCCGGCGGTGTCACCCGGATTGGCGTCCTTCATCGCGTCGGCAAGCTCCTTCAGCGGAGCATCGTCGACCGCGAGCGGTTCGAGATTCGGAAACATCCGCCCGAACATGCCGGGATCGTCATGCCCGGAAAGTGAATCAAGAAACTGCCGGGTCGGGTGGCGGCCGGCCGTGCCATGGCCGGGCTGGACATTCACTTGAGTTGCCATCACTTCCTCCAATCGCAAATGTTGAAAGAAGAGGGGTACCGGTGCGTCGCGCTGTCAGGTCAGTAAAGGTTCAGGTAAAATTCGAGCGATACCCCTCAAGAGGGTTCAGTCAGCAAAACCCAACTCCAGACTGTGACCAATCGGAGCGTGGTGCCAGCGGTTTATTTTTCGATTTGTGTGAGCAACTTCACTGACGTGGCGCGATGTCGAATTCCTTGCGCAACTCGGCTTCGGTATAGGAGCACACACCGCCATCGAGATCGCGCACCAGCCACTCTTCCAGATACACGATCTGCGTCCCGCTTTGCCTTTCATGTCGAAGCTCGAGGTACCCGTCCTCGCTTCGCTGTAGCGAGCAAGTGGATTGCACCCAGCTCGGCCATTCGTGCAGGGGCTGTCCGGTGAACTGCCAGGCGATCAACGCCACGTTGCTCGGGCGCGGCTTCAGCTTCAGTGTGGTGTCCACAATCGTCTCCGAAACAATGGTTCCTGCAGTTTGACAACGCCCGGGCCCGGCAAAAGTTGGGCGTTCATGGGGCAATTCTCGCCCCGTCGTCGATATTGCCTATGCGTCTTTGGGATGGATATCCGGTGAATCCCCGGTCTGTCGCGCCGGGATAAGGACATGCGGACCTGGGCTCCGCATGTCCAGGCGGCGTTCGCAGCGCAACCCTGCCTAGCGCACCACCGCCGCGGTCTGGCCGAACAGGATCCTGCGCTCCTCCTCGGTGCGGTTCACCGGCTGGCCGAAATTCGGATTGACCTCTTTCGCCTTGGCGTAGGCGCGCTCGGTCGCGGGCCGCGCGCGGATGGTTTCCAGCCAGCGCTTCAGATGCGGAAAATCGTCGATGTTCTGGTCCTGGTTCTTGTACGGCACGACCCAGGGATAGCTCGCCATGTCAGCGATCGAATAATCGCCGGCGATGAATTCGCGGTCCGACAGGCGCTTGTTCAGCACGCCGTAGAGCCGGTTGGTCTCGTTCACATAGCGGTCGATGGCGTATTTGATTTTTTCGACCGCATAATTTCTGAAGTGATGGTTCTGTCCGGCCATCGGCCCGAGCCCGCCCATTTGCCAGAACGTCCACTGGATCGCGTCATAGCGGCCGTAGAGATCGGCGGGCAAAAACTTTCCGGTCTTCTCGGCAAGATACAGCAGCATCGCGCCCGATTCGAAAATCGAGACCGGCTTGCCGCCGCCCTTCGGCGCGTGATCGACCATCGCTGGAATGCGGTTGTTCGGCGCGATCGCCAGAAACTCCGGCTTGAACTGCTCGCCCTTGCCGATGTTGACCGGAAAGATCTTGTACGGAAGCCCGGTCTCCTCGAGGAACATCGTGATCTTGTGGCCGTTCGGCGTGGTCCAATAATGAAGGTCGATCATGCGGCGATCCCATTTCTGCTTGCTGCGCTTCACGCTTATCGCAAAGAACATGCGATTGCATGAAATTCATCGCAGAACGGCCATCGAGTCAATGGCCGGCGCCCGCGCCTCAAGGCGAGTTGATCTGCGATGGGAGCATGATGCAGAAGAGGAACTCCGCCTCGCCTCGCTTCAATCGCGGGACGAGGCGTCATGCGTCCGGCTCAGGCGTGCAGCCAGAATGCACTTTCGGCGAACTGATCGCCTTTCCACCAGTTGAGGGTGCCGGTGCCGCGGCGGAAATTCCTGGCGCCGGCCTGGCTTTGCAGCGGCCTGGTGACTTCGCCCGCAGCGTTACGCGCCGCACGGTGGTCATTGGTTTCCGGCACCACGGCGACGATATGGCCCGACTTGCCGTCCTGCTTCCGGCGCGCCACGATCAGCCCGACCGCGCCGATGTTCGCCTCCTGCTGCAGCTTGGTCAGCGTGCTGGTCTGACGCCAGCCGAAGCGCGGCCCGAAGTCGCGCAGCCAGCGGAACAGCGCATTGGCGCGCATCTCCATGATGGTGTTGTCGATCAGCGGCTCGACCTTTTCACCCCGCGCCAGGCGCTCGATGGCGCCGGGCGTCCACCACACCCGCGGCAGGTACACGCCGGCCAGGATACAGTAGTCGTGCGCGTAGATGTTGCAGAAGGTCAGGCCGTTGCGCGGCTTGTAGCGCCTGTGCGCCGCCTTGTCGGAAGCGAGATAGTCGATAATTGCGTTGAGGCTGCTCCGCAGTTCCTCGGGAGTTAGGCCCTTGCGGGTCGGCATGTCGGACTCGTTGAGCGAATGGGCGCCCGCGATCTCCGTCCGCCTGGTGACCAGGCCGCGCCGGCGCGGCATGATGACTTCGACGATGCCGCTCGTCGGCGCGTCCATCATCAACGCCACCGCCGGGATTTCGGTCACGTCGGCCGGCGCCGGAACAAGGAAATCTGCGGAGGCGAAGCCGCGGATATGTGCGCCGACCAGGCTGGTTTCGATTTCCATGAACTTCTTCACCGGGGTGCCCGTAACGGCGCGCACCGGATGACCGTCCGGCAGTTGCGCGATCACGTTCCTGGTCGCCGGCGAGCTGACCTTTGGCTCGCTGCGCACGCGTAATGGGGTGAGCTCTGTCTTGACCACGAGAAGCGGCCCGGTGGCCTCGACCGGCGTCGGCGGCGGCACGATGGCGCCATTAGGCGGTGGTGGCGGCAACACCGACGAGCCGCCCGGCACCGGCACGGTGTGCGCCATACGGATGAAGTCGAAAATGTGCTCGCCATAGAATTTATGGCCGTCGAAATGGCCCTGCTTCAGGCCCTTGCTCGGAATGAAGTTGCCGGTGTTGTAGGCGATCGCGACCGCCGTCAGTTGCATGTCCGACAGCGATGGCTTGTTGAGCAGGCCGATCTTCTTCGCCTTGTCGGTCAGTTCGCCGATGCACTTGCCAAGCGTTTCGCTGAACTTCTCGTAGCGCTTCTCGAGAAAGTAGTCCGGATCTTCCTTGAAGAATTGCAGATCGAGCTGGAACATGCCGAAGCCGCGGCAGAACTTGCTTGGGTTCGACACCGGGAATCCCGGAATGTGTTGTCCCATCTCCACCAGCGCCTGGCGGGCGATGGCGAACATCCTGTCGCCTCTCGGGACCGACAGCAGGTGGGCCTCGTTCCTCGGGAATGCCTTGCGGCCCTTGTTGGGCGGTTTGAAATCGATGGTGTCACCGACACATAGCGCGAGGATGCGGTCCAGCGTCAGTTGCGGCTTCTTGCGCAGGATCGGCCAGACGTCGCCCGTCTCCTGACAGGCCAGCGCGACCAACAGATCCAGCGTGAACGGCATACCCGCGATCGCACGTTCGACTTCAGCGTGAAAATTCTCCTTGAACCATTTTATATCCGCAATGTTCGGCATGACAAACTCCCCTGCCTCGCGCCGGCGTAATATTTGGTCAGGTGCAATTACTGATCGCAAAGATCGCATCGGCTCCCGCAACCTTACGATGTCAAAACGAATAGGCGATCGGAGGGCGGCCGAGTGTTGTCGCCGCCACATTCACGAAAACTTGTGTGACTGGAGGTACTCGTCCGATCAGCGGCCGCGCTGGTTGTCGCGCAAAAACTGCTCCCCGCGCGCAGTGATCGCAATCCGCACGCCCTCGCCTGCCACCGGCTGGCGCACGACATAGCCGCGATCGACGGCATCCTCCCAGATCGTCAGCCGCGGGCATGAGGTGCGCCAGGTTTCGATCACCTCGGAATAAAGCCTCGGCTCGCGCGCGATCCATTCGACGAGATCGAGCACCAGGGGATCCGTCGTCTCGCTCATCAGCGCCTCCGCGTCAGAAGCGGTGCATTCAGAACGCCAGCGCGCTGTTGCGCGTGAACAGCAGCCAGCCGCCGTACAGGATGTAATAGCCGGCCACCGTCGTGATCAGCCGGTTCGCCCAGGTGCGAAACTGCGCATCGCTCATCGCTTCCAGGATGCGCCGCGCCAGCGTGGTGCCGAGCATCGAGGCTACGATCGCGACGCCGGCGAGCACCGGATCGAGGGTAGCGGCCTGATCGATGATGCCGCCGAAATAGATCAGCTTGGTGAGATGGCTCGCGACCTGGCAGGTCGCCTTCGTCGCGACCACCTCGCGGCGGCCGAAGTTGCCGCCGAGAAAGAACGTGTCCATCAAGGGACCGGAGACGCCGGTCATCAGCATCAGGCCCATGCAGATGAAGCCATAGAACGACCCCTGCGCAATGCTATCAGGGTTGGGCTTGAGGTTCTTCGGCATCAGCCGCGCCATGAACGGCGTCACACCGAGCAGCAACAGCGCAATCGGCTTGTCCGGCACATAGCGGGTGAGCGACCAGACGCCAAGCGCGAGCGCGCAGCCGATCAGATAGACGAACACCGGCCGCCAGCGGATATGCGCCCGCCACAGGAACGCGCGCCAGCCGTTGGACGCCATCTGCGTGATCGCATGCAGCACCATCGCCGTCGGCAGCGGCATCAGCATCAGCAGCACGCCGATCAGGATCATCCCGCCGGCCATGCCGAACAGCCCCGACAGAAACGCTGTCGCGACCATCAGGGCACCAAGGGCTGCAATCATCAGCGGCGTCACGCGAAGTCTCCTGCGCAGGCCATTCAGGTTGAGACGCGGTGCGCGCGGTCTTTCTGCTCCCTCTCCCCGCTCTTGCGGGGAGAGGTTGAAAAGAACCGCGCCGATTCAACCCAGGCTCTTACGTCCATTCTTGTGCCTCGCTTGTCGCGCGCACGCAAACTGAGTTATCTTGCTCTGGCATCAGTTTTCCTGAGGGTTATGTGCGGCGGCTGCTCTTTCTCAACGGCATCAAGGCGTTCGAAGCGGCGGCGCGCAGCGGCAGCTTCGCCGCCGCCGGCGCCGAGCTCAACGTTTCAGCCGCCGCGGTCAGCCGGATGGTGCACCTCTTGGAAGAGCGGCTCGGGGTGGCGCTGTTCGAGCGCAAGGCCAACCGCCTCGTCACGACAGCGGCCGGGCGCGCCTATCAGAGCGGGCTGACTCCGATCTTCGATGCGCTGGCGAGCCTAACCGCGCAGGTGACGGCGCCCTCAAGCGTGCGCGTCCTGACCATCGGCGTCGGGCCGACCTTTGCGATGAGATGGCTGATCCCGCGGCTGGCGGACTTCCGCAAGGAAGAACCCGATATCGACGTCCGCATCACCACCGGCGGCGCCGCGGTGCCGTTCGGCGAGGACTGGAGCTGCGGCATCAAGCTCGGCGGCGGCGAATGGCCCGGCCTGATCGCCGAGCCGCTGTTCGCCGCCGACCTGCTGCCGGTCTGCGCGCCGCGTCTGGCCAACACGCTGAAACGGCCTTCCGACCTGAAGGGGCCGACCCTGCTGCGGGTGGCCCATTCGCCCGACGACTGGCCGGCATGGCTGGAGGCCGCCGGCACCGGGCGCATCACCGCCCGCGGGCCGGAATTCGAGTTTTACGGCCAGGCGCTGCAGGCCGCGGTCGACGGCCTCGGCGTCGCCATGGGCATCCGGCCCTATATCGACGACGACCTGGCCGCCGGCCGGCTGGTCGCCCCGTTTGCGTTAAGTGTGCCGAAAGGCATGCGCTGGTATCTGGTGTATCGGGGGTTCAGCACAGGGCAGCGCGATTTCGCCGCGTTCCGGCGCTGGATTGTTCGCGCGGCGGCAGAACCCGCCGCGCGGCGCAGGGGCCAGAGACATGCCGGTTGAAACCATAAAGACGCTCATCATCGGCGGCGGCCAGGCCGGGCTGGTGATGAGCCATCGCCTCAAGCAGCGCGGGCTGCCGCATCTGGTGGTCGAGCGCCACCGCATCGCCGAGCGCTGGCGCAGCGAACGCTGGGACGGTTTGAAATTCCAGTTTCCCAACTGGTCGGTGCGGCTACCGGAGTTTCCGTTCCCGCACAGCGATCCCGACGGGTTTTCCGACACAGCCGACATCATCAAATTCATCGAGGCGTACGCCGCTTTCATCGCGCCGCCGATCCGCTGCGGCGTCGAGGTGACGCGGCTGTCGCAGCGCGAGGGGCGCTTTATCGCCGAGACCACGGACGGCACGATCGAGGCGCGCAATGTCGTCGTCGCCACCGGTCCCTATCAGCGCAACGTCATCCCGGACCTGCTGGCCGATCTGCCGGTGTTTCAGGTGCATGCCTCCGCCTACAAGAATCCCGGGCAGCTTCCGCCCGGCGCAGTGCTGGTGGCCGGCGCCGGTGCGTCCGGCGCGCAGATCGCCGAAGAGCTGCTCGAGGCAGGCCGCGGTGTCTATCTCTCGATCGGACGGCACCGCCGCCTGCCGCGCCGCTACCGCGGCCGCGACCTGATCTGGTGGCTCGCGGAAATGCAGTTCGACCAGATCACGCCGGAGGAGCGCGGGCCCGCGCGCCTCGGCCCTGTCATTTCCGGCGCCTATGGCGGCCGCAGCATCGATTTCCGCGACTTCGCCGCCCGCGGCATGATCCTCGTCGGCCATCTCGATACCGCGAATGGCAGCGTGATCGAGATCGCGCCGGGCCTCGAGAAGTCGCTGCACGACGGCGACATCGCCTACACCACCTTCCTCGACACCGTCGATGAATATGTCAAACGCCGTCACCTCGACTTGCCGGAAGAACCCGGCGCCCGCGCGACGCTTCCTGACCCGCCCAGCGTCACCACGCCGCTCACGCGTCTCGACCTTGCCGCCGAAGGCATCGCATCGGTGATCTGGGCCACCGGCTACGGCGTCGATTTCAGTTGGATCGATATCCCGATAACGGACGCACGCGGCGACGCTGTTCACCGCAACGGCATCTCGGCGGTGCCCGGCCTGTATTTCCTCGGGCTGCAATGGTTGTCGAAGATGAACTCCTCGTTCCTGTCAGGCGTCGGTGACGACGCCGTGGTGCTGGCGGATCATATTTTAGGACACCGGTGACGGTGCACGGCGCACGTCTAGGGAACTCACCGAAAAACTCCACCACATGTGAACTCCTTCACACCTCCCTCCCCCCGCGCCATGCTCTCCTCGCGCCATGGGCAATTCCGGGGGTCGCGCCATGATCTATGGTGGCTTTGAAATTCAGTCGTTCGAGGCAGGGAGAGGGTTATGGCACGCCAGGATTCAACGGGCCGATCAGGAACCGGTGGTGATCGATGGCATGGCCTTTCCGACCCTCGAAGTCGGTTTCGCGTGGTCGGATCCGGAAGCGGCGATCGCGGATGCGAAGGCTCACATCGACCGCTTCGGCCCGCGGTTCGCCGCGAGCCCGGCAAGGCCGGCGGAAAGCCCGACCTAGCCCTGGTCGGCAAACCAGCCATCCCCACCGCCGAGCAGACCCTGCAGGCGACGCCGGTGCTCTCCACCTGTCCGGATTGCAGCGCCCCGCTCTCCGTGCTGCGCATCATCCTCGGCCGCGCCGGCGCCGAATACTGGACCATGCGCTGCACACGCTGTGGCGGGATTCATCTGAGCATCGTCAAGGCGGCGTCGGCCGGAAAAGATACCGGGGACCTGCTGGTCTGAGATTGCGTGGTTCCTGCTCTTGCTGACATCTGCTGACAGGCGGAAGCGCACGGTTTTGCGCGGCCGTTTGCCCTTTTCTCGCTGGCTGACT
Organism: Bradyrhizobium paxllaeri; assembly: GCF_001693515.2. Lineage (NCBI taxonomy): Bacteria > Pseudomonadati > Pseudomonadota > Alphaproteobacteria > Hyphomicrobiales > Nitrobacteraceae > Bradyrhizobium > Bradyrhizobium paxllaeri. The sequence goes on from NZ_CP042968.1 coordinate 6,800,517, forward strand.
CGTCCCATATTCGCCGCATGGCGAAGAAACCCGACACCCCCAAAAAATCAGGCAAAACCCCGAAATCCAAGGCGCACCGGCCGGATGTTCAGCCGATCGGGCCTGCGCTGGCGGAACTGCTCAATCCCGCGCTCAACCGCGGCGATGCCGGCATGGGCTCGGGTACCGGCCTGCAGCCGCCGCCCGACAATTCCTGGGACCGCCGCGCCGGCGGCGAAGCCGCCGCGCATCGCGCGCGGGCCTCGACCAGAGGGACGAGCGATGACGTCGCCAAACGCGATGCTGCGCAGGGCCTCGAAGAAGCCCCGCAAGCCAACTACGGCACCTCGGCGACCATCCCCACGCTCGATCCTGAAATCGCGCGCCAGCTCGGCCTGCCCACGGCGGAAGACGACGACGAAGCCCTCGCCCGCCCGCCGCGCAACAAGATGGAAGCGCTCGGCGTTAAGGCCACCGCCGACGCGCTGGAAAACCTGATCCGCGACGGCCGTCCGGAATTCCGCAAGGACGACGGCTCGATGAAGGTGTGGACGCCGCACCGGCCGCCGCGCCCGGAAAAATCCGAAGGCGGCGTGCGCTTCGAGATCAAGTCCGAATACCAGCCGAAGGGCGACCAGCCGACCGCGATTGCCGAACTGGTCGAGGGCATCGAGCGCAACGACCGCACCCAGGTGCTGCTCGGCGTCACCGGCTCCGGGAAAACCTACACCATGGCCAAGGTGATCGAGGCGACGCAGCGCCCTGCCATCATCCTGGCGCCGAACAAGACGCTGGCCGCCCAGCTTTACGGCGAGTTCAAGAACTTCTTTCCCGACAACGCGGTGGAGTATTTCGTCAGTTATTACGACTACTACCAGCCCGAAGCTTACGTGCCGCGTACGGATACCTACATCGAAAAAGACTCGTCCATCAACGAGCAGATCGACCGCATGCGCCACTCGGCGACGCGCGCGCTGCTTGAGCGCGACGACGTCATCATCGTCGCCTCGGTCTCCTGCATCTACGGTATCGGCTCGGTCGAGACCTACACCGCGATGACGTTCGCGCTGAAGAAGGGCGAGCGCATCGACCAGCGGCAGTTGATCGCCGACCTCGTCGCACTGCAATACAAGCGCACCCAAGCCGATTTTGCCCGCGGCACCTTCCGTGTTCGCGGCGATGTCATCGACATCTTCCCGGCGCACTATGAGGACCGTGCCTGGCGCGTGAATTTGTTCGGCGATACCGTGGAAAACATAGAAGAATTCGATCCGCTCACCGGCCACAAGCAGGACGATCTCGAATTCATCAAGATCTACGCCAACTCGCACTATGTGACGCCCCGTCCCACGCTGGTGCAGGCGATCAAGTCAATCAAGTCGGAGCTGAAGCAGCGGCTCGACGAGCTCAACAACCAGGGCCGCCTGCTGGAAGCGCAGCGGCTGGAGCAGCGCACCACCTTCGACCTCGAAATGATGGAGGCGACCGGAAGCTGCGCCGGCATCGAGAACTATTCGCGCTACCTCACGGGACGCCGCCCCGGCGAGCCACCGCCGACGCTGTTCGAATACGTGCCCGACAACGCGCTGGTGTTCGCCGACGAGAGCCACGTCACCGTGCCGCAGATCGGCGGCATGTTCCGCGGCGACTTCCGCCGCAAGGCGACGCTCGCCGAATACGGCTTCCGCCTGCCCTCCTGCATGGACAACCGTCCGCTGCGGTTCGAGGAATGGGACATGATGCGCCCGCAATCGGTCGCGGTGTCGGCGACGCCGAGCGGCTGGGAGCTGAACGAAAGTGGCGGCGTGTTCGTCGAACAGGTGATCCGCCCCACCGGACTCATTGATCCCCCTGTAGATATTCGTCCGGCCCGCACCCAGGTCGACGACCTCGTCGGCGAAGTCCGTGCTACGGCCGCGGCCGGCTACCGCTCGCTGATCACGGTGCTGACCAAGCGCATGGCGGAAGACCTCACCGAATACCTGCACGAGCAGGGCATCCGCGTCCGCTACATGCACAGCGATATCGACACCATCGAACGCATCGAGATTATCAGAGACCTTCGCCTCGGCGCCTTCGACGCGCTGGTCGGCATCAACCTTCTGCGCGAGGGCCTCGACATTCCCGAATGCGCGCTGGTCGCGATCCTCGACGCCGACAAGGAAGGCTTTTTGCGCAGCGAGACCTCGCTGATCCAGACCATCGGCCGCGCCGCGCGCAACGTCGACGGCAAGGTAATCCTTTACGCCGACCAGATGACCGGCTCAATGGAGCGCGCCATCGCCGAAACCAACCGCCGCCGCGAAAAGCAGGTCGAATACAACACCGCCAACGGCATCACGCCGGAGAGCGTGAAGAAATCGATCGGCGACATCCTCAACTCCGTCTACGAGCGCGATCACGTGCTGGTCGAAATCGGCGACGGCGGCATGGCGGATGACGTCATCAGCATCGGCCACAACTTCGAAGCGGTTCTCTCCGACCTAGAAACCCGCATGCGCGAAGCCGCCGCCGACCTGAATTTCGAGGAAGCCGCCAGACTGCGCGACGAGGTCAAACGCCTGCGCGCGACGGAAATGGCTGTGGTCGACGACCCCACGGCGAAGCAGCGGAATGTGCAGAAGCAGGCCGGCGCCTATGCCGGCACGAAGAAGTACGGGGACGCCGCCAACCTGCCGGTGAGCGCCATGAAGAAGAAGGGTGTGCAGGCCGCCCTGAAATCCAGCCGCAGCGGCGCGCCCTCCTCCCCGAGTCCCTCCAGCTCCAAGGTCCACAAACCCCACCTCGACGAAATGCACGGCCCGGAATCCCTGCCGTACCGCCCCGGCGGCGCCAAGCCGCGCAAGCCGGAGATCGCCAGCGGCAGCAAGATCTTCCAGCCAACGGACTCGCGCCAGTCAGGCCAGGAGTTCGGGCCGGCGCCGCGATCGAGCGGAGGTGCACCAGGGCATCGGGGTGGGTGGAAGAAGAGATAGTCGATCGGCGATCGCTGTCTTGCAGTCGCCGTACCGCGCCACCCGCGACGGCAGCGCCATCGACTATGTCTTGAGGTGCCCGGCCGTGTTGGTTGGCTCTGCCTGACCGGAGGCGAGCACGGGAAGTGTCATGTAAATGGTCGTGCCCTTGCCCAAAGCGGAGACGAGGGTGATTCGACCGCCGAGCTGTTGCGTCACAAGATTATGGACGATGTACAGGCCGAGCCCGGTACGGCCCTGCGCACGTCGGGTGGTGAAGAACGGATCGAAGACGTGACGCTGAACTTCCTCCGGAATGCCGCTACCGTCATCCGAGAAAATGATCTCGACCTGTTCCATGCCAAGGCGACGCGCCTTGATCAGCATGTGTCCGCCAGGTCCATCGGTGAAGCCGTGAGTGACGGCGTTGAAGATGAGGTTGGTCAGCACCTGCCCGTAAGCGCCCGGATAGCTGTCGAGGGTGATGTCGGAGGGTATCTCGAGCGCAAGCGAAGCTCGAGATTTCGGCAGGCCCGGCCGCACACTGGCCACGATCTGCTCGGTCGCAAGCTTGAGGTCAAAGGTGCGCCGATCAGCGTGGCTGCGATCGGCGGCGACTTGTTTGAATGATTGAATCAGTTCTCCGGCGCGCTGGAGATTCGCGACGAGCTGGTTTGCAGCATCGCGACAAGAGTCAGTGAAGTCTGCAAGCAGGGAACGGCGCACCGGGCCCGAGACGATCTGGTTGGCGAAGCTCGCGGAGCGGTGCGCGAGCGTCGAGGCCACCGTGAGGCTGATGCCGACCGGGGTATTGATCTCGTGTGCAACCCCCGCGACGAGACGGCCGAGTGCGGCTAGCCTCTGGGTTTCGATGAGATAGCGTTGCGTTTCGCTGGCGAGCAGAGCTGCTTCGGCCAACCTCCTCTTCTCCCGGATTTCAGCAAACAGCGCGGCAAGAATCGATGCGCTGACCGTCACAAGCAGAATGCTGACCTGGGCCGCCATGACGCGCTCGGCCACTGAAAGAGCCGGATTACCGAAATAGCCAATGCCAAAGGTGGTCGTCCAAACGATTGAAAGGCTGACAATGAAGGCGGCTGCCGCGGCAAAAACCGGCTGGCAACGAGCCGCAAGCCACAGCAGCGGCGCGAGCAACACGGCAACCGGCCCAATGGTCGCCAACAGCTCCGAATGCAGGAAAATCGCAAGTCCACTGGCCAGGGCAAGCGTGGCGACCGCCAAAGCGCCTTCGGCGAGTTCACTCAGCGACGGCCGGTCGCGCGAGGCTGCGGCAAGCTCTATCAGTAACGGTGCAACCGTGATTATTCCCAGTCCGTCCGATGCGAACCAGTGCTGCCATGTCGTCAACATCGACGTCGTCGTGCTGTGAAACAGTTTGTAGGCTATGGCCCCGCCGATGCCCGAGACAGCGGCCCCAACGATCGCTGCCGCTGCCAATCCCAGCACGTTGAGCGGCTTGTCCAGTCTGAAATCCGAACCGAAGTAACGCTCAATGAGCCACGCCGCGAGCACCGCTTCCCCTGCATTGCATAAGGCAAAGAGAACGGCGCTCGCGAGATTCCGGTCGCCAAAGAGATTCGCCGCGATGGTTGCAGCCATGGTGCCGACAACGACCGGCCATCGCGCCCTGGACCCGAGCGCGATCAGGACGCCGGCGGACACACCTGCGGCTGGCCAGAAAACGGCAACACCCTCTGGTTTGGTCAGCAGAGCAAGGCTAAGCCGCGCCGCCACGAAATATACGATGCCGACCGCGACAGCGAGCCCAATCGGGCCAACCCACCGCGTCAGGTCGATGCCGGTGGATAGCTCATGCTGAACCTGCCTTCGTAGATTCTGCCACACCGGGTGCTCCTCCCCGCCTGGGCCAATTTAGCACAAGAATCGCATAACCTGCCGCTATCGCACGCGATGAAGGATCGCCCCATCAAGGCTGAACGAACAAGACCAGATCCAGGGTAAGCCCCATCGCAAAAAAACGACAACACGACGTTGAACCAGTTGTACTTTATCCCTGCGTCCTGAGGGGAAAGGACACCGACGTTACGAGTTGCCTCGACACCGGGCCTCCTGCAGCAGGCCTTGAACCCTGCGTCCGGAGCCGCACGAGCATAGGCCATTGCTGCGAGCTTCTCAGTCAGTTCGACGATGTCCGCTCAGCAAGAAAAACAGACACGTGCATTGAAGCTCGCTGGTACCGCGTGCCCGATCAGCACGATCGATACATCCCCTGCAGCGACCTCCCGCTCAAAAAGATCGTGTGAGGCGTGAGACCGCCCCTGCGAGCGATCCAGCGGCGCACCGGCGTTGGATAGGTCGAGTACAGCATCAAGGTTGCTTCGGGATCAGTGAAGGTGCGGCCATTGGCGCCGAAATTCCAGGCCGCATGGAAGCCGAGCGTCGCGCGCGGAGTTACGCAGATTCTGTCGGGAGGGAGCGCGCTGAGAACCATGGTGCATGCCGACGCACAGAGGCCATCGATAATCACGGATTCGCCCGATGAGGCGAGGCGCTGATATTTGATGATGTAAGTCCCGATCTGACCGCCCCGGTCATTCGTGATGCGTACTGCAGAACTTGCCTCCGGCACATTCAGAATTAGCAGAATTGCCACTAGGAATCCCGTCACATACTTCATGTCCACCCCTGGGTTCGAGCAAATCGATCTGGATCGCTTTGCGTGATGCGCGAAGCTTGCGACAGGCTTGGTCAGGTTCATGGCATTGTCTGGGCGCAAAGCTCGGCAACTTCGGTTCCCCGGCTGGAACTCGTGAAAAACTGAGCCACCGGGGGAACAGGCATTCCGCGAGCCGCAAGCTGTTCCCGTTGCGCATGTCGTCAGGACAACGGCTCGCCCTGATGAGGATTGGCGGCGATCGCCGCGGCAGTCAGTGCGACCTCAGCTTGCGCTTGATCTCCGGCGGTGCAGCCTTCTCCGGGGCATGGCTGGCCGTCGCCTTCTCGGCTGGCGCCTTGATGGTGTGGGCCGGATTGTTGGTAACGCTTGAGGTCGCGGCCGCTGCAACAGGTGGCGATACAGACGCCGTGAAGGCGACGGACTTGGCGACGGGGGGCCGTGGCGGCGCGGCCGCTGCGACTGGCGTATTAACGGAACTGCTGTGGCGGCCTGCAGTGTAAGCCGCGAACGCGGTGGCACCCAGCAGAACGAGTAGCGCCTTTGCCCGCATACTCGCATCCGCTACATTGAGCCGGTCTTTCGAGCATTCATCACACGCTCAACCTCGTCGGCTAATTGCTCCAGATGCCGCGCAAGCCGGTCGAACATTTCACGCTTCGCTTTGTCGGCAGCCAGGTCCCTGACAAGCGCGCATTCGGCCGCGTCTTTACGCAGCTTCTCCAGATGGATTTGATAATCCTTCATCGTCCCCTGCCTGTCTTAATTTTCCGTGACGGTGGCACGGAGAACAGGGAGCTGAACTAACAAATGTTAGATCGGAGTTGGGAGATGCCGCTGGTGACCCGCCCAAATTCGCCGAGCGCGATAAGCGCGCCCCCCTTCATCGATTTCCAACCCAAGGCGTTCCGTCTCTAACTGGCTCGGACGTCCATGGGAGCATGGATCAGCGACATCTGTGGGCGTGTGTAGAAGCCCTCCCGCATAACCACGCCGCTTATCTCGGCGCTAACAGCGCGCGCCGCCCGCTTCTTCCTCCAGCCGCCTGCTAATCCCGCAGGCAGTGGCGCTCCTCGTCGGATAACCAGAAGCTCGCCTTTTCCACGAACGTATATGTCGAACATGCCGATTGCCCCCAGGGACGTTATAGGCACGGCGCGCTTGAAATGAGGTGGCAAAAGCGCAACAGCTCGGCGTCAAACGTTTGGTTGGAAATACCGCTGCAGACGAGCGTCGTGAGTTGGACGGCTAAGGTTCGCTTCTCAATCAACCTCGATCGGATCATGAGTTTCCTTGCGGAAGATTGCATTCGGGCATAGCCGAACGGAAACAAACCGTACGGCTCCCGTTTTGAGGGTAAGCACGATTTGCGGAAAGCCATCCCGGGCTCACCGCTTTCGCAGCGCCCCGGAATGACGCGTGGTTGGATCACCGCGATCTGCGGCTACTCCCTAAAAGTAATAATCCCGGTTCGACCCGTCATATGCACCGGACTGCATGCAGCAGGCCTTGAAACCTGCGTCCGGAGCCGCACGGACACAGGTCATTGCGGCCGAGCTTTTCGATCAGCTCGACATCGCCGTGGACGACACGCCGCCCGCGTTTGACATGGGTTTCCGAAGGGAAGGACTTCCGCCGCTTACGCGTGATGCTGAAAGCTGGGGAGGTTTTCGAGATCGCGATGCTTGCACATGGCATGCCCCCGTTGGTTGAAACGCGGCCCATCGCCGCGCGGCGTAGCTACCACGACGCTGGTCGTTCCGAAAGCCGCCAACAGCTTTGGCGCGCGTGGCCGGCCTATCATCAGGATCTTGGCCAAGGCTGATGCTTGGCGCACCATTTCGGGCCGGGGCCACGCATGTAGTGCAGCTCGGGCCGATAGCTATCGCGTACATCCAGAACCAGGTTGTGAACGACGCTGGCGAAATCGGAGACTGTCTCGGCTGTCCTGCGAGCGAAGCCGGATATGGCGGTCCAGCGCGCGGAAACAGGTGCGATCGCACGGGGGCTGACGATGCTTTTCCCGATCATCTTTTTCTCCGTCCGGTTGGATGTGGGCACCCTGATGATTTAACGGATCGGAGCTGCGGCTGCGCCAGAGCGATTGCCGTACCTGTAGAGCGATTGCTGCCAAAGCCTGGGCTGAATGCGTCCCGAGTCGGACGCGGATTCACGCTCTACCTCGCCACCGCGACGGCCGCCTGCGCGCCGCCGCTCTGCCGTGACCGGCGTCACGCTGCCTCAAGCATCGAACGCGTGGTGAGCCCGGGCAGCCCCGCGAAAGAACTACTAGAGATTGCGTGGCTTGCCGGGCAAATCAGGCATGGCTTGGTCCAGTGCTGCCAACGAAAATAATCTGCTTCGCGATTACCCCAAATCACCCCTACAACTCCGGCCATCCCGCACCCGCTGGAGGGGCGTATCGCGATCGTCACGGACGTTGGGCGCGGGATGCGGTGGACGCGGCAGCGTCGGGCGCGCAGGTGGTTGCAGGGCGGGCTTTGTCCTGTGAGCGATCGAACGGTGCGCGACGAACGGCGCTTAAACGCTTCAACCAGAATTCTGGTCTGGCAGCATGCGGGCCGATTGGAAAGTTCTGGTCGAGGAAGCCGCGTACGGCAAAGGCGTGTGGTTCTGGCACCCGTGGCTGGTGTCAAGCTGGCGGAGATCTGTCGGGCCCGACCGGGCTTCGATCGATCGTCAATCCGTCAGCGACGGAGACCAAAGGAATTCGGCTCCGGGAAGAGCGCGCCATAAGCCGTTAAAACCATTGCGCAGGGAAGGCCGGGTGTTCCGGCGCACCTGCAGTCCGCCGTGTGCCCCCCTGTGCGCACGACTGCGGGTGTCATGGGCACCCGGCCTTCCCTGCGCCCTCTTCGATTTCGAGGGCAACGAAGATCGCAAAGCTCGGGCGCAATGTGCCGCGAGAATGCGAGAACGCGTCTACTCCATTGTCATGCCCCGCGCAGGCGGGGCATCCAGTACGCCGCGGCGTCTCGGTTCAAGCACTGGCGTCTCTGGAATGCCGGGTCACCCGCCTCCGCGGGTGACGACAGGCGAGAGCTGTTTGACATTTGAATCCGCGCATTGTCGCCAACCGCGAAAACCGGTTTAGTGCTTCACCTGCGGCCACCATGGAGACTCTCTTGAAAACAATCGGCGCGGCGATCCTGTTCGCACTCGTGAGTCCACCGGCCTTCGCGCAAGCCAAAGACAAGGCGCCGAACCCCGACCGCCCATTGCTCGCAACGTTCTGCGATGCCGCCGACATCAAGGGATCGTCCTGCAGGCGGGCCAAGGCCTATCCCGGCCGCAAGCGCTGCGACGTCAAGCTGCGGCCGGATCGTTACAGCGGCAAATTCCTCGCCGACGGCAGCACGCTTCTCGTCGTCAGCTATGAGAGCGGCTGCGAAGCCCATGCCAATGATTTCGGCGGCTCAGTTATCTTCGAGCAGAAGGACGGCGGCGCCATCTTCAACGGATATCAGCCGGGACTTCAGGTGAACGATTGCATCACGCTTGTGCGGAACGACAAGCAGGACCGCCTGATCTGCATCACCGGCCATATCGGGCAAGGCCACCTCGAGTCCGGCGTCGCCGAAATGGTGTTCACCCGCGACTTCTCCAAGACAATCGATATGTCCCTGAACTATTTCGTGACCGGAGAGGATGCCGTCGGCGCCTACGGGTCCAACGTCGTCGATTGCAAGGAGACATCGAAATATTTCGGCTTCGCCAGGCTCGGCGCCGGACCGGGACCCGATACGGTCGCCGTCGAAATCGCCCATGCCGACAAGGCAACGATCGAGACCGCATGCACCAAGGGCTTTCCGAAGCCGAAGCAGCTGTTTGGCGAGTTGGGACCCAGCGAAGCCTATGTCCCGCCCGGCCACGAGAAGAAGGCAAGGTTCGTGATCGATCTCACCACCAGCAAGGCCGCGCCGGAAGCGGAGTTCGGCAAGCGGTAACATGCGCCGCTATGGTTACCCGAAAATAGCGTGGCCGGCGTTGCGAGCGGCGCTGCGGAAGCCGCACCGCCTCGGGAACGGTGATGGCCTACCGCAGGCCCGGGCCGTCCGGCCGCTGCTGAACCTTCCGCCGGGCAAGCGCGTCAAAGTCCTTTCAGAATACTTTAAGCCCTTTTGCCGATTGTTAGTTGTGCCGTTCCGTTCACAATGGATACGGCCCGCAAAAGCCGGCTCGAACACAGGTAGGTGGGCGAATGACCGAGGGATCAAATCGCCAGCGCGTGCTGGATTTCCTCAACGTCCTGTATTCCGGCGACGTCGAAGCCGCGCTGGAGCGCTGCACCGACGATTGCGAATCCCTCGCCAACGCCCCGATCGACATCCTTCCGCATATGGGCCATCGCCGCGGCAAGGCCGAGCTGCGCGAGATGTGGAATGCGGTGCGCGCCCGCTATTCCGAGCTGCGCTGCGAGGTGCCGATGCTGGTCACCGAGGGCGACAAGGCGGCCGCCTTCATCCGCGTGTTCTTCCGCAAGAACATCAACCAACGCATGGTGCAGTTCGACATCGCCGGCTTCTACACGCTGCGCGACGGCAAGATCAGCCACATCAGGGAAATCATCGACACCTTCGACCTGGTGCAACAATTGCTCGAGCGCGACATCGCCGCGATCCTGACCGGCCGGCGGCCCGACCCGATCTAGCGCGGTCGTCAATCCGGGCCTGCGCTTGACACGACAGCGGCCATGCATCATTGCGCAATGACGCATCAACAGGCAGCGCATCCCCAGCGCTCATTTTCCCGGCACCATTGAACCTGATCGCGGCGGCCGTGACACACCACAAGGCTGTTTGCGGGCATGTAGAACCTAATGAAGATCGCGTTGCTGGCTTTGCTTGGTTTGGCGCTGGGCATTCTGGGAGGCGCCGCGCTTGGCATCGGGGCCGGGCTGGTCTGGATCGAAGTCTTTAAAACCACGAGTTTTGAAGGCTATAGCGGGATGCTGGTATTCTTCACCTTCATGCCGCTGGGGGCCGCGATCGGCGGTATCGGCGGCGCCTTGCTGTTCGGCATCATCGCCATCCGCGATGCCGAAATCGCCATCGAACGCGAGCCGGTGCGCCGCCACGACCGCTAAAAGTGGCCGAAACCGCCGCATTTGTGCAATGCAGAAACGGCAATTGTGTTTTGGCCGAACTGCCCTATTTCTGGCTGCAACAGTAGTTCGGCATGTCGGCCCGGCGTCGATGAAGACGCCCTGTTGGGCGCGCTTGCCGTTTTTTAAATTCCAGTTCCAAGGACCAGATCAAAATGACAGAGCATAGTCTCTGGCGTTTTTCGCGCGCGTTGCATCGCGCGATCAATGAACGCCAGCCCGCCGATCTTGAAGCCGTACTCGACGAGGACGTCGACTGGGCGATCTATGGACCGATCGACATGTATCCGTTCTTCGGCTCGCGCCGCGGCAAGGCTGCCGTGATCGATGTCATCAGGCAGATCGCAGATAATTTTCGCGTCCACCGCTTCGACCGCGAATCGATCATGCTGGGCGTGGACTCGGCTTCCTCGATGATGCGCTATTCGCTGACGGCGCTGGATTCGAACAAGCCGATCAGCCTGCGCATCGCCCATTTCGCGCAGTTCAAGGCCGGCCGCCTGACCAACTTCCGCGTGCTGGTCGATACGTTCGATTTGGTCGAGCAGACCGTGGGCTATCCGATCAACCTGCCGCGAATGGCGGTGTAATCCGTCGATTGTCTCTCCGTCATGGCCGGGCTTGTCCCGGCCATCCACGTCTTGAGTGCGCAGAGTCCGAAGACGTGGATGCCCGGCACAAGGCCGGGCATGACGAGGACTTTTGACCGCGTTCACTCACACCCGCCATAATTTAGCAACAGAGCGAACGCATTCTGGGCGCGACTTGGAATGCGGGCGGGCAATGATTCCGAAAATGCGATTTGGCTGGGCGCGGCTGCCATTGCTGGTGGCCGGCGTAAGTTTGGCTACGATGCTGACGGCAGCGGCGCAAACGCCGCCGGCGGATGACGAACCGGAGACGCAGGAGGCCGAAGAGACCGAGGCGGCTCCCAGCGTCAACGACGTCGACATCATGAAGGACATCGACGTCGACAAGCTCGACTGGAGTCAGCTCAATGTCGACGCATCGACGCTGACCGACCTGATGACGAAGGGAGGCAGTTCGTCGAAGGGCGCTGCCAGTGCGGACGCGTCATGGTCCGCCAATGAGAGAGCGAACGGCACCTCCGCGGTGTCGGTCAAGCAATCGATCTCGCCGTTCTGGGATACGCGCATCGGCGCCGACATGACCGTCGCCCGGCAAGGCACGGCAACGACATCAGAACTGCTCTCGGAACAGCTGGCCAATGGCGGCAGCCTGCCGCAATCGTCCGGCACCGCCTGGGCTGCGATCACCGCTCCCGGCGTGGCCTCGATCTGGGACCAGACCGCGGTCGAAGCCCGCGTCGATCCCGGATCCGAGCAGAGCAAGCTCGGCACCTCCCTGAGCAAGTCGCTGCCGATCAGCGAGCAATATTCGCTGACGCTGCGAAACGACTACAACCTGATCCAGCAGGGCATCGTGCCGGTGCCCGGCATCGTCAGCCATCCCACCCGCAGCCACGAGACCGACCAGTCGGCACGGCTCAGCATTGCCGATACCGGCACCAGCTTCACCGCCGGCCAGACGCTGTCGACCTCCGACGACAAGTGGCTGCGCAAGGTCAGCGCCGAGCAGAAGCTGTTCGACGGCGTCACCATCTCCGGCTCGATCGGCGAAACGCCCTCGGGCGTCGCCAGCAAGAGCCTCAGCGCGGGCTTCAAACGGAGCTGGTAAAAGGGCGAAATCGCCCGATTTGGCGGGGGTTTTCAGCCGTTTAAGGTTAACGCGCGAGAATGAACGACCATTGCCGCAGATTGGCCAAGATGCGGTCAAAATCGGCGGGACAGATGAGGCCCGCTCCACTTCGTCGTGCGGGGGACTGTCCGCGCTCGCCTGAAAGCGAAACAGAGGAATAGCCGATGAACGCTACCATTCGTCCCGAACAGACTGATGCAACCACGGAGGTCGACAACGATCTCGCCGCCGTCTCCGAAGTCGAGGCTGGCATCCGTGATTTCGTTCGCAACGATATCGCCTATCTGCGCCGCCCCGCAGTTGCTCCGGACACCGCGCCGCTCGACGCCAATGCGGAAGCCACCGTCAACAACGTCAATTCGCTGATCCAGCGCGTCGCCGGCACTTCGCTTGCGGAAATCGAGAAGCTGATTTCCGAACTCGAAAGCCTCCGCGACCTGCTGCACGCCGAAGGCCAGCGCGTTCAGCGCGAGATCTCGGGCTACGCCCAGCTCAGCCAGGCGGCGATGAAGTCGACGCGCATGATCGCCGACAACGTCACGCAGTGGAAGCGCGCTGCCGACGGCCTGCGTAACGCCTGATCTGATCGTTGCAAAAATCTAACACTCCGCCGCGTTCCGTAACGGAGCGCGGCGGTTTTGTTTGGCTGTGTTCGATCTGAACTTTATAAGCACGGTCGCGTCCAAGGACGGACGTCGTCACGTGGCGACAGGCACCTTTTTAAGGACACAGCGGCGATGCAAAACGTTCAGCCAGACAACATCGATTCAATGCCGATGCGGCAGTCGTCCCGTAGCATGGGCACGCTCGTGATCCGCTTCGTCGGACTGCTGACGTTCGCGGTCGTGGCAATGACGCTGCTCTGGAGCCGCTGAACTTTCTTCAGCGCTCGTAACTATCCAATCCGCAATTACTGCCGCACGAACGAGGTTTCCTCGATCGTGTAGACGCCGTCGGCGTAGGACTTCACCACCATGGTGGCGGTGAGCATTACCGCCATTGTGACGGTTGCGAAGACAAAGCCGACGAATTTCAGGCTGCTGCGATCTGCCATGTTCATCCCCTCGGTACTTCCCCTGAGACGCTTATGGCAGGCAGAAAGTTCAAAATGCGTTAGCAAAAAATCAGTTGCGCGGAGTCATGGATTACGAAGCCCTAACGGAACATTTCGCTAACCATGCGCCGGGCTACCATTAACCACCACCCCGCCGCGGCACGAAGGCGGTGGCGAGGAACGAGAACACGGCTTCGCCGCGCTGGTTGATGCCGGTATTGCGGGCCTGGAGGATGCCCCATTCGGGACGCTTCTCCGAGGTCCGCTTGGTCTCCACCTGATTGGAAAAGCTGATGGTATCGCCCGCCAGCACCGGCCTGATCCAGCGCAATTCGCGAAAACCGGGCGACGGCCCCCATACCGCGACCTTCTCGCCGCGCGCGGCGGCTTCCGCCGACAGGCGCTTGCCGTCGGCGACCAGCAGCTTCATGCACACCGCCGCGACGTGCCAGCCCGACGCGGCCAGCCCTCCGAACAGGGATTTGCGTCCCTCCTCCTCGTCGAGGTGAAAGCGCTGCGGATCGAACTGCGCAGCAAACCGCTTGATGTCGTCGGCGGTAAAAGTAAACGAACCGAACTCGCGCCGGGCGCCGATCTCGATATCCTCGAAGAAACGCATTGCTACTCCGCTCCCCCCTCGAAGCGCCGGCGCACCATGATCGGCGACTCCATCTCGCACAGCACGACCCCCGCCGCATTGCGGATCGTGCCCTTGAAGGTCACGATTCCGGTCTCGGGCCGGCTCTTCGAAATCCTGGCCTCCGCGACGTCGACATCCAGCGTCAGGTCGTCGCCCGGACGCAGCGGCGCCAGCCAGCGCATTTCATTGACACCGGGCGAGCCGAGCGAGGCAGTGCGGCCGATAAAGCCGTCGAACAGCATTCGCATCATCAGCGAGCCGAGATGCCAGCCCGAACCGGACAGCCCCTTGAGCATCGACGCGTTGGCGGCAACCTCGTCCAGATGCATCGGCTGCGGGTCGTACTCGGCGGCGAAGGCCAAGATCTCCTCGCGCGTGACATGGCGTGGTCCGAACGTGCCGAAATGGCCGGGCTTGAAGTCTTCGAAAGTCAGCGTGGTCATGTCTGGGAATTGAGGATTGGCTGTGGGCAAGCCCGAATGTGGCCGTTATTTGCGGCAATCTCAACCCGCCCACTCGCATGGCTCGTTCGCCGGGAGAGAGTGCCGCCCGCGGTGCTCGACCTCGGCTTGCCCGAAGCAGTTTTCGGGGTTAGCCCTGTGTTATCTGGGGACCAGGTTATTTGACTCGCCGGGGAGGGCCACCGATGTTCGATTTTCAGGACCTGTTTCAGTGGGATCGTTTCATTACGCCCACGATCATCAAGACTTTTTATTGGCTGGTCATCGGCTTGATCGTGCTGTTCGGCCTGTCCGGGATCTTTTCGGCACTTGCCATGATGGCGATCAGCCCGTTCGGCGGATTCATTATGCTGTTGTCCGCAATCGCCGGCGTCGTGGTCGGCGTGGTGTTTTCGCGCATCGCCGCGGAATTCATCCTGATCGTCTTCCGTATCAACGAACATCTCGGCGCAATCCGTGACCAGGGCGGGATGCGGTAATCACGCTGGAATCGTAAGGTGGGCAAAGCGTAGCGTGCCTACCATTCGCGCTGATGGAAAGATGGTAGGCACGGCGCGGTGCGCCTTTGCCCACCCTACGGGTCCGCATCCACGGTAATATTTCAGTTATTGAACCTGAAATGCATCACGTCGCCGTCGGCGACGACATATTCCTTGCCTTCCAGCCGGAGCTTGCCGGCGTCGCGGGCGCCGGCTTCGCCGCTCAGCGCGACGTAGTCGGGATAGGCGATGGTCTCGGCCCGGATAAAGCCCTTTTCGAAATCGGTATGGATGACGCCGGCCGCCGCGGGCGCCTTGGTGCCGCGGTGGATGGTCCAGGCGCGGGCTTCCTTCGGGCCGACGGTGAAATAGGTGATGAGGTCGAGCAACTGGTAGCCGGCGCGGATCAGGCGGTCGAGGCCGGCCTCTTCCAGGCCGAGCGTATCGAGAAACTCGGCGCGTTCCTCGCGTGACAGGGTTGCGATCTCGGATTCGATCTTGGCCGAGATCACGACTGCAACCGCGCCTTCCTTCCTGGCGTGCTCGAACACCTGCTGCGAAAAGCTGTTGCCTTCCTTGGCCGAGCCTTCCTCGACGTTGCAGACGTAGAGCACCGGCTTGGAGGTCAGCAGACCGAGCATGCCGAAGGCGCGCTCTTCCTCAGGCTTGCGCTCGAGAAAGCGCGCGGGCTTGCCGTCACGCAAAAGCACCAGGGCGCGATTGACGAGATCGAGCGCTTCCTTGGCATCCTTGTCGTTACCCTTGGCCTTCTTGGCGAGGTTATCGACCCGCTTTTCCAGACTGTCGAGGTCGGCGAGCATCAGCTCGGTTTCGATGGTTTCGATATCGGCCAGCGGTGCGATCTTGCCTTCGACATGGGTGATGTCGGAATCTTCGAAACACCGCACCACATGCGCGACCGCATCGACCTCGCGGATGGTGGCGAGGAACTGGTTGCCGAGGCCTTCGCCCTTGGAGGCCCCGCGGACGAGGCCGGCGATATCGACGAAGGTCAGCCGCGTCGGGATAATCTGCGCCGAGCCCGCGATCGCCGATAGCTTGTCGAGCCGGGGATCGGGCACCGCGACCTCGCCGACATTCGGCTCGATGGTGCAGAACGGATAATTCGCCGCCTGCGCCGCGGCCGTCTCGGTCAGCGCGTTGAACAGCGTCGACTTGCCGACATTGGGCAGGCCGACGATACCGCATTTGAATCCCATCGTGTCCTCAACTATTTCTCTTCGTCATGGCCGGGCTCGTCCCGGCCATCCACGTCTTGTCTCGTGCTGGCAAGGAAGACGTGGATGCCCGGCACATCTGCGCGAAGACGCGCTTCGCGCTTTAGGCCGGGCATCACGTCGGGGCAGTGACGCGAAAAGTCAGCCCTGCTTCCCGTCGTCTGCCTTGTCAAAAATTCCCTTGGCCTGCAGCGCCAGATGCACCTTGTTCGCAAACGAAGAGTCGTGCCCCGCCGCCAGCAAGCCGGCATTGTCGGCAACCGCCGCGCACAAGGCTTCCACCCAGGCCCGGTCGCTCTTCGCAAAGTCCGACAACACGTGGCTGTGAACCATTTCCTTGATGCCGGGATGACCGATCCCGAGCCGCACCCGGCGATAGTCGTTGCCGATATGCGAGGTGATCGAGCGCAGCCCATTGTGGCCGGCGATACCGCCGCCGACCTTGACGCGCACTTTTGCCGGCGGCAGTTCGAGTTCGTCCTGAAACACGGTGACGTCGGAAGCGCCGAGCTTGAAGAAGTTCGCAGCTTCCTGAACCGCGCGCCCGGACTCGTTCATGTAGGTGGTCGGCCGCAGCAGAACGACCTTCTCGCGATCGAGCGTGCCTTCGGAAGTCTCGCCCTGAAAACGGCGGCGCCACGGTGCGAAACCGTGACGCCGCGCAATTTCATCGACGGCCATGAAGCCGATGTTGTGCCGGTTGTTCGCGTATTTCGAACCGGGGTTACCGAGACCGACAAACAGGCGCATGGCGCGGCATCCCTGCCGCTGCTTACTTCTTCTTGTCGCCGCCCGCCGGCGCCTTGGCGGCCGCCGCCGGAGCTGCAGCACCTGCCGCAGGCGCGGCAGCAGCGGCCGGAGCGGCACCCGCCGCCGGAGCAGCCGTGCCGGCAGCCGCGGCAGCCGCCGCAGCCTTCTGTTCTTCGGCGTAGCCGGACGGCGGCACGATGGTGACGAGCGTCGCGTCCTCACGCGACAGCGCCTTCACGCCGGCCGGCAGCTTGATCTCGGACAGATGCAGCGAGTGGCTGATTTCCAGCGCGCCGACGTCGGCATCGATGTACTGCGGAATGTTCTCGACCGAGCACTCAAGATCGATGGTGTGGGTGACGATGTTGACGGTGCCGCCGCGCTTGACGCCGGGCGAGGTTTCGCCGTTGACGACATGCAGGGGAACGCTAACGCGGATGGTCGCGCCTTCGCCCAGCCGCAGGAAGTCGACATGCAGCGGGAAGTCCTTCACCGGATCGAGGTGGAAGTCGCGCGGAATCACGCGGTGCTTCTTGCCTTCGAGGTCGATGTCGAACAGCGTGGTCAGGAACCGGCCGGCCAGGATGCGCTGGCGCAGTTCCTTGTCGTCGACCGAAATGGTCACGGGGGGCTGGTTGTTGCCATAGATCACTCCGGGCACTCTCCCGGCGCGACGCTCTGCCCGGGCGGCCCCCTTGCCGCTCTGCGGACGTGCGGTCGCCTTCAATTCCTTGACGGTCGCCATCGTGCTAAGTCCTTGTTTTCTAAAAAGTTAAAGGCCGCATCGCGGCCCGTTGGCGTCCCACAGCAAGCCTCCAGGGGTGCGGGGGCTGCGGACGTGGCGGGCTTTTAGCCCCAAAGGGGCGAAATGACAAGGAAATGAAGGGATTTTTCTGCGGGTTTAAGGGCTAGTGCCCCTCCCCTCAAGCCGTCATGCCCGGTCTTGGACCGGGCATCCACGCCCTTGCCGCCGCGACGAAGGACGTGGATGGCCGGGACAAGCCCGGCCATGACGATTGGTGAAGAAAAACTCCTACCCGTCCGCCTTCAGGCTGCCGGCATCCGGGGCAGCCGGCGAAATGCCGAGCTTGGCTTCCAGGGCCGCGATCCGGCTCTTGAGCGCCTCGTTTTCCTCGCGCGCCAGGCGGGCCATGTCCTTGACCGCGTCGAACTCCTCGCGCTTGACGAGATCGAGGTCGCGCAGGATGCGTTCGGCCTGGTTGCGCATGACCGTATCGACCTCGCGCTTGACGCCCTGCGCGGCGCCGGCGGCGTCGTTCATCAAACGGCCGATCTCGTCGAAAAACCGATTGCTGGTCTGGGTCATCTCAAAACGCTCCGGTCGCTGCAAATTGATCGCTACGACAAGACAATGGCAATCCCGGGAGAAACGTTCAAGAGCGCGGTTCAAGGCTCGACGTGACGGCCGTTCGCCTTGTCATGCTGCGGTTTCCTTGCAATCGTATCGAACACTTAAGCCAGCCCCCGGAATCACGAAGCAAAAAGAAACGCCCATGATCGACCAGCAGATCGATATTGCGACCAAGGACGGCAAGACCACGACCTTCATCACCCATCCCGAGCGCGGCGGGCCCTTCCCGGTCATCATCTTCTACATGGATGCTCCGGCAATCCGCGAGGAACTGCGTGACATGGCGCGCCGCCTCGGCACGTCGGGCTATTACGTGATGCTGCCCAACCTTTATTACCGTTCGGGCGTCATGGAGCTCGGGCCAATTCCACCGGATCCGGAGGCGCCCGAGCGCAAGCGGATGTTCGGCTTCATGAACTCGATCAACATTCCCATGGTGATGGATGACACCAAGGCCCTGATCGCCTTCGCCGAGACGCAAGAAGCGGCAAACACGAAAATCGTCGGCACCGTCGGCTACTGCATGAGCGGCCGCTACGCCGTCAACGCGGCCACGCAGTTCCCGGATCGCGTGAAGGCGGCGGCTTCCATCTACGGCACGCATCTTGCGACCGACCAGGCAGACAGCCCGCATCTGGCTGCATCGAAGACCAAGGCCGAATTGTATTTCGCCTGCGCCGAGACCGACATCTACGCGCCGCAGGAAATCATCGACAAGTTGAAGCAGGCGATGCAGGGAACGAAGAACGAGGTCGAGATCTTTCCCGACACCCATCACGGCTTCGCCTTCCCGAAACGGCCGGTCTATAACCGCGACGCCGCCGAGCGGCACTGGGAGCGGCTGTTGGCGCTCTATCGCCGCAACCTCGCGCAGTAGACATCCCGCACGATGCCCTTCCTCACCATTACCTTTCCGGAAATCGACCCGGTCGCCATTTCGATCGGACCGCTCGCGATCCGATGGTATGCGCTGGCCTATATCTGCGGCATCGTGCTCGGATGGATGTATGCGCGCGTGCTGATCAGGAGCGAGAAATTGTGGGGCGGGCCGGCGCCGATCGCGCCGGTGCAACTCGACGACTTCATTCTCTGGGTCACGCTCGGCATCATCATCGGCGGCCGTACCGGCTACGTGCTGTTCTATAACCCGGCCTTCTTCATCCAGAATCCCGCCGCCATTCTCAAACTATGGGAAGGCGGCATGTCCTTCCATGGCGGGTTTCTCGGCTGCGTCGCGGCGGTGATGCTGTTTGCGCACAAGAACAATATCTCCATCCTTTCGCTTGGCGACATCACGACTGCCGTCGCTCCGATCGGAATTTTCCTCGGTCGGCTCGCCAACTTCATCAAGGGCGAGTTGTGGGGACGAACGGCGGATGCCAGCGTGCCCTGGGCCATGGTGTTTCCGGATGGCGGGCCGCTGCCGCGTCACCCCAGCCAGCTCTACGAGGCCGGGCTCGAGGGCCTCCTGCTGTTTGCGGTGTTGGCTGTCATGATCCGGATGGGCGCGCTGAAGCGGCCCGGCCTGATCCTCGGCAGCTTCATTGCGATCTACGCGCTCGCGCGCATCGCCAGCGAGTTTTTCCGCGAACCCGATCCCCAGCTCGGATTTTTGTGGGGCGGGCTGACCATGGGTATGCTGTTATCGGTGCCGATGATCATTGCCGGGGGCATCCTGATCATGATGGCATGGCGCCGCGGAACGCCGCAGCATATAGAGAAGTCGATTTAAGGCAGGCCGTGACCGAATTTTCACCGTTGCAGGCGGAGATCCACAAGCTGATCAGATCGTCAGGACCGATGCCGGTCTGGCGGTACATGGAGCTGTGCCTGATGCATCCCGAGCACGGCTATTACGTGTCGCGCGATCCGCTCGGCCGCGAAGGCGATTTCACCACCGCGCCCGAGGTCAGCCAGATGTTCGGCGAACTGCTCGGCCTGTGGGCGGCCTCGGTCTGGAAGGCGATCGGCTCGCCGCCTGCGCTGCGCCTGGTCGAACTCGGTCCCGGCCGCGGCACCATGATGGCGGACGTGCTGCGCGCGGTCCGCGTGCTGCCACCGCTCTATCAATCGCTCCATGTCGACCTCGTCGAGGTCAATCCGGTGCTGCGCGAGAAGCAGCGGGCGACGCTATCCGGCGTGCGCAACATTACCTGGCACGACAACATCGACGACGTGCCCGAGGGTCCCGCGGTCATCCTCGCCAACGAATATTTCGACGTGCTGCCGATCCATCAGGTGGTGAAGCGCGAGACCGGCTGGCACGAGCGCGTCGTCAACCTCGACGCCGATGGCAAGCTGGTATTCGCAGCCGCAGACGACCCGATACCGCGCTTTGAGGTGCTGCTGCCGCCGCTGGTGCGCGCGGCTCCGGTCGGTGCCGTGTTCGAATGGCGGCCGGACAACGAGATGATGAAGATCGCAACGCGGGTTCGCCACCAGGACGGCGCGGCGCTGATCATCGATTACGGCCATGTGCGCAGCGACGCCGGCGATACTTTCCAGGCGATTGCCCGCCACAGCTTTGCCGATCCGCTGAAAAACCCAGGACAGGCCGACGTCACCGCCCATGTCGATTTCCAGGCGCTGGCGCGCGCGGCAGAAGACGTCGGCGCACGCGTTCACGGGCCGGTGACGCAGGGTGAATTCCTCAAGCGGCTCGGCATCGAGACGCGCGCCGTCACGCTGATGGGAAAAACCACGCCGGAAGTTTCCGCCGATATTTCCGCCGCGCTGAAGCGCCTGACCGACAGCGGTCGCGGCGGCATGGGATCGATGTTCAAGGTGATTGCGGTCACCGAGCCCAATCTCACCTCGGTCGCAGGTCTCAGCGACGAACCGCAGGCCGCGGGAGACGAGACGGAATGACGTTCAGATCATCGCTGCTCGCGGCCATTCCCGGCCTGCGCCACGCCTTCTTCACCCGCGAGGGCGGGGTATCCAGTGGAATTTATGAAGGCCTCAATGGCGGCCTCGGCTCGAACGATGATCCGGCTCATGTCGCCGAAAATCGCCGCCGGATGGCCGAGCAGATGGGCGTTGCGCCCGAGCACTTGCTCAGCGCGCACCAGATCCACTCGCCCGATGTCGTGGTGGTGACCGGACCATGGCAGGGCGACAAGCCCCGCGCCGACGCCCTCGTCACGCGCACCGAAGGCATCGCGATCGGCGTTACCGCCGCGGATTGCGGACCGATCCTGTTTGCCGACGCCGGCGCACGCGTGATCGGCGCGGCCCATGCCGGCTGGAAGGGCGCGCTGACCGGCGTGCTGGAATCCACCATCGAGGCGATGGAAAAGCTCGGCGCCGACCGCTTCGGCATCGTCGCCGCCATCGGCCCCTTGATCCGCCAGCAATCCTATGAAGTCGGCAGCGAATTCGTCGAGCGCTTCATGAATGCCGACGCGGAGAATGGCGTGTTCTTCATCCCCTCGGTTCGATCGGGCCATGCGATGTTCGACCTCGCCGGCTTCATCCGCACGCGGCTGGAGAATGCCGGCATCCTGATGATCGACGATATCGGCGTCGACACCTATTCCGACGAGCGCTTCTACAGCTACCGTCGCTCGGTGCACCGGAAAGAGCCGGACTACGGCCGCCACGTCCACGCGATCGCGCTGGCCGCAGAGTAATTCCCTAGTTCACTGCAACGCCACCCTGCCCCGCACGCGGCCGGCATCGGCAATGCGCACATGGTCGGCGATCGCGCCATAACCTTCGAGAACGAAGGATCGCATTGACCAATCCTGCGGGGCTGAACAATTCTGGCAACAACAAGGTGAACGGGGACGAGCACGACTTAATCTTTTTGGTGAGCCGATGCGTCCGCTGCCCTAGACCTTAACGCATTTTAACGATATCGCAGGGAACCATGAGGAACACCCTGCCCGCGTCGTGCCTGCAAGTCCCGCGCGCCATGATCGCCGCGGCGCTGCTTGCCGTTTTTTCCTGCGCGCTCGGGGGCTGCGCAGGCGGCGGCGCGACAGGCAGCGGCTCGTACGCGATGGCAACGAGCGCGGGCGGCGGGCCCACCGTGGCGTTCGAATCGATCGACGGTCCGCCGCCGCAGGTGTTCGACCGCATGGTCAGCGTGCTCGACAGCGAATCGAAGCTGCGCAACCTGTCGATCGTCTCGCGCGAAGGCGGCGCGTCCTATCGCGTGCGCAGCTATCTCTCGGCGCAGGTGGTTCGCGGCAAGACCGTGATCGCCTGGGTCTGGGACGTCTACGACAACAACCAGCAGCGTGCGCTGCGGCTTTCCGGCGAAGAAGCCACCGGCAAGGCCAACCGCGATGCCTGGGCGGCGGCCGACGACCTGGTCTTGCGCAAAATCGCGCAGGCCGGCTTCAGCGGTCTCGCCGGCATGGTTAACGGAACTCCCGATCCGGCGCCTGCGCCGGCCCCCGAGCGCCGCGGTCCCGCAGTCGCGAGTGTGGAAGAGACCGTACCCGTCCAGGGTGCCGTGAGCGTGATGGCGCTGGGCTACAGCGCCCAATAATTGGCCCCGGAATAGTCCGGTAACGGCCTATTTTTCGCCGGGAAAACCGGGGCGACGGGTTGCCAGCCGAGCCACCTGCCTGATATCTCCTCGCTCACCAAAACGCGCCGGTTCCCGAGGATTTCTATGCTGAACGTCGTATCCAGCAAGGCGCGAGGAGAAGCGTCAATGGCGGCCAAGAACGGCTCGATCAAGCTGGTCGCCGGCAATTCCAACCCCGCGCTGGCCCAGGAAATCTCCAACTGGCTGCATATGCCGCTGACCAAGGCGACGGTCCGCCGGTTTGCGGACATGGAAATCTTCGTCGAAATTCAGGAAAACGTCCGCGGCTCCGACGTCTATATCATCCAGTCGACGTCGTTTCCCGCCAACGACCATCTGATGGAACTCCTGATCATCACCGATGCGCTGCGCCGGGCTTCCGCGCGCCGCATCACCGCGGTGATCCCCTATTTCGGCTACGCCCGGCAGGACCGCAAGGTCGGCTCACGCGCGCCGATTTCGGCCAAGCTGGTGGCAAACCTGATCACCCATGCCGGCGTCGACCGCGTCATGACGCTCGACCTGCATGCCGCCCAGATCCAGGGCTTCTTCGACATTCCGACCGACAACCTCTTCGCCTCGCCGGTGATGGTGCGCGACATCAAGGAGCGCTTCGACCTCGCCAACGTGATGGTGGTGTCGCCTGACGTCGGCGGCGTGGTGCGCGCCCGCGGGCTTGCCAAGCGCATCAACACTTCGCTCGCCATCATCGACAAGCGCCGCGAGCGCGCCGGCGAATCCGAGGTCATGAACGTGATCGGCGACGTCGCCGGATTCACATGCATCCTGATCGACGACATCGTCGATTCCGGCGGCACGCTGGTGAACGCCGCCGATGCGCTGCTCGCCAATGGCGCCAAGGACGTCTACGCCTACATCTCCCACGGCGTGCTGTCCGGCGGCGCAGCTGCGCGCATCGCCGGTTCGCGGTTGAAGGAACTCGTCATCACCGATTCGATCCTGCCGACCGAGGCCGTCACCAAGGCGCCCAACATCCGCACGCTATCGATCGCGCCACTGATCGCGGAAGCGATCAGCCGCACCGCGGCCGAAGAATCGGTGTCCAGCCTGTTCGATTAGAACAAGGTCCGTAGGGTGGGCAAAGGCGCGATAGCGCCGTGCCCACCATCTCTCCACGAGCAAGGTCTTGATTGGTGGGCACGCTTCGCTTTGCCCACCCTACGGCGCCTCACTCAAATCCCGGCCGCGGCACCAGGTTCATCAGCATATTGGCGTAGCCGCCATCGACCATGATCTCCTCGCCATTGACGTAGGACGCGCGGTCGCTGGCGAGGAACAGAATCACGTCGGCCATGTCCTGCGGCATGCCGACCCGCCGGAGCGGCACCACCGCAGAGCGGCGCTCGGTCACGCCCGGCGTATCGTAAAATGCCTGGCTCATCGGCGTGATCACCATGCCGGGACTGACGACGTTGCTGCGGATGCCGTGCGGTCCCCATTCATTGGCGAGTTGCCGCGACAGCATGATCACGCCGGCCTTGCTGACGCTGTAGGCGCCGCTCTGCCCCTGCGCATTGCTGCCGGCAATCGACGAGACGTGAACGAGGCTGCCGCGGCCATGCGCGCGCATCTGCCGGCCGAACACCTGCGCGCAAAGGAAGTAGCCGGTCAGGTTGACGGAGAGAACGGCGTTCCACGCGGCAAGCGTCAGGGTGTCGAGCGCGCCGGGACGCAGCACGGCGGCGGTGTTGACCAGCACATCACATGGCCCCAGCGATTTCTCGATCGTCGCGGATGCCGCAGCGACGCTCGCGACATCAGACGTGTCGCAGCGGGCAATGGTATGGCCAGCACCGAGTTTGTCGAGCTCGGCGTGCGTCACCTCGAGACCGCGTTCATCGAGATCGATGGCGGCAACGCGGGCGCCGGCCTGCGCAAAACTTAACGCGACGGCGCGGCCGATGCCGCCGCCCCCGCCCGTCACCACGCAGACGCGGCCTGAGAGGCCGAGCCAATCGGAAGATTTCTGTTCGGCCATGACGTCCGTGCGCTCCCATCCAGTAACACGACTGACGGCAGCATAGCTGAAAGCCTGTTCGGATCGAGAGATGATTCCGGCGCTAGGCGCCGGCGGCGACGCTCTTTCCGACCACTTCGCCGAACGACTTGAAGAATTCCGCCGCAAGCTTCCTTGCGGTGGAATCAATCAGGCGTGCGCCGAGCTGGGCGAGCTTGCCGCCGATCTGCGCGTCGACCTCGTAGTGCAGCACCGTGAGGTCATCCCCCTCAGATTCGAGGCGCACAAGCGCGCCGCCCTTGGCGAATCCGGCCACCCCACCGGAGCCCTCGCCCAAAATGCGGTAGCTGTTGGGTGGATCGAGATCGGACAGCGTCACCTTGCCGCCAAAGGTCGCCTTCACGGGCCCGACCTTGAAGACGACGGTCGCGGTCATCTCGGTGGGCGACGACATGTCGAGGGACTGACAGCCGGGGATGCATTGCTTCAGAATCTCGGGATCGTTGAGCGCCGCCCAGACGTCTTGCTTCGAGGCCGGGATGCGCTGGCTGTCGTTCATCTGCATGGTCAGTCCTTACTCCCCGAGGGATTGGCCGTGCGCTGGCCGCGCCGGCGTTCGACGGTGATTTCAGCGAGGATCGACATCGCGATCTCCTCCGGCGTGATCGCGCCGAGATCGAGCCCGGCCGGCGCCTTGACGCAGTCGATCGCGGCCGCCTCCGATCCACCGGCCACGAGCTTTTGGCGCAGCGCCGCCATCTTGCGGCGGCTGCCGACGAAGGCGTGATACTCGGCCTTGATGGCGAGCGCGGCGCGCAAGGCGGCCTCATCGCCCTTGCCCTGGGTCGAGACCACGACGAAACGCCGGGCTTCGTTCAGATAGCGAGGCGCGAAGCCGTCGATGATGACATGGGCGTCGGGCTCAGCGGCGATATCCGCGGCTGGTGCAGCCAGCGTGACGTGATAGCCGAGCTGGCGGGCTTGGGCAGCCAGCGACATCGCAACCGGGCTTGCGCCGAAGATCACCAGCGAAGGATGCGGCAGCACCGGCTCGACGAAAATATCCATGGTCCCCTTGCTCGGACACATGTTGCTGGCGAAGCGGATGCCCTCGCGATGATCGCCCGGCTTGACGCCGAGCTCGGCTAGGAGATTTTCGGGCTGCACCGACACCATGCGCGGCTCCCCGTCCAGCAGCGCTTCGCGTGCGGCTTTCAGCACCGCACCCCGCGCGCAGCCGCCGCCGATCCAGCCGGCGACAATGGTGCCATCCGGGCGAATGATCGCCTTCGCACCCGCTTTCGCCGCCGTCACCGACACCGTGCGCACCACGGTCGCCAGGACGAACGGCTGCTCGGCGGACTTCATTTGCGCGACGAGATCCATCACTTCGACATGCGCGCTCATCGGTCGGCTCCACCTATAGTTTCGCCAAATAAGGCTCGAGCGATGCCAGGCTGTTCAGCGTATTGGCCGGCGCGTAGAGATCGACATGCGGCAGCGCCGCCTTGATGCCTGCCGCCTCGGGCGCATAGCCCTCCCACGCCATCATCGGATTGAGCCAGACGATACGGCGGCAGCGGCGGCCGAGCGCGGCCATCTCGCGGCCCAATAGCGCGGCATCGCCGGTCTCGTAGCCGTCGGACACGATCATCACGACGGTGCGCGAATGGATCACGCGCGCCGCGTGCCAGCGATTGAACGTCTGCAGGCTCTCGCCGATTTTGGTGCCGCCGCCTGCACCCTGCGCCAGGATCGAGAGCCGATCGAGAGCGCGCGCAGCGTCCTTTTCCTTCATCGCGTCGGAGACATGCGCCAGTCGCGTGTGGAACAGGAACGCCTCGGCCTCGCGAAACTGGTCCAGTACGCCATGGATGAAGCGCAGGAATACGCCCGTGTACATGCTCATCGAACCCGAGGCATCGAGCAGCATGACGAGCCGCAGCGGCTTTGTCTTGCGCTGGCGCCTGACAAGGTCGATCGGCACGCCACCATGGCTGATGTTGCCGTGAATGGTGCGTCGCAGATCGAGCCGGTAGCCGCGTCTCCGTGCCAGGTCGCGACGGGTCAGCCGGGTGCGCATGGCCCGCGCCAGCCGGGCGGCGGCGGCATGGGCTTCCTCGATCTGTGCGGGATCGGCGATCTTTCGAAAGTCCACTTCGGCAAGATTGTCGGCGCGCGAGGCGCCTTCCATTCGTCCCTCGCCGCTACGATTATCATCGGCGCCGTCAGCGGACGGGATCTGATCCATCGCGCCGTCATCAGCGGCGCGCGGCTCGGACCGCTGGCCGGGTAGACTCTTCAGCGATGGATTGTTGGCCGCCCTTGCCGACCCCATCGTCAGGGATCGCGACCGCGCGCGCTTGCCGAGCCAGAACGCGTCGAACAGGCCATCGAATCTTTCCCAGTCGGATTTCCGTGCCGAGAACAGATGTTTGAATGCCGAACGCAACATCGAGGGGGTCTTCGCATAACCTGCCGCCATCAGCGAAGCGGCGTCCTGACCTTCGTGGAGACCGACGGCGAACCCGTTGTCGCGCAACGTCCGAAGAAAGGCCGCCAGCCTCGCGGAGACGAGGCGCGAGACCTGATCGATCTCTTCATATCCGGGATTGGTGCCGCAGCAGCTCATGCGACCCTCCCCAGCAGGCGTTCGGTCACTTCGCGTGTCACCCGCGACGTGTCCTCCTGCGTCTTGAGCAAGCACATCAACGTCTCGTGCACCGTCTCGGGCGCTTCATGGAGATCGCGGACGTCGAGGCCGACCAGTGCCGCCGCCCAATCCAGCGTCTCCGCGACCCCCGGGACCTTGCGCAGCTCTTCCTTGCGGACGCCCTCCACCATGCGCGCGATCTGCAACGCCAGCGAGGCGCCGGCGCCCTCGATCCGCGCCATGATGATGCGTGCTTCGCGGTCGACATCGGGGTAATCGACATAATGATAGAGGCAGCGGCGGCGCAGCGCGTCCGAGAGTTCGCGCGTGCCGTTCGAGGTCAGCACCACATGCGGGATCGCGGTTGCCTTGATCGTGCCTAGCTCGGGGATCGAAACCTGGAAGTCCGACAGCAGTTCGAGCAGGAACGCCTCGAACTCGTCGTCGGCGCGATCGATCTCGTCGATCAGCAGCACGGGCGGCGTGTCGCGCCGGATAGCGGCCAGCAGCGGCCGCTCCAGCAGGTACTTTTCCGAAAAAATCTGATGTTCGACATCATCGGGGTCATCGCCGCGGTGCGCCTGGATCGACAGCAGTTGCCGCTGGTAGTTCCACTCATAGAGCGCAGCCGACTGATCCAGCCCCTCGTAGCATTGCAGGCGGATCAGCTCGGTCGTGTGCACCGATGCCAGCGCCTTCGCCACCTCGGTCTTGCCGACGCCTGCCTCGCCTTCCAGCAACAGCGGGCGCTTCAGCATAAGCATCAACGAGATTGCGGTCGCAAGTTCCGCATCGGCGATATAGCCCGATGCGGCCAGTCGTTCCGCGATCTCTTTGCGATCCTTCATTTCGGCGTCTCTAGGCAACAGCCCCCAGATCCTTCGCGGCCTTCCAGTTGCGCCAGTAGTCATGCGGCATCTGGATGTGCGTGCTTCCAAGGAACGAGAAGGCGTCGTTGACCGCATTGGAGAACGCCGGCACGCCGCCGACATTCGGACTTTCACCAACGCCCTTGGCGCCGATCGGGTGATGCGGCGACGGCGTGACGGTGAAGTCGGTTTCCCAATGCGGGGTCTCGACCGCGGTCGGCATGAAGAAATCCATGAACGAGCCGGTGACCACGTTGCCGTCGGCATCGTAGCGGATTTCCTGCCCCATCGCGATCGCGAAGGCCTCGGTAAGGCCGCCATGGACCTGGCCCTCGATGATCATCGGATTGATGCGGGTGCCGCAATCGTCCAGCGCATAGAAGCGCCTGACCTTGTAAACGCCGGTATCGACGTCGATGTTCATCACGCAGATATAAGCGCCGAACGGATACGTCATGTTGGGCGGGTCGTAATAGCTCACCGCCTCCAGCCCCGGCTCCATGCCGGGAGGAACCGAATTGTAAGCCGCCCAGCAGATGTCCTTCATCGAAAGCGTCTTCTCCGGCAGGCCCTTGACGCGGAAGCCGTCGATATCCCATTCGAGATCGTCCTCATGCACCTCGAGCTTGTAGGCCGCGATCATCTGCGCCTTGGCCTTGATCTTGCGTGCCGCCATCGCAATCGCAGCACCGGCGACCGGTGTCGAGCGCGAGCCGTAGGTGCCGAGCCCGTAGGGCGCGGTGTCGGTATTGCCCTCCTCGACCATGATGTCATCGGCGGGAATGCCGATTTCGGTGGCGATGATCTGCGCCCAGGTCGTTTCGTGACCCTGGCCCTGGCTCTTGGTGCCCATCCGCGCGATGCCCGCTCCCGTCGGATGCAGGCGGATTTCGCAGGAGTCGAACATCGCGATGCCAAGAATGTCGCAATTCTTCGAGGGGCCGGCGCCGACGATCTCAGTAAAGAAAGACACGCCGACACCCATGATCTCGCGCGTCTCGCCGCGCTTGAACGCTTCGCGCAGCGCCGCCTGTTCTTTCCGGAGTTCGGCATATTTCACCGTCTCCATCGCC
The DNA here is from genome assembly GCF_001693515.2 of Bradyrhizobium paxllaeri. NCBI lineage: Bacteria > Pseudomonadati > Pseudomonadota > Alphaproteobacteria > Hyphomicrobiales > Nitrobacteraceae > Bradyrhizobium > Bradyrhizobium paxllaeri. The sequence continues at coordinate 6,830,057 of NZ_CP042968.1, forward strand.
TTCTTCATGGCGGTGGCGTAGTCGCCGGAATCATATTCCCAGCCGAGCGCGGAGTGATACGGGAACTGCTCCGGCCTGATGAAATTCTTCAGCCGCAGTTCCGCCGGATCCATTCGGAGCTTCTGCGCCAGAATATCCATCGCGCGCTCGATGCAGTACGCCGCCTCGGTGACGCGGAACGAGCAGCGGTAGGCGACGCCGCCCGGCGCCTTGTTGGTGTAGATGCCGTCGACCGACAAATGCGCCGTCGGGAAATCATACGATCCCGTGACGATGTTGAAGAAGCCGGCCGGCCATTTCGACGGATCGGCACAGGCGTCGAACGCGCCGTGATCGGCCAGCACATGGACGCGGAGGCCCGTGACCTTGCCTTCCTTGGTCGAGGCGATCTCCGTGGTCATGTGATAGTCGCGCGCGAATGACGTCGCGGTCAGGTTCTCGATACGATCCTCGACCCATTTCACCGGCTTGCCGGTGACGATCGAAGCTACCGCTGCGCAGATATAGCCGGGATAAGCGCCGACCTTGTTGCCGAAGCCGCCGCCGATATCCGGCGAGATCACATGGATCTTCTGCTCCGGCAGCTTGGCGATCAGCGCCACCACGGTCCGGATCACATGCGGAGCCTGGAAGGTGCCCCAGATCGTCAGCTCACCCTTGATCTTGTCAAACGAGCAGACGCACTGGCAGGTTTCCAGCGGCGATGGATGGGTGCGATGGTAGGAGATCATCTCCTTGATCGTCACCTCCGCCTTGCGGAAGGCGGCGTCGGTCAGATCCTTGTCGCCGACGGTCCACTCGAAGATGTGGTTGTGGTGCTTGCGCGGCCCATGCGCGCCCGTGGTCTTGCCGGCGAGGTCCTCGCGCAGCACCGGCGCATCCTTGTCCATCGCCTTGAACGGATCAATCAAAGGCGGCAGCGGTTCATATTCGACCACGACCTTGTTGATGCCGTCATCAGCCGCATAGCGGTCGGTGGCGACGACGAAGGCGACTTCCTGGTTCTGAAATAGCACCTTGCCGTCGGCCAGCACCATCTGCACGTCGCCGGCCAGCGTCGGCATCCAGGCGAGGTTCACGGTCTTCAGCGTCTCGGCGGTGATGACCGCCAGCACGCCGGGCACCTTCAGCGCCTCGGTGTCGTCGATCTTCTTGACGCGTGCATGCGCATGCGGCGAGCGGACAAAATCGCCGTGCAGCATGCCCGGCAATTTGACGTCGTCGACATAGTTGCCCTTGCCTTGAGTGAAGCGGATGTCCTCCACCCGCTTGCGCTTGCAGCCCATGCCTTCGAGTTTGGCTTCGCGTTGTTCCCGCGTGGGAGTCATGTCGTTCATTCCGCAGCCTCCCTGAATTCAACGCCATTGATCTTGGCGGCGGCGTACTGGATCGCCTTGACGATGTTCTGGTAGCCGGTGCAGCGACAGATGTTGCCGGAGATACCCATGCGGATTTCCGTTTCCGTCGGTGACGGATTCTCCTTGAGCAGGCGGTGCGCGCGCATGATCATGCCGGGCGTGCAGAAGCCGCATTGCAGCCCGTGCATCATCCGAAACCCTTCCTGCAGCGCCGACAGCGAGCCGTCGGCATTAGCCATGCCTTCGATGGTGGTGATGTCGGAACCCTGGGCCTGCACCGCGAACATGGTGCAGGACTTCACCGACATGCCGTCGATATCGACGGTGCAGGCGCCGCAATGGGTGGTTTCGCAGCCGATGTGGGTGCCGGTCATCGCCAGGTTTTCGCGGATGAAGTGCACCAGCAGCGTGCGCGGTTCGGCGAGGCCTTCGACCTCGGCGCCGTTCACCTTCATGGTGATGTGGGTTTTTGCCATTTTGTGATCCCCTCTCAACTTGCGCGGCCGGCGGCACGCTGCAGCGCGCGCATCACCATGATGCCGCCGACATGCTTGCGGTATTCGACCGGCCCGCGGGCGTCCGCGGCCGGTGACATGATGGCTTCCGCGGCGGCAGCAGCCTTTTTCAGCGTGGCCGGATCGAGGCCGGTGCCGATCACCGCCTTGGCGGCGTCTTCGGCAAGCAGCGGCGTTTCCGAAAGGTTCGTTAGCCCAATCTTGCAAGTGGCCACCTTGCCGCCCGCCATCGTCAGCACGACTGCGGCAGCGGCGGTGGCGTAATCGCCCACCTTGCGCTTCAGCTTTTCATAGGCGTAGCCGTGACCGGCTGATGGTACGGGGATGGAGATCGAGGTCAGGAGTTCGCCGGGTTCGAGCGCGGTGAAATAGGCGCCTTGGTAGAACTCGCTGGCGGCGACCTCGCGTGCGCCGGACGTCCCTTCGAGGCGATAGCTTGCGCCCAAGGTCATCATCAACGCCGGCATGTCGTTGCCGGGATCGCCATTGGCGACGTTGCCGCCGATGGTGCCGCGATAGCGCACCTGGGGGTCGGCGATCAGCAATGCGGTTTCGTCCAGAATGGGCAAGGATCTGCCGATCTCGTCGGACGCCAGCAATTCGTGCTGGGTGGTCATCGCGCCGATCACGATCGTGTTGCCGTCGCGCCGGATGCCCTTGAGGCCTGCGATGCCATGCAGATCGACCAGATGCTCCGGCGTGGCGAGCCTGAGCTTCATCATTGGAACCAGGCTGTGGCCGCCAGCCAGCGGCCGGGCCTCATCGCCCAGCGTCGAGAACAGTTTGACCGCGTCGGCCACCGTCGCCGGCCGGTAATAGCTGAATGGACCAGGGATCATGGCTCTCCTCCATTCGTCCTTTGGGCGCTTCTGTTTGGCGCGCGGACACTGGCGGGAGGCTGATTGGAGCGGTTCTAAAACGCAATCGCGAGGGCACAAGGACGGGAAAATCGCACGAAGCGCGGATATCCGCGCACGAAATGCGTCAGCCTCGTCTACCTATTGGCGATCTAATGGCGCAATGCGGAAGCGTGACGCCGCGCCAGCCCAAGCCGCGCTTTCACCTCGGCGATCTTGGCCCGGCTGACCGGCACCCGATGCGGCGATGGGCCGTCGAGTTCGATGATGGCGCCATCGCCTTCCTTGCGGACGAAGGTGACGTGGGCCATCGCCACGATGTGGCTGCGGTGCACCCGGACGAACAGTCCGGGGTCGAGCTGGGCTTCGGCCTCCGAGATCGACCACGGGCACATCCGCTCCCGGGTGCCGTCATGCACCTTGGTATAGTGAGCGTCGGCCCGGACGCTTCTGACGTCGGCGGTATCGATGAAATGGGTGCCGTCAGCGCCTTCGACCGGCAACCGCGGTGCCGGTGCGGCGCGGGGCGGCTGCCCGATGCCGCCGAGCGGCGTCGGCCGCAGCCGTGGACTGGTCGAGGCGGCGCTGGAGTCCGCCGGCGGAATGGTTGCCACGAGGGCGGCGGCCTCATGGGCGGCCGCCACGGGGATGGCGGCAACCTCATCGGTCGTCGCCGCAACCTTGTTGCGCGGGTCCGGCACCAGCGACAGCAGGAAGCCCGCGGCGATCACGAAGCAGAGCAAGGCCACCACCAGCGACAGCATTTGCGACGATGCGGCCAATCCGTCGACGTGGTGATGCCCTCCTTGCGATGAAGGAACCAGATGCATGCCGGCCATCGCGGTGTAGTGCATGCCCGCCACCGCGAAGCCGTAGGCGACTGCACTCAGTGCGAGTTGCACGCCCCCCTGCCGCGCCAGAAATGCACGAAGGCCGCCATAAGCGGTGGCGATCGCAATCAGGACCGACAGCGCGACCATCGTCACGTCATGCGTCATGGCGAAATTGCCGGACAATCCATGCATGCCGACATAATGCATGCTGGCGATGCCGACCCCGAGCAGCACCGCCGAGGACACCACCCGGAAAACCGGCGGCTCGCCGACGCTGACAAGAAACACGGAAATGCCGACGACCAGCGCGCAGATCAGGAACGAGATGATGGTCGGCAACACCAGATAGACCGTGCCCGCCGGCAGCGGCGCCGCCAGCATTCCGACGAAATGCATGGTCCAGATGCCGATGGCGAGGAAGAATGCCGCGCCCGCGAGCAGCACGCGATGACTGGCGTCCGGCGTCCCGCGGATGCGCGCAGTAAGACCGAAACCGGTATATCCACCCAGAATCGCGATCACCACCGAGAGCGCGACGAGATAGGGATCGTGTCCTTCGAACATGATCGTCTCGGCCGCCCGTCTCCACGGACGTGCCTCCTCCCGCTGCCGAGTTTACAGGTCTGGCATCGGAAATGACAATCGGTCGATTGCCGGGTCTTGTCGCTAGATGTGTTTTCCCGGCGACGGGCCCACCCCGCAACAACAAATGCGGGGCGAGCTTTCGCTTGCAATGCCTTGAGTTCTACACAATTCCCGCCGCCACCTGGCCGCGCAGCCGTTCCAGGCTGTGCAGCGTGTTGGCGCAGGCCTCCGCGACCTCGATGCCCTTGATGACAAAGTGCTTGCGGAAGAAATCGTGGTGCACGGCGCTGTCGTGGAATTGCTGCGGCGTCAGCACCGCGGAGAACACCGGCACCTCGGTGCGCAATTGCACATCCATCAGCGCCTTGATCACGGTGTCGGCGACGAATTCATGGCGATAGATGCCGCCATCGACCACGAGACCCGCGGCCACGATCGCGGTGTAGCGCCGCGTCTTGGCGAGCAGTTGCGCATGCAGGGGGATCTCGAACGAGCCCGGCACCTCGAACAGATCGACCTGCGCGCGCGTGATGTGGCGCGCCTCGATCTCTTCGAGGAAGGCGATGCGGCATTCCTCGACCACGTCGCGGTGCCAGGACGACTGCACGAAGGCGATGCGCTGCGGCTTGACGAAGCGCGGATGCACCGGCGCCGGCGGTCGCTCGGGCACGTCAGGAACGTGACTGGCTTCGGCTGTCTGGGGTGGGGATTGGACTTCAGGCTCTAGCAAGGTCTGATTCATGGCTTTCCTCTTTCAGGACCAGAATCAGGGCATACGGAACGACGTCGGCCCACGCGCAAACGTGCGCAAGCCGCCGCAAACCGTTCTCTTTCATCCGGACTGTAACCGTCGGCTTCGGATTCACACCGAATCTGCTGACCCTTCTTCTCAGGCGAGAAGAAGGCGCTCGCGGGCTTGGGCTACGTCACCCTTACCGCCGGTGGGGATTTTCACCCCGCCCTGAGAACATCGGCCGCCCGGAATGGACGACCTGGCTGGAAGAATATGACCAAGGCCGGGGCGGCAGCAAGCGCCTTTGACATGGGGAATCGGCATGTCCCCATGCCGCCCGGACAGGGCGCTGCAGGGACGGTTGACGGCCTTTACTCAGGCCGCCGCAGTTGGGATAGGGTTGTGCTCAAAAAGGGGGGACGCTCGACATGAAACTTCCACGCCGGAATTTCCTCAAACTTGCCGGCGCGCTGATCGCCGCGCCCGCCTTGCCGCGCCTGGCATCCGCGCTGGATTATCCGACACGGCCGACGAAAATCGTCGCGGGCTTCGCCGCCGGCGGCGGCGTCGACATCACCGCGCGGCTGATCGGCCAGTGGCTGGCCGACCGGCTCGGACAACCCTTCGTGGTCGAGAACCGGACCGGCGCCGGCGGCAATATCGGCACCGAGACGGTCGTGAACGCGGCGCCCGACGGCTACACGCTGCTGCTGGCAACCGTACCGAATGCGGTGAACGCGTCGCTCTACGAAAAACTCAGTTTCAATTTCGTCCGCGATATCGCGCCGGTCGCCGGCGTCATCCGCGTGCCGATGGTGGTGCTGGTCCACCCCTCGGTGCCGGCACAGACGCTGGCCGAGTTCATCGCTTACGCCAAAGCCAATCCCGGAAAGGTCAACATGGCCTCGGCCGGCAGCGGCAGCGCCCCGCATATGGCGGGCGAATTGTTCAAGATGATGACCGGCGTCGACATGGTCCACGTCCCCTATCGCGGCCAGGGCCCGGCGATGACGGATCTGATCGGCGGCCAGGTGCAGATCCTGTTTGCCGCTGCGCCCGGCACCGCCGACCACATCAAGACCGGCAAGCTGCGCGCGCTCGCGGTGACGACGGCGGCGCGCATGGCCGAGCTGCCGGAGGTGCCGACGGTGGGCGATGTCGTGGCGGGCTATGAAGCCAGCCAGTGGTACGGCTTCGCCGCGCCGAAAAACACGCCGGCCGAGATCGTCGACAAGCTCAACAAGGAAATCAACGCGGCCATCGCCGACCCCGGCATGAAGGCCCGGCTTGCCGCCATCGGCGGCGCGCCGATGCCGGGCTCGTCAGCCGATTTCGGCAGGTTGATTGCGGACGAAACCGAGAAGTGGGGCAAGGTGGTTCGCGCCGGCGGGCTCAAGCCGGAGTGATGCGCCGGCTGGATCTTGCGCGAAGGCGACGTATCGCGCGCCGTTAACGCGCGATTTGCAAACAGCCACCGACGCATCGATGCCGGGCGAAACATTCACGAATCCTTAAAGCCGGCATCCTAGAGGTGTCTGTCGTGCCCAACTCCAGATCGCCCGGGCGACGCACATGGAGCAAGCGTGACACACGCCGCTGACGTTGCCGATGCGGAGGCAGCAAGGCCCGCGGATCGGGCCTGGCAGACGCCAATCCTTCAGACCAAGGTCCTGGTGCCGATGGCGATTACGCTCGGCTCGCTGCTGGCCGGCGCGATCTACACCTGGTTTGCCGGCGAGGACGTCAACTGGGACTGGCTGAATTACCACGAGTACAATGTCTGGGCTGTCATCACCGGCCGCTATGGCATCGACGCCCTGCCGGCCGGCTTCCAGACCTATTTCAACCCGACCGTCTATTTCCCGGTCTACTATCTTCGCCACCTGCTGCCAGCGCCCTATGGCCTGATGATCATCGGCGCGGTGCACGGCCTCAATCTGCTGCTGATCTATTTTCTGGTGCGCGTCCTGTTGCGGGAAGCAGCGACCGCAAGCGCGATCGCGGCAGCGATCCTGATCGCCGCAACCGGGCCGATGACGCTTTCGGAAGTCGGCACGAGCTTCTCCGACATTCTCACCGCGCTTCCGGTTGTTGGCGGCTGCATCCTGATCCTGTCGGCTGATGGATCGCGTCCCGGGCGTTACGTGCTCGCGGGTCTCCTGATCGGCGCGGCCGTCGGACTGAAGCTGACCAATGTTGCCTTTGCGCTCGGCGCGGCCGCCGCCGTACTCGTTGTGACGCGGCCGCTGCTGGCGACGTTCTGCCTCGGTGTTGGCGGCGCGATCGGCGCGGTGGCGACGGGCGGCGCGTGGGGGCTGATGCTCTGGCGCGAGATGGGCAATCCGATCTTCCCGCTCTTCAACGCCGTGTTCCAGTCACCCGAACTGGTCCCGATGAACATCATGGACTGGCAGTTCATGCCCCGGGGCCTGCTCGATGCCCTGGCGTATCCGTTCTACTGGCTGGTCGGCGACAACAGGAGCTCTGAATATCCGTTCCGCGATGCGCGATTTGCGGTCGCAACGGTGCTGCTCGCGCTCGGCATCGGCCGAAGCCTCATCACCAACACTGTGATCTTCACGCGCCGCGACGTTCAGTTCCTGGCGTTTTTCGTTGTCTCGTACGCCACGTGGCTCGCCTTGTTTGCGATTCATCGCTACGCGATCGTGCTGGAGCTGCTGTGCGCGCCCTTGATCGTCCTGCTGATCCACCGCAGCATCGCAGCGATGTCCGGAACTGCCTCGCCGCGCGCAGCTTCGATGCCGACGAATTCGGCGATGCTCGTCTTAGCCGTCGCCATCGCGCTGTGGACGCAACCGGCGGATTGGTTCCGCCGTCCCTGGTCCAATCCGTATAATCCGACCATCTCGAAATCCCTCGAGCAGCCCGCCTTCTATTTTCTGGTCGACAAGCCGCTGGCCTATGTCGCGCCGCTGCTGCCACCGCAGTCGCGGTTCTTTCAGATCGCCGACATCGCGCTTCCCATCATGCCTGACGGCCAGTTCGACCGCCGCATCCGCACCGCGCTGAAAGATCCGTTGCCGGGTGGCGCATGGGCCTTGCACACGCGCGGCAAGCCGATCCGTGAGCCGTTGCTGGTGCGCTATGGTTTGCGCGTCGATGCTTCCCGGCCGTGCGTCGAAATCGAAGGCGCGTGGCTCGGGACTGCAATCGACGCGTGCCCGCTGGCTGCGCGCGAGTAGCTCAGCGAGGTCGTGGACGCGTCAAGCTGGCTCTTGCCAGCTTGCAGCCGCTCAGGCAGGGAATTTTCTCTTGGGCACGAGCCCTGTCCCAGCGCGCGACGTTCCTGCATCGGGGACGAAAAAGTTAACCACATATTAACCAATGTGGCAGTCTCGCCCTATTTTCGGCGCGATGGACTCCGCGGCGCGCGAATCCGATTCCGGTTTGTTCTCAAATTAATAACCGTGGCCCCGAACACCCTGTGGACGACGCCGCTTTGGCCTGTGGATGGACTCAGGGGTCGGTTGCGCAGATTCCGCAAATCACATCACTTGAGCTTCGGCAGGCCCCAAGGCGATGAGCGATCAGGGGATTGCAGCCGGCGGCGGCGCATCAGTTCAGCGCGCACCGTGCTCCGCGTGCGTATCACAAGAATTCAAGAAACAGGGTCGAGACGGCATGTCCCTCCTCGAAAGCATTTTTGATTCCCGGAACAACCCGCTCGCGGCAGTCGAGGACATTGCCGCCGAGAACAACTGGGCGTTCGAGCGTTCCGGCGAAGACGAAGTCACGATCGTCTCCAAGGGCAGCTGGACCGACTACCATCTCTCCTTCACCTGGATGCCCGAGATCGAGGCGCTGCACCTGGCCTGCTCCTTCGACATGAAGATTCCGCCGGCGCGCCGCGCCGAGGTGCAGCGCCTGATTGCCGCCGTCAACGAGCAGCTATGGGTTGGCCATTTCGACATCTGGACCCATACCGGCATGATCATGTACCGGCAGGCGCTGGTCCTGCCGGGCGGGCTGACCGCCTCGACCTCGCAATGCGAGGTCATGCTGGCCGGCGCCATCCACGCCTGCGAGCGCTACTATCCGGCGTTCCAATTCGTGGTCTGGGCCGGAAAGAGCGCGGCCGAGGCCATGAGCGCGGCGATGTTCGATACCGAGGGCGAGGCGTAGTTAGTTCGCTGCGGCGCTTCCACACAATCAGCGTCGTCCCTGCGAACGCAGGGACCCATACTCCGTGACCTCTGGTCTCAAGCAAACTGCTTGTGGCCTCTCTCTCCCTTTACTAGAACCGCCTGTGGTTATGGGTCCCCGCTCCGTGCGCAACCGCGCACTCGGCGGGGACGACGAGGGAGTATGTCGCATGTCGTCGTTAGTCACCGCAGCTAGTCTCCTCACCAACCTCCACGGCACCATCGCGCTGGCCGGCGCTGGCAAGATGGGCGGCGCGATGCTGACAGGATGGCTGGCCGGCGGCCTCGACGCCAAGCGCGTGGTGGTGGTCGAGCCCCACCCGTCCGACGAGATCAAGGCGCTCGCGGCGAAGGGCGTCCGTCTCAATCCGAAGGACGCCGGCACGGTCGATACGCTGGTGGTAGCGGTGAAGCCGCAGACGTTTCCCGAAGCGGGTCCGGCATTGAAACCCCTCGTCGGCTCGAACACGCTCGTCGTCTCGATCATGGCCGGCACGCCGATTGCAGCGCTTGAAAAAGTCTGCGGCGGCATGGTGGTTCGCGCCATGCCGAACACGCCGGCTGCGATCGGCCGCGGCATCACGGTTGCGGTGCCCGCGGCGAAGGTCAGCGCAGCCCAGCGCGACACGGCCGATGCGCTCTTGCGCGCTACCGGCTCGGTCGAATGGGTCGACGATGAAGGCCTGATGGATGCGGTGACCGCCGTCTCCGGCTCCGGCCCTGCTTACGTGTTCCTGCTCGCCGAAGAACTCGCGCGCGCCGGCGTCGAGGCCGGACTGCCGGCGGAGCTCGCGACCAGGCTCGCGCGCGAAACCGTCGCGGGCTCCGGCGAATTGCTGCATCGTTCGGAACTTGCTTCGGCCACGCTGCGCCAGAACGTCACCTCGCCCGGCGGCACCACCGCCGCCGCGCTGGAAGTGCTGATGGCCAAGGATGGAATGCAGCCGCTGATGATCCGCGCGATCGCCGCGGCGACGAAGCGATCAAAGGAATTGGCGAAGTAAGAGAAATCGTAGGGTGGGCAAAGCGCAAGCGTGCCCACCATCGCGAGCACGGTGCGGGATAGTGAGCACGGCGCGAATGCGCCTTTGCCCACCCTACACACCGAGTCTTCGCTACCTCCCCGCAAACCGTTTCGTAAACATCTCTGTATTAACGAGCCCGCGGGCGTGGCGGCCATCACCGATCTTGCGCTCGCCCTCGAAGGCTTCGACCTCGAAGCGGATCACGCGGCGCTCGACGGCTACGACCTTTCCCGTGACACGCACCGTGGCGCCGACCAGAGAGGCGCCGAGATGGCGGATGTCGACCTCGGTGCCGACCGTGATCCAGCCCGGCTGGAGACAGGACCTGATGGCGTCGCTGGACGCCATCTCCATTTCCAGGATCATCATCGGCGTCGCATAGACCATCGGCATATCAGGCACGAAATGCCCGACGGTGCGCTCGGGCGGCACGACCAGCGTCCGTTCCGCGCTCATGCCAACCTTGATGAAATCGCGTGCGTCCATGGGATGCCTCTGTCATTCCGGGGCGCGAAGCGAACCCGGAATCTCGAGATTCCGGGTTCGCGCTTCGCGCGCCCCGGAATGACGAGACTTGTCTTGGCCGCGCTACTTCTTCGCCGCGGCAGCGGCCGCCGCGCGCTCCACGAAGGTCTTGCCGCCCTTCATCTTGTGGGCCAGCGGCGCCTCGTTGATCTGGATCACCACCGCATCGGCATCGACGCCGAGGTTCTTCACCAGCGCCTGGGTGATGTCGCGCATCATGCCGGCCTTCTGCTCGTCGGTACGGCCGGCGGCCATGCTCACGGTAATCTCAGGCATTCTCGTCTCCTCGTTGTTTTTCTTTTCGTGTGGCCGAGCTTGTCCCGGCCGTTCACGCCTCTTCTATCAAACAGGACGTGGATGCCCGGGACAAGCCCGGGCATGACGCCTGGAATGAATGGCTATCCCCACTTCACGTCATGGCGCGCCAAGACTTCGCGCACTTTCGCGACGATCTCGCCCTCGCCGCAGGAAAACTGCGCCGGGCGGGTCTCGCGCCACTCCTGATTGGAAGCAATCGCGGCCGCGGCCTTCGCGCCCTCGATCAAATCCTTGATCTGGATTTCGCCGCGCGCCTTCTCATCCGAGCCCTGGATGATCACGCAAGGCGAATTACGACGGTCGGCATATTTGAGCTGGTTGCCCATGTTCTTGGGATTGCCGAGATAGAGCTCGGCGCGGATGTTCGCGTTGCGCAGCTCTGCGACCATTTTCTGGTAATCGGCGACACGGTCGCGGTCGAAGACGGTGACGACGACGGGACCGAAATCGGGGCGCGTGTCGAGCTTGCCGATCATCGTCAGCGCCGCCTGCAGCCGTGATACACCGATGGAAAATCCGGTCGCCGGCACCGGCTCGCCGCGGAAGCGCGAAACGAGGCCGTCATAGCGACCTCCGCCGCCGACCGAGCCGAAGCGCACGGGGCGGCCTTTTTCGTCCTTGGTTTCGAGCGTGAGTTCGACCTCGTAGACGGGGCCGGTGTAATATTCGAGGCCGCGCACGACGGAAGGATCGATGACGATGCGGCCATCGTCATAACCTGCTGCCGCAACGAGTTCTTTAATGGTTCTTAGTTCAGCAACACCTTCTTGGCCCAAAGCATTTTCTTCGACCACATCTTCAAAATTCGCGATCGTCACCTCGTTCGATCCCGTCTTGCTTCTTGCACCGGAGGGGTCACCCTTCCAACCGGTGAAATTTATGACGCGCGAAATTCCAATGCCGTCGAGTTCCGCACCTTTGGTAAAATCACCTTTTCCTTCTTCGCCGCCATCCCATCTACCGGCTCCAAGAAGCTTCTCGACTTCCTCGACTGGAAATTTGTCCAGCTTGTCGATGGCCCTCAGCACTGTCAGCCTGCGCCCGGCGTGTTCGTCACCGCCAAGGCCGATGCTCTCCATCACGCCATCGAGCACCTTGCGATTATTGACCTTCACCACATAGGACCCGCGCGGAATGCCGAGCGCTTCCATCGTGTCCGCCGCCATCATGCACATCTCGGCGTCCGCGGCCGGCGAAGCGGAGCCCACCGTGTCGGCATCGAACTGCATGAACTGGCGGAAGCGGCCGGGGCCCGGCTTCTCATTGCGGTAGACATAGCCGGCGCGATAGCTGCGATACGGCTTTGGCAACGCGTCAAAATTCTCCGCCACGTAACGCGCCAGCGGCGCGGTCAGATCGTAGCGCAGCGAGATCCACTGCTCGTCGTCGTCCTGGAACGAGAACACGCCCTCGTTCGGCCGGTCCTGGTCAGGCAGGAATTTGCCGAGCGCGTCGGTGAACTCCATCGCCGGGGTTTCCACCGGCTCAAAGCCATAGCGCTCGTAGACTTCGCGGATTTTCTCGACCATCTGGCGCGTGGCTGCAATCGCGGCCGGGCCACGGTCCTCAAGTCCGCGCGGCAGGCGCGCCTTCAATTTCTGCGGTTTTTTCGGTTTCTCGGCCATGGCGGCTAGGTACCAGCCGAGGCGCGGCAGGGCAACCCGGGCCGATGCACCGGGAAGCGCCGCCGTCTTCCTGCCTCCAGCTTAAGGGGATTCCATCCTCGCCCGAAGCGCATCAGCGTCCGCCTTCGGCATTGATTTCAGGAGCGGTTTGATGGTCTCGCCGCCGACGATCTTGCCGTTCCGCGTGAACATCCAGTCCGAGATGTCAGCTTCCTTGAACTCAGCCATGTCGCCGGCCTTCTTGCCAGGCAGATCACGCGGGACATTGGCGAACTTTCCCGAATAGCGACCGTCTCCGATCTTCTTCACATCGGCCATCCAAATGTGCTCGTTACCGCTTCCCGCCTTGGGAAAACGCGCCTTGAGGGAGTGACCGGTCTCCGACGATTTTGGAGCATCGTAGGAGGCCCAGAACGCCGGCAGCGTGGCCCGCGCCTTTGCGATCGCAGCATTCATTTCGGGATTGCCGGAGTTGACGTCGATCACCGGGGAGCGGTCCTGGGAGCGATCCTGGGCCCAGACGCTCCCCGTAGGAGAGCCGAGAACCGCGAGGGCCGCTGCGAAGGCAGCCGCCACGACGCATTTGGAGCATGTTGAGAGGGCTGAGGTCATTGTCACCATTTCATGAACCGAATTCTATCCACAATCCGGGGAGTTGGTCGCACAAAGCCGCTGAAGCGTTCACGACCCCACGCATACCAATCCAGGAACCACACTTTGCGCGCCGAATTATTTGTAGGTCTCCAAAGGAGGGATCTATGAAGAAGCTCATCACCGTCGCCGCCCTTATCCTCCTCTGCGGCTCGGCCTTTGCCCAGAACACCGGCCCCGCGCCGCAGACCGGCATGGAGAAGCCCGGAACGACGAGCGGCGCCAAGCCGGATGGTTCGATGGACACCACCGGCATGAGCGCAACCAAGGGCAATATCAAAAGGGAAAAGGACGGCGCACCGGCCCCGAAGGACGAGAAGAAGTAAGCCGTTCGCTAACTCGCCGAGCGCATCAAAAGCCGGGCCTCAGGCAGCCGCGGCCTTTTCTTTGGGCTGCACTTCGGCGGTGTAGTCCGCCATCAACCGCTCGGAGATCTTGCCGGGCGTGAACTTCCAGTTCGCGATTCCCGAGACCGGCGTCACTTCGGCGGCGGTGCCGGTGATGAAACACTCGGTGAAGCCGTCGAGTTCTTCCGGCATGATGCGGCGCTCGATCACCTCGATGCCGCGGCGCCTGGCAAGGTCGATCGCGGTGGCGCGGGTGATGCCGGCGAGGAAGCAATCGGCGATCGGCGTGTGAATCTTGCCGTCCTTGATGAAGAAGATGTTGGCGCCGGTGCATTCGGCCACCCGCCCCTGCCAGTCCAGCATCATCGCGTCGGCATAGCCGGCGCGCTCCGCCTTGTGCTTAGAGATGGTGCAGATCATGTAGAGGCCCGAGGCCTTGGCCATCGCGGGGATCGTCGCCGGATCGGGCCGGCGGTATTCGGCCATGCACATGCGAACGCCCTTCAGCTTTTCGGCCGGATCGAAATAGCTCGGCCAGTCCCAGGCGGCGATGGCGAGGTGAATGGTGTTTGATGGCGCCGACACGCCCATCATCTCCGAGCCGCGCCAGGCGATCGGGCGCAGATAGGCGTCCGGCAGATTGTTCGTGTCGAGCACGAGTTGCTTGGCGGCGTCGATCTCGGCGACCGACCAGGGAATCTCGAAGTCAAGGATATTGGCCGAGGCCTTCAGCCGCTCGGAATGCGCGGTGCTCTTGAAGACCCTGCCGCCATAGGCGCGCTCGCCTTCGAACACGCAACTCGCATAATGCAGGCCATGGGTCAGGATGTGGACGTTGGCGTCGGCCCACGGCACCAGCCTGCCATCGTACCAGATGACGCCGTCGATCTTGTCGAACGAAACTCCCATGGTTTCCTCCCGGATTGACGTTGTTTCGATTGGCCGCACGCCAGCCTCGCGCGGCTCGACGAGACGCGCGCTACCGAACGCTTGAAGTGATCTATCGCTTGAGCGGCGGAAGAATTCCGCCGCCGGTCACAGGACCTTTCTGACCCAGTCGTGCGGGTCCGCCGCACGGCCGTACTGGATGTCGACGAGCTTCTTGCGCAGCCCCATGGCGACAGGGCCGGCGACACCGCCGCTGATCTGGAAATCGCCGCTCGCCGAACACACCTTGCCGATCGGCGAGATCACGGCCGCCGTGCCGCAGGCGAACGCCTCCTTCAGCTTGCCGCTGGCGGCATCCGCGCGCCACTGCTCGATCGTGTAAGGCTCCTCCCGCACGACCGTGCCGGAATCCTTTGCGAGCGCGATGATCGAATCACGGGTGATGCCGGGCAGGATCGTGCCGAGCGGCGGCGTCGAGAGCGAGCCGTCATCGAACACGAAGAAGACGTTCATGCCGCCGAGCTCCTCGATATAGCGGCGCTCGACCGCATCGAGGAAGACCACCTGATCGCAGCCGTGCTCGATGGCCTCGGCCTGCGCACGCAGGCTCGCGGCGTAATTGCCGCCGCACTTGACGGCGCCGGTGCCGCCGATCGCGGCGCGGGTATAGTTCTCCGACACCCAGATCGACACCGGCGCGGGTCCGCCCTTGAAATAGGAGCCGACCGGCGAAGCGATAACGGCGAAGATGTATTCCGCCGACGGCTTCACGCCGAGGAAGACCTCGCTCGCGATCATGAAGGGCCGCAAATATAGGCTGCCCTCGCCGCCCGGTATCCAGGCGCTGTCGATGCGCACGAGCTGTTCGACCGCTTCGATGAATATGGCTTCCGGCAGCGGCGCCATCGCCATGCGCTCGGCCGAATTCCTGAAGCGCCTTGCATTGGCGTCGGGGCGGAACAGGTTCACGCCGTTGTCACGCTTGTAGGCCTTCAGGCCTTCGAAAATCTCCTGCGCGTAGTGGAGGACGGCCACCGCCGGATCGAGCTGGAAATTGGCGCGGGATTCGACGCGCGCGTCATGCCAGCCCTTGGCCTGGTTGTATCGGACGATCGCCATGTGATCGGTGAAAACCCGGCCGAAGCCCGGATCTGCGAGCCGCGCCGTGCGCTCCTTCTCGGAGGTCGGGTTCGCCGCCGGCTGGATTTCGAATTTTAAGCTCATTTCCCTTTGCTTCCCGCTGTCGAAATCGGCGCGATTTGGCGCCGGCCTGCCTCTGTGGGCCTGCTGGCCTGATAAGGTCTGGACCTTCACCACCACGCGGCCGGTTCCTGCGCCGTCATGTCCGTGAGGACATGCTTTTGCGGGATGCCGAAGTCCAGTATGTTTGCCGAAATGCCGCTCGACAATCGCACGGTAGTTCAATTTGCGGCCGTTGCCGCCATCGTTGGCTTTTTCCGGCTGCCTGACACGTCACCAAGTTCGAAACGACTTAAAGTTTCGTCGTGGCTGGTAGTTTTGTAACATTGAACCCAAGATATGTCAACATGACTGACATAAATTTCTCAAGGGGCCCAACCAACCCCGATTCGCAGGGCGCCACCAGCCCTGCCCCACGGCTTGCCGAGCTGCGCTGGGACATCATCGAGCTGTTGTTCTTCGCCTATCGCGACTTCGTAGGCGATGCCGACCATGAGCTCGAGGCTTTCGGCTTCGGCCGTGCCCATCACCGGGTGATGCACTTCGTCTACCGCTATCCCGGGCTCAAGGTCGCCGACCTCCTGGATGTCCTGCGCATCACCAAGCAGTCGCTTGGCCGCGTGCTCAAGCAATTGCTTGATGAGGGCTACATCATCCAGAAGACCGGCAACAACGACCGCCGGCAGCGCCTTCTTTACGCCACCCCGAAGGGCGAAGCGTTGGTGGCAAAGCTCGCAGGGTTGCAGACCGATCGCATCACCCGCGCGCTCCGGGAGATCAACCCCGAAGGCGTTGCGGCGATCGGCCAGTTCCTGCGCGCGATGATCGATCGCGATGACCCCGACAAGGTGTTGGAGGCGATCTTCGGGACCGGCAGCAAGAAGCCAAGGGAGTGATCGTGGCGCAAGGAGCAACCATGGCTACAGCCGCCGCCCGCGCGCCGCGGCAACTGGCCGACGACGCCCCGCATTTGCTCCTGGTCGACGACGACCGCCGTATCCGCGATCTGCTGTCGCGGTTTCTGTCCGGCGAGGGCTATCGCGTCACGACCGCGTCGAGCGCGACCGACGCGCGCTCCAAGCTGCTTGGCCTGCATTTCGATCTCTTGATTCTCGACGTCATGATGCCCGGCGAAACCGGATTCGACCTGGCGCGGTTCATTCGCACCTCGTCGTCGGTGCCGATCATCATGCTGACGGCCCGCCACGAGGCGGAGGCGCGGATCGAGGGCCTGCAGATCGGCGCCGACGATTATGTCGCCAAGCCGTTCGAGCCGCGCGAGCTGATCCTGCGGATCGGCAATATCCTCAAGCGCTCCGCGCCGCCGCCGGTGGAAGCGCTGGAGCAGATCGCGTTCGGCCCTTACGTTTTCCATCTCGATCGCGGCGAGCTGCGCGAGGGCGAGGAGATCATTCACCTGACCGACCGCGAGCGCGAAATGCTGCGCATTCTGGCCAATAGCCCCGGCGAAACGGTGCCGCGCGCGGCGCTGACCAGCGGCGGCACGGTGAATGAACGCGCGGTCGATGTGCAGATCAACCGCCTGCGGCGCAAGATCGAGCGCGATCCCGCCAATCCGCTGTTCCTGCAGGCGGTGCGTGGCATCGGCTATCGCCTGGTTGCGTCGCCCTGAGCCAACCATGAGCACGCTCGACACCGGCCTGACGCTCATCCGCAATGCGTCGCAACGCGTCTCCAGGGCCAATGGCTGGATGGGCAACGCGTTCAAGAGCTGGATGCCGACCGGCCTCTACGCCCGCGCGCTCCTGATCATGATCGTGCCGATGGTGATCCTGCAAACGGTCGTGGCGTTCGTGTTCATGGAGCGGCACTGGAACACGGTGACGCGGCGCCTGTCGGCATCCGTGGTGCGGGACATCGCCAGCCTGATCGACGTCTACAAGTTCTATCCGCAGGACAAGGAGCGCGCGCAATTGCGCCTCGTCGGGCAGCGGCTGCAGCTCGTGGTCGATTTTCTCCCGGTCGGCGACATGCCGCAGCCGGGGCCGAAGCCGTTCTTCTCGCTGCTCGACCAGACCCTGTCGTCGCAGATCGGCCGCCAGATCCGCCGCCCGTTCTGGATCGATACCGTCGGCAGGTCCAATCTGGTTGAAATACGCATCCAGCTCGATGACGCCGTGATGCGCGTGTTCGCGGAGCGAAACGCGGCCTACGCCTCCAATTCGGAGATCTTCATCTTCTGGATGCTGGGCACCTCCTCGATCCTCTTGATCGTCGCGGTGCTGTTCCTGCGCAACCAGATCAGGCCGATCCTGCGGCTGGCGGAGGCCGCCGAAAGTTTTGGCAAGGGACGCGAGGTGCCGAACTTCCGCGCGCGCGGTGCACGCGAGGTGCGGCAGGCGGCGCAGGCGTTTATTCAGATGAAGGCACGCGTCGAGCGCTCGATCGAGCAGCGCACCGCGATGCTGGCCGGCGTCAGCCACGATCTGCGCACCATCCTGACCCGCTTCAAGCTCGAGCTCGCGCTGATCGGCGACAGTCCCGAAGTGGACGGCATGCGCAAGGATGTCGACGAAATGGCCGGCATGCTGGAGGCCTATCTCGCCTTCGCGCGCGGCGACAGCGGCGAGATCGCGCAGCCGACCGACATGACGATGGCGCTGGAAGAACTGCGCAGCGATGCCGAACGCCACGGCCACATAGCAACCGTGTCATTCCACGGCCTGCCTGTGGTGACGGTGAAGCCGGCCTCGTTCAAGCGCTGCATCGCCAACCTCGTCTCCAACGCGGCGCGCCATGCCAACACGGTCGCCATTACCGGCCACCGCGATCACCGCTATCTGACCGTGACGGTTGATGACGACGGGCCGGGCATTCCCGTCAATATGCGCGAGGAAGTGTTCAAGCCGTTCCTGCGGCTCGACGATGCCCGCAACCAGGACGAAGGCGGCACGGGCCTCGGGCTCGCCATCGCCCGCGACATCGCCCGCTCGCATGGCGGCGACATCACGCTCGGCGAAAGCCCGATGGGCGGCTTGCGCGCGGCGGTAAGGGTGCCGGTGTAAGAAATCGAACTCTGTAGCCCGGATGGAGCGAAGCGCAATCCGGGGACCGTGCAGCCATCATCGACTTGTCCCGGATTGCGCGGAGCCTGTCATCGGGCGCGCATTCGCGCGACCCGTTAGCTCCATCCGGGCTGCGACGCTTTACTTCTTCGGGATCAGCGCCTTCATCTTTTCCATGTCCTTGACGTTCATCTTCATGCCGCCGGGCATGATGATGTCGCCGGGCTTCTGATCGGCCTTGCAGGCGCCAACCCATTTGGCTTCGATCGTGCTGTTGCTGTCGCGCGCGGCGCCGGCCAGACCACCCTCGCTCTGCGAGCTCGTCTTCACGGTGTAGGCGGAATTGAAGTCGCCGATGATTTCGGCGCGTGACTTGACCGTGATGCCGCCAATACCGCAGACCGAATCGGTGACATAGCCGGTTGCGGTCCTCTGGATATCCTGCTTGGAGCAAATCTCCTTGGCCATCGGCGCCATGGCGGTGCTCATAGCCTTGTCGGTGGTCTCGTCGGTGCACTGCTGCATGGTCATCTCGGGCACCGTGCCGCCGCTCAGCACCTTCATCTCCCACAATCCGGCCTTGCGCATCGGCAATTCCACGGCGACGGCGCCGCTCGCCGGCAACAGGGACAACAAACCGACGGCTGAACAGGATACAAGAAGCAGTCGTCTCATACGTGGGCTCCCCTGAATTCTTCAACGTTATCGTGCGCGCGCGAAGTGACACACGCTTCGCGTGGCGAAAACATGTCCAGCCAGGGAAAGCTTGGAGGTCGCGCTCAGTAAAGCGTACGCAGCGGCCGCTCGGCGGCGCCATAGGGCACCCAGCGGCAGGCAAACGAAACATAGCCGCCGTAATTGGGCTGCACGCCGAGGAATTTCACCACCTTGCCGTAACGGGCGCAGTGATCGACGGCGAGCTGACGGGCATCGGCCTGCCTCGCGAGCGGATAGGCGATGATGCCGCCGGTGTCATTGCCCTTGAACGGCGGCACCGTGTCGATGTCGAACCACTGCGCCTGCGCCGGCGCCCCCGCCAGCATCCCGCCCATGACTACCAGGCACATGGCAATCAGGCTCGCGGCCAGAATTCTTCGCATCGCAGACTCCATTTCGCTCGACTGCCACCATAGTGTGCGCCGATGGCCGTGAAAAGAATGGTTGCAGCACGGGGGCAGACTTGGCTGTCAGGTGTTGCCGCGCTGCACTTGACCTTGTCGGGGCTTCGCGGCACCGTCTCCTGCGTTGGTTTACCGGCGGATTCCCCATGCGCAACCTGTTCACATCCTTGAGAGCCCTCGGCCCGACGGCTGCGGCGCTCGCCCTGCTGGTCTCCGGTCACGCCGCCCAGGCCGCCAATCCGTTGGAGCTGAATTTCGGCCTGTTCGGCCCGAAATATGACGGCCGAGTCGCCGAATGCGAGCGGGCGCTGTCGACCATCGCCTCTCAATTCCAGGAGAAGGAAGGCAAGTTCTGGAATTCGGCGCTCGTGATCACCGGCTTCGGCCGGATCCATGAGACCGCGTTTCGGCCCTGGCAGTCCGACAACATTCCGCGCCGCTACTGCAGCGGCGACGTGATGCTGAGCGACGGCAAGATGCGCAGCGTGCATTACTCGATCATCGAGGATGGCGGCTTTGCCGGCTTCGGCCAGGGCGTCGAATGGTGCGTGACCGGGCTTGACCGAAACTGGGCCTATAGCCCGGCCTGCAGGGCCGCCCGCCCCTGATCCCGGCGTTCATCGGTCCAACCGGCCTGCCCGGATTCGAGATTCTCGAATTTTGTTCTTGAAATGTTCCGGCTCCCTGCTAGGCTCCCGGTAGTCGGGTAGAGGGGCGTTCGATGCACCGGTCTGTTATTATTTCGCGACTTCTGATTTCGTTGGCGCTTGTCGCCGTCACCGCCGGCTTGGCGTCCGCCCAGGACCGCCGGCAGAACGCCCCGGGCGAGTTCGATTTTTATGTCCTGGCCCTGTCATGGTCGCCTTCGTTCTGCGAGGCGGCCGCGGAGCGCGGCAATAGCGGGCGTTCACAAGTCCAGTGCAGCCGCCCCTATTCGTTCGTGGTTCACGGCCTGTGGCCGCAATATGAGCGCGGCTTTCCCGAATACTGCCAGCGGCCGTCGCCGCGGCTCGACCGCAACGTCATGACCTCGATGCTGGACCTGATGCCGGCACCCGGCCTGATCTTCAACGAGTGGGACAAGCATGGCACATGCTCCGGCCTCGGCGCCCGCGCCTATTTCGAAAGCGTCCGCAAGGCGCGCGCCGCGGTAAAAATCCCCGAGGAATTCCTCGATCTGTCCGAGCAGAAGACCATCGCCCCCGGCGATATCGAGACCGCCTTCATCAAGATCAACCCGGGCCTGAGCAGTTCGGCGATTTCGGTGGTCTGCTCGAGCCGGCGCCTGAGCGAGGTGCGGATCTGCCTGAGCAAGGACATGCAATTCCGCGCTTGCGACGAAATCGACCGTCGCGCCTGCCGGCGTGACGAGGTGGTGATGCCGCCGGTGCGGGGCGGCTGAACCCCGCTTCCATCACGCCTGCCCAAGCATAGCAATCCGCCCTGCGCAGACTGGCTACACCTGTCTGCGTCCCGGTCATCCACGGCTTTTATTGTCGTCTGCAAGGTACGTGGATGGCCGGGCCCTTTTCTCGGCCAAAGTTGCGGGTGACGATAACATCATCCAGCGAATAACCACTGATCGAGAAATCGACGCTGCCGCTGCCGTTGTCGACCCGAACGACATCGTTGCCGTCACCTTTGGCAAAATTGATCGCGGAATTATCACCCGTTCCGCTGAGGCAATCGTCACCGGCGCCGCCCGTCACCAGCATCGCAGCAACTCGATTGGAGATGTCACCCCGCCGCTCGCAGCTGTGACGACATGGGTTACTTTCCTCGCCCCAATGTCGTAGTCCCTCTCCTCATGAACTACCGACACGCCTTTCACGCCGGCGGCTTTGCCGACGTCATCAAGCACATCGTGCTGGTGCGCATGCTGACCTATCTGCAGGAAAAGCAGGCGCCGTTTCGCGTCATCGACACCCACGCCGGCGCCGGGCGCTACGATCTCACTGGCGAGGAAGCGCGCCGCGGCGGCGAGTGGCTGACCGGCATTGCGCGGGTGATGCAGGCACGGTTCTCACAAACCGCGCTGCCGCTGATGACCCCCTACCTCGATATCGTCAGGGCATTCAACGCGCCGGGCAAGCTTGAGGCCTATCCGGGATCGCCCTTGATCGTCCGCGCGCTGCTGCGGCCGCAGGACCGGCTGACAGCCTGCGAACTCGAGCCCGGCGCCCGCAAGCAACTGATCGATGCGTTGCGCCGCGACAGCCAGGCGCGGGTGGTCGATCTCGACGGCTGGACTGCGCTACCGGCGTTCGTGCCTCCCAACGAGCGGCGCGGTCTGGTGCTGATCGATCCCGCGTTCGAGCAAAAGGACGAGTTCGAAAGGCTGGGCCGCGCATTCGCCGAGGCCTACGCGAAATGGCCGACCGGCAGCTATCTGATCTGGTATCCGGTGAAGAGCCGTCGCGCCACCGATACGCTGGCGCGGTTGGTCGCAGGCGTCGCCGTTGCCAGCAAGCCGGCCGGGAAATGTCTGCGGCTCGAATTCAGTGTCGCTCCGCAGGAGGCTGGTGGCCCCCTCGCCTCCACCGGGCTTTTGATCGTCAATCCGCCGTGGACGCTTGCGGGTGAGTTGAAGACAATTCTACCCGAACTCGAAAAACCGCTCGGCCAGGGCGGTGCCGGCCGGTTCAGGCTGGAGACGCCCAAGCCTTAAGAGTTACGCCTAAAGCGCCCAGCCTAGAGCGAAAAGTGCGAATGGACCGTAGGCAATTTGCGCGAAACCGTATTATGCTCAAGCCGTTGGGACTGGCTTTACGTTCCGCTTCCGCGAATGGTTGCGGCGGAGTGATCAAGGCCGAACAAAAATCCAGGCCGATCGGTGTCATTGATCCCGATCAACCTAGGTGGCCAAGCTTCCGGCAGTGAATGTCCGGTCGGCCAATACGCGAGGTGCGCGTAGGGGCAGAGCAATACGGGGGAGGAGTTTCCCGATGGCCATGACTGGAACAGTCAAGTTCTTCAACGGAGAACGCGGCTACGGCTTCATCAAGCCCGATGATGGCGGCCGCGATGTGTTCGTTCACATCACCGCCGTCGAACGGGCCGGATTGAAGGATTTGACTGAAGGGCAGCGCATTACGTTCGAGGTCGAACCGGACAAGAAGGGCAAAGGCCCCAAGGCGGTCAACCTGGTGATTTCATCGTGAGCTGATGCTCGCGCGGAACGCGGACTGAAGTCCTGCTGCGACGACGACGCTGGGCACGACACCGCCGCCGCCCAGGGCGTTGAGACTCGCGACGTGACGCACCCTGCTTGAAGGCAAAAAATCCCGGCGACTTGCTGCCGCCGGGAGATGGTAGCCGTCAGTTTCTTGTTCTCAGAAGCGATAGTTCACGCCGGCCCGTATCAAGCCGAACCGGTAACCGTTCGACGCGCCTGTAACGACGAAGTTGCTGTTGGCCAGATCGACATAGAGATATTCGATCTTGGCGCTCCAGTTCCTGTCCAGGCCCACCTCGGCGCCGGCGCCGAGCGTCCAGCCGGCATTGGTATGGGATTCCGTCAGGCCGAACGTGGCGGCGCGCAGTTCGCCGAAGGCGAGACCGCCGGTACCAAAGAACAGCACGTTGTTGAATGCATAGCCGGCGCGGCCGCGAACCGTGCCGAACCAGGGATTGGAAAACTTCCACGGCGCGAAGGTTTCTTCGGCGCCGGTCGCCTGAATGTCGCCCTCGAGGCCGAACACCCAAGGTCCGTTCTGCCAATTATAGCCGGCCTGGACGCCGCCCACGAAGCCGGACGGCTTGGTCGGATTGTTTGCGACCGCTCCCCAGGCATAGCCGAGATTGCCGCCGAGATAGGGACCGGCCCAGCTATAGGCGTCGTAGCGCTGGTTGCCGGTATACGTGCGTCCGTAATTGAGGTCGGCCGCCCCTGCAGACATGGTCCAGCCTGCAGCGATCAGCGCCAGCGCGCCCGACACCACCTTGCTCATCACGCAACTCCACGCAACACCGCGACCCGCCAGTCGAAGAGACCGGCCTGGTTACGGAACTCCACTTTTTTCGCTAAGATTTATCGAGAGTTTTAAGTTAAAGGGTTGTTAAGCCGGGTTACCGGCCCCTCATCAGTCTTAAGAAAGCGTTACCGGCACCTGTCCACGGGAGAGCGGCCGCCCGCGCTGGCGATGCTGCCCTGCAGCGCTTAATTTAGGCCCATGGATCACGATTCTACCGACCATCCGAAGCGCAAGGCGCGGCGGGGTTCCCAGCCGGATTTGCCGCCACAGGACCTGACCGCCGCCGATGTCGATCCCGCGACGTCAGCCGCCGAGGAGGACGACGAGGCGCGCTTGCCGGAAGCGCCCGAGGAGCCTGCCGAGGCGATTGCCGAAGGCCCGCTGGCGGTCGGCCACACGGCCATCGAAAACGCAGTGCGGCTGGCGCCGACCTCGCCCGGCGTCTACCGCATGCTCAATGGCGCAAGCGACGTGCTTTATGTCGGCAAGGCCAAGAACGTCCGCAAGCGGCTGTCGTCCTATGCCCGTGTCAATGCGCCCTTGCCCGCGCGCATCCTGCGCATGATCGCGGCGACGGTGACCGTCGAGATCGTCTCCACCACGACCGAGACCGAAGCGCTGCTGCTGGAAGCCAACCTGATCAAGCAGCTACGGCCGCGCTTCAACGTGCAACTGCGCGACGACAAGTCGTTTCCCTATATCCTGATCACCGGCGACCATTGGGCGCCGCAGATCCTCAAGCATCGCGGCGCGCAAACGAGGCCTGGACGATATTTCGGGCCGTTCGCATCGGCCGGCGCCGTCAACCGCACCATCACGGCGCTGCAGCGCGCGTTTCTGATCCGCTCCTGCACCGACGGCTTCTTCGAAAGCCGCACCCGGCCCTGCCTGCTCTACCAGATCCGCCGCTGCTCGGGACCCTGCACGCGCGAGATCGACTTTCCCGGCTATAGCGAGCTGGTGCGCGAGGCGAACGATTTCCTCTCCGGCCGCAGCCACGCCGTGAAGCAGCTGCTCGCCGCCGAGATGGAGAAGGCATCCACCGAGCTCGAATTCGAGACCGCGGCGCTGTATCGCGACCGCCTCGCCGCGCTGTCGGCGATCCAGTCGCAGCAGGGCATCAATCCGCGCACCGTGGAAGAGGCCGACGTATTCGCCATCCATCAGGAAGGCGGCTATTCCTGCGTGGAAGTGTTCTTCTTCCGCACCGGCCAGAACTGGGGCAACCGCGCCTATTTCCCGCGCGCGGAGAAGTCGTTCACGCCGGAGGAAGTGCTGGCCTCGTTCCTCGCGCAATTCTACGACGATAAGCCGCCGCCGAAACTCATCCTGCTCTCGCATGAGATCGAGGAATCGGCACTGCTTGCCGACGCCCTTTGCGTGAAGGCTGGCTACAAGGTCGAAGTCTCGGTGCCGAAGCGCGGCGAGAAAAAGGAATTGGTCACGCATGCGCTGACCAATGCGCGCGAGGCGCTTGGCCGCAAGCTCGCCGATACGGCGACGCAGAGCCGCCTCCTGGAATCGATAGCCGCCACGCTCGGACTGCCGCAGGTGCCGAAGCGCATCGAGGTCTACGACAACAGCCACATCCAGGGCACCAACGCCGTCGGCGCAATGATCGTGGCGGGACCGGATGGCTTTATCAAGAACCAGTACCGCAAGTTCAACATCAAGTCCGAGGGACTGACGCCCGGCGACGACTACGCGATGATGCGCGAGGTGCTGGAGCGGCGTTTCAAGCGGCTGTTGAAGCCGCCGGAGGGCGACGCGCCCCAAGGAAAAACTGGAGCGAAAGCCGACGATGATTCGTTCCCGCAATGGCCCGATCTCGTCATCATCGACGGCGGCCGCGGCCAGCTCAACGCCGTCAGGGAGATTTTTGGGGGCCTGGGACTGACCCAGGTCTCGCTGATGGCGGTGGCAAAAGGCCCGGACCGCGACGCCGGGCGGGAGACCCTGTTCATGCCCGACCGCGAAGCCATCAAGCTCGAACCGCGCGACCCTGTGCTGTATTTCATCCAGCGGCTGCGCGACGAGGCGCATCGCTTCGTGATCGGCTCGCACCGTAAACTGCGGAAAAAGGACATCAGGGAAGCCGGTTTGCAGGAAATCCCGGGCATCGGCCCGTCACGCAAACGTGCCTTGCTGCATCACTTCGGAACACTGAAGGAGATCGAGCGCGCCTCGATTGCGGACCTCGGCAAGGTTCCGGGCGTTAGCGCCGAAAGCGCCCGCAAGATCTTTGAATTTTTCCATGCACAGGCGGGTTAAGGGGACCTCCGGTCGAAAGGCATTGTCATTTGGGCGTCGCCTGCGACAGATGATCTAGACCCGCACGGTTGACCTTCACGTTCCAGCGGTATTGGTAAGACGGATGAACATCGCAACAGCCAAAGGGCAGACCAAGACCCTGTCCCTGCCGAATATCCTGACCTACGCCCGTATTGCCGCCATTCCGGTGGTGGTCGGCTGCGTTTTCGCCCAGTCCATCCTGGACGGCCCGCTGTGGCTGCGCTGGGTGGCCCTGGCCGTCTTCATTGCCGCTGCGGTGACGGACTACCTCGACGGCTACTATGCGCGAATCTGGGATCAGCAATCCGCTTTCGGCCGGATGCTCGACCCGATCGCCGACAAGCTCCTGGTAGCGTCCTGCCTCTTGATGCTGGCAGCCGACAGCAGCATCCATGGCTGGACGCTTTGGGCTGCCATCGTGATCCTGTGCCGCGAGATCCTGGTCTCGGGCTTGCGGGAATATCTCGCGGCATTGCGGGTCAGCGTGCCCGTAACCAAGCTGGCGAAATGGAAGACCACAATCCAGCTCGTCGCGATCGGCTTCCTGATCGCGGGCGAGGCGGGTGAGCAGATCCTGCCTGCGACCACCCTGATCGGCATCGTCCTGCTGTGGATGTCGGCGATCTTCACCATCTACACTGGCTGGGACTATTTCCGCGCCGGCATCCATCACCTCATCAAGGAGGATGAGGGATGAAAGTCAAATATTTCGCCTGGGTACGCGAGCGGGTCGGCATGGCGGAGGAAACCGTCGAGCCGCCGGCCGACGTGCGCACGGTGAGCGATTTGATCGGCTGGCTCTCCAGCCGTGGCGAAACTTATGCCCATGCCTTCGAAAAGCCGAAGGTGATCCGCGCCGCGATCGACCACGCCCATGTCAGGCCGGACGCCGCGATATCAGGCGCGCGCGAGATTGCATTCTTCCCGCCGATGACCGGCGGTTGAACTTTACCCATGTCTGTCACCGCGACCATTCGCATCCAGGAAGCCGATTTCGACGCTGCGCAGGAGATCGCGGCGCTTACCAAGGGCCGCACCGATATCGGCGCCGTCGTCACCTTCAGCGGCATCTGCCGCGGCAGCGAGAACGGCGAACCGATCGCGGCGCTGACGCTCGAGCATTATCCCGGCATGGCGGAAGCCGAGATCGGGCGCCATGCCGATGAAGCGCTGTCGCGCTGGCCGCTGCAGGGCCTCACCATCATTCACCGGTTCGGCCGCATCGCGCCGGGCGAGAACATCGTGCTGGTGGTGACGGCCTCACCGCATCGCCAGGCAGCCTTCGAAGCAGCGGAATTCCTGATGGACTACCTCAAGACCAACGCGCCGTTCTGGAAGCGCGAGGAAAGCGAAACAGGCACGAGCTGGATTGAAGCACGTGACCATGATGACGCCGCCGCGGCGCGCTGGACCAAATCCTGATGGCAAGGCGTGCGAAACCGGCGGCGAAGCGCAGCGTCAGTCAGACGAAACTGCCCAAGGTCGGTGCGGGCGAACTGCTGACGCTGCTCGATTTCGTCCGCTATGCCGTCAGCCGCTTCGTCGAAGCCAGGCTGGTATTCGCACACGGCACCACCGATCCGGTGGCAGAAGCCGCCTTTATCGTCTGCGAGGCGCTGCATCTGCACCCCGATCAATTCGAGAGTTTCGCGACCGCGCGTGTCACGTCGGCTGAAGGCAAAAAGATCCTCGATCTGATCGCGCGCCGCGTCACGACGCGAAAGCCCGCCGCCTATCTCGTCAACAAGATCTACATGCGCGGCCTGCCCTTCTATGTCGACGAGCGCACCATCGTGCCGCGCTCCTTCATCGGCGAACTGCTGGACCAGCATTTCGGCGGCGATGGCGACGACGAGGCCGGTTCGCTGCTCGCGGACGCAGGCGCGGTGGAAAGTGTGCTCGACCTCTGCACCGGCTCGGGCTGCCTCGCCATTCTGGCCAGCCGGAATTTTCCGAATGCCGCGGTCGATGCGGTGGATATTTCAAAGGACGCGCTCGAAGTCGCCGCGCGCAATGTCGGGGACTACGGGCTGGAGGACAGACTCACGCTGTACCGCGGCGACCTGTTCAAGCCGCTAAGCGGCAAGCGCTACGACCTCATCATTTCCAATCCGCCCTATGTCGATGCGCAAGGCATGGCTGACCTGCCGCGCGAATGCCGCGCCGAACCGAAACTCGCTTTCGACGGCGGCGCGGACGGGATCGACATCGTCCGCCGCATCCTCGACGAGGCGTCCGCGCACCTCACGCCTCAGGGCGGGCTGTTATGCGAGATCGGCCGCTGCCGTCCGCAGCTCGAAGCCGCCTATCCGCACCTGCCGCTGCTCTGGCTCGATACCGAGGATTCCGAGGGCGAAGTATTCTGGATCGCCGCCGCGGATCTCTGAATCCGCCGCAGTTGCGCGCAAATATCACGGCTCGCCGGCGTTCCCGTTCAGGGACGAAAATGATAGTTTGGGACTAGCCCAACGCCCCAAACGTCAAGAGGCCGCCCATGCTGGACAAGAGCGCCCGCCCCACCCCCGTCAACGTTCCGAACGATCTCGCCGCGCACTGGATGCCGTTCACCGCGAACCGGGCGTTCAAAAAGAACCCGCGGCTGCTCGCCGGCGCGAAAGACATGCACTATTTCACCGTCGACGGCCGCAAGATCATCGACGGCGCCTCGGGCATGTGGTGCACCAATGCCGGCCACGGCCGCACCGAGATTTCATCGGCGATCGCCAAGCAGGCCGAGGCGCTGGACTATGCACCGCCGTTCCAGTTCGGCATTCCGCAGGCATTCGAACTCGCCAGCCGAATTGCCGAACTGGCGCCCGCCGGCCTCGACCACGTGTTCTTCTGTAATTCCGGCTCGGAAGCCGCCGACACCGCGCTCAAGATCGCGCTGGCCTATCACCAGATCAACGGCCAGGGCAGCCGCATCCGCCTGATCGGCCGCGAGCGCGGCTATCATGGCGTCGGCTTCGGCGGCACCTCCGTCGGCGGCATCGTCGGCAACCGAAAGCTGTTCGGCTCGCTCTTGACCGGCGTCGACCATCTGCCGGCGACCTACGACCGCGAGAAGCAGGCCTTCAGCAAGGGCGAGCCGGAATATGGCGCGCATTTCGCCGATGAGCTCGAACGCCTCGTCAATCTGCACGGCGCCAACACCATCGCCGCCGTGATCGTCGAGCCGATGGCGGGATCGACCGGCGTGCTGCCGGCGCCGAAGGATTACCTCAAGCGGCTGCGCGAGATCACCCAGAAGCATGGCATCCTCCTGATCTTCGACGAGGTCATCACCGGCTATGGCCGGCTCGGCTTTGCCTTTGCCGCCGAACGCTACGGCGTGGTGCCTGACATGCTGACCTTCGCCAAGGGCGTCACCAACGGCGCCGCTCCGATGGGCGGCGTGCTGGTGCGCGACACCATCCATGACGCCTTCATGAGCGGGCCGGAATATGCCGTGGAACTGACCCATGGCTACACTTATTCCGCGCATCCGCTGGCCTGCGCCGCGGGCCTCGCCACCCTCGACATCTACCGCGACGAGAAGCTGTTCGAGCGCGCACGCGAGCTCGAGCCAAAATTCGCCGACGCCGTAATGTCGCTGCGCAAGGAAGCTGATGTCGTGGATATCCGTACCGTGGGTCTGACCGCCGGCATCGACCTCGCGCCGTTGGCGGATGCGCCGGGCAAGCGCGGCTTCGCCGGGCTCAACAGCGCCTTCCACGACAACGATCTGATGGTGCGGGTGGCCGGCGACACCCTGGTGCTGACCCCGCCCCTGATCATCACCGAAGATCAGATCGGCGAGATCATCGACAAGGTCGCCAAGGTGATCCGCGCGACGGCGTAAGGCAGACCCGCTCGTGTCCCGGCCTTGAGCCCGGACCAATCTTACCGCACGTCGGATCCCGCGACATGGGTCCCGGCTCTGCGACGCAGTGTTGCACGCTGCGCCGCGTCCGGGACGCGCAATTGGCCCTCGTCGGCCCAGTTCCGGCCGTGTCCAAAGAACACTAGCTCTGCGAATCAACATTGGTGCTAAGGTTGCAGCGCTTGGGACAGCGCAAGTTGGACGGTGCCTGAAACTTCCGTGTTTTCCCGGGTAAGACCAGTTCGGACCTGAGGGCGTAGCGCGCGACATGATTCGCATTTCGACGATTTTCATCGCCATCTGCATGGTGCTGGTTGCAGCCTCCCTCGGCCTCGTCCTGCATGCGGTGGCGGGTTTTAGCGGCACCGAATCCGCGATCGTGGCGCTTACCGCGCTTACCTTCCTGATCCTCTACAACGCCGTGTCGATGCGGCTGCGCGACCGCTCCGACGTCGGCGGCCAGATCGCCGATTTGTCGCGCGGCACCGCCGACCTTGCGCGTCAGGTCGCCGAGTTCGGCCGCCGGCTCGCCGCCGTCGAGGGCCGGCTGGTGTCGGCGAACTCCGCAAGCTCTGACCGCATCCAGGCCGTGGTCGGCGAGATCAGCGAACTCGGCGTGCTGGTCAAGCAACTGGCCGTCTCGGTGGCGAGCCATGAGGACCTCCTGGCCTCGGGTGCGGCGGCCGCAGCCTCCGCCCCGGCCCGGCCGGATCCCGAACCCCAGCACGAACCGGCGGTCGCCGCCGAGCAGGCGGCGCCCGCCGCCAGGCCCACGCCGGCTGCAGCCGCAAAGCCGGCACCGGTTGAAGCCGCTTCGCCCTCGCGCAACCAGCCGCAACTGCTTGCTGCGGTGAAGAACGCCGTCGAGGAAAGCCGGCTCGACATCTACCTGCAGCCGATGGTGACGCTGCCGCAGCGCAAGGTGCGCTTCTACGAGGCGGTGACGCGGCTGCGCGACGACAGGGATCAGATCCTCGCCGCCGACGATTTCATCCCCACCGCCGAAGCCGGTGGGCTGATCGGCAAGATCGATCACATGGTGATGCTGCGCTGTGTCCAGGTGTTGCGCCGCCTGATGGTGCGCAACAAGGACGTCGGCGTGTTCTGCAACGTCTCGGCGGCGACGCTCGGCAATCCCGCCAACTTCGCGCAGTGCCTCGACTTCCTCGAGGCCAATCGGGCGCTGGCGCCGTCCTTCGTGCTCGAATTCAAGCAGGCGGCGTTCCGCCATCTCCGCCCGACCGAGATCGAAAATCTCGCCGCGCTGTCGCAGCGTGGCTACCGCTTCTCGATCGATCATGTCACCGACTTGCGGATCGAGCCGCGCGACCTTGCCGATCGCGGCGTCCGCTTCATCAAGGTGCCGGCGGCATTGCTGCTCGATCCCAAGCAGAGCTCGACCTCGGACATTCACCCGTCCGACCTTTCCGACCTGCTCGGCCGCTTCGGCATCGACCTGATCGCCGAGAAGATCGAAGGCGAGCGCGCGGTGGTGGACCTGCTCGACTATGACGTGCGGTTTGGACAGGGGTTCCTGTTTGCGCCGCCGCGGCCGTTGCGGCCCGAGGGGGCATCTGCTACCGGCGGGGCGACAGCAAACAAGGACTCCGCCAATCCCAATGGCTCCAGCAACACCGTCCCTATGGCCGGCCCGGCCGCAGAGCCTCCAATGCGGGCAACCGGCAATGCCGCACTGGCGCGCCGTGCCGCAGGGCCGGGCTAACAGGCTTCCGACATCATGACTTCATTGCGCTTCGTGGAGCGGCTGAGCGACCTCGTGAACGGCGTGGAGGTCATCCTCTCCGACATCTGGGGTGTGGTGCATAACGGGCTCGAATCCTTTCCTGAAGCTTGCGAGGCGCTGCACACCTATCGCCAGCGCGGCGGCACCGTCATCCTGATCACCAACGCGCCGCGGCCGGCCGATTCCGTGCAGCGGCAATTGCGCAAGCTCGGCGTCGCCGATGAAACCTACGACGCCATCGTCTCTTCCGGCGACCTGACCCGGAACTTCGTCGCCGACCATCCCGGAAAGAAAATATTCTGGATCGGTCCGGAGCGGGACTCGTCGATCCATCGCGGGCTCGACGCCGTGATGACGCCGCTGGAGCAGGCCGATTACATCATCTGCACCGGCCTGTTCGACGATGAAACCGAATCGGCGGAAGACTATCGCGCGATGCTGCTGCAGGCGCGCGAGCACAAGCTGCCGCTGGTTTGCGCCAACCCCGACATCGTGGTCGAACGCGGCGACCGCCTGATCTATTGCGCGGGCGCCGTCGCCGAGCTCTATCGCGAGTTGGGCGGCGAATCGATCTTCTACGGCAAGCCGCACCGGCCGATCTATGACCGCGCCATGGCGCTCGCCGCCGAACGCCGCGGCCAGCCGACCTCGCTCGACCGCGTGCTGGCGATCGGGGACTCGGTGCGGACCGATCTCACGGGTGCCTTGGGCTTCGGAATCGATTGTCTTTTCCTGACCCGCGGCATTCATTCCGAGGAATTCGAAGGCATCGACCAGCTCGATGCGGCCTCGGTGAAGGAGCTGTTCGGTCACCCGCCCCGCGCGCTGATGCGGGAGCTGCGGTGGTAGGTGCATCGCTGCACCGGACTCAAAATTGCGAAAACAACCCCATGCAAAGTAGAATAGGCCCCGGCTCGCACTCACGCCGCTTGCGTCCGGGGCATGAGATGGTCCGTCGTCACGGCCCAACCTAATCTCATCCTGCTCTAGCACTGTGTCGTCATGGCCGGGCATAGCCGTCCGAAGGACGGCGTCGCTTCCGCTCGCCTACGCCCGGCCATCCACGTCTTGCTGGTCGGGCGGCTCCAAAAACGTCGATGCCCGGGACATCTAGCGCGAAGACGCGCTTCGCGCTTTTGCCCGGGCATGAGGGAAATTGTTGCTGATGACGTGGACTGTTTTCGCGGCGCCTTACGCCGTCGCCATATCCGGGAAGACCGCCTCGATCTTGGTCTTCAGCGTCGCCGCGTTGAACGGCTTGACGATGTAATTGTTCACGCCGGCCTTCTTGGCGGCGATTACGTTCTCGGTCTTGGATTCCGCCGTGATCATGATGAAGGGCGTGGTGGCCAAGTTGGGGTCGGCGCGGACTTCCTTGAGCAGGTCGTAGCCGGTCATCGGCTCCATGTTCCAGTCGGAAATCACCAGCCCGTATTTCTTGCCGCGCATCTTGTTCAGTGCGGCCGAGCCATCGCTGGCGTCGTCGATGTTGTCGAAGCCGAGCTGCTTCAAAAGATTTCGGATGATGCGGATCATGGTGCTGTAGTCATCGACCACCAGAACCGGCATGGATAAATCAACCGCCATCTTTCCCCCACTCAATGCTTACGCCACAAACTATCCGCAGGCCTGCGCGACCCGCAGTCCTCCGCCAACCTCTAGCATCAGCCCTTAAACAGCGCGTAAACGGCCGGAGCCGGATTGCATCCGTTTTGGCCCCAGCCTGCCCGCTTGACTTCAGCGGGTCCCCCGATCACGGTCCGGCCGCGTTCACCGAGCCGAAATTGCCAAAGAATTCCTGAAATGACTGGTTTTACCGTTATCCGAGACACCACCCCTGCCGCCGATATCCCCCGAGGGTCGGTGGTCGCCATGGGCAATTTTGACGGCGTCCACCTGGGCCACCGGGCCGTGATTGACGCCGCCTTGCGGATGGGCCGCGCCCACGGCAAGCCGGCTTTCGCCCTCACCTTCGAGCCGCATCCGCGCACCTTTTTCAGCCCGAACAGCCCGCAGTTCCGCCTCTCGGACGAGCCCAACAAGCTGCGCCTGCTGGCCGGCACCGGGCTCAACGGCGCCGTCGTGATGACCTTCGACAAGACCCGCGCCGGAACCTCGGCGCAAGATTTCATTCACCATGACCTGATCGAGCGCCTCGGCGTCAGCGGCATCGCGGTCGGCTACGACTTCCATTTTGGCAAGGGCCGGGCCGGCTCGCCGAGCCTTTTGGTCAGCGAGGCGCCGCGGCTCGGCATCGAGGTCGACGTCCAGGCCCATGTCGATATCGAGGAGCGGCCGGTGTCCTCCAGCGCGATCCGCATGGCGCTGGCGGAGGGCCAGATCGACGAGGCCACCGCCATGCTGGGCGGGCCGTGGTTCGTCAGCGGCGAGGTGATCCATGGCGAGAAGCGCGGCCGCGATCTCGGCTACCCCACTGCCAATATCCGCCTCGACAAGAATTGCAGCCTGAAGCACGGCATCTATGCTGTTAGGATCGGCCGCGGTGCCGAGCGGTTCGATGCGGTCGCCAGCTTCGGCCGCCGCCCGACCTTCGACAATGGCGCCCCGCTGCTGGAAGTGTTCCTGTTCGACTTCACGGGCGACCTCTATGACACCGTGCTCGACGTCGCCTTCATCGGTTTCATCCGCGACGAACTGAAATTCGACAACATCGAAGCGTTGATACGTCGGATGGACGATGACAGCGCCAGGGCGCGCGCGGCCCTTGCCGCAGCGCCGGACGCATTTCCCAGGCTCGGAACGATCGGTTGAACAAGACGGAAAAACAAAAAATGCTGGCCGGCGAGTTCTATCGCCCCGGCGATCCCGAACTTCAGGCCGATGCCGCCGCCAACAAGGCCTGGCTGGCGCGCTACAACGCGGCGCTCGCGGCACCTGTGGCTGAGCGGCATGCGCTGCTCTCGTCCCATTTCGGCCATGTCGGCGCCAGTGCCGTGATCCGTCCGCCGTTCTTTTGCGATTATGGCTACAACATCCGGCTCGGCGACGAGGTGTTTCTCAATTTCAACTGCGTCATCCTCGACGTGGTCGAAGTCGTGATCGGCGACCGCACCCAGATCGGACCGGCGACGCAAATCTACGCCGCCGACCACCCGCGCGACGCCGAAACGCGCCGCACCGGCCTCGAATTCGGCCGTCCAGTGCGGATCGGCAGCGACGTCTGGATCGGCGGCGGCGCGATCATCCTGCCCGGCGTCACGATCGGCGACGGCGCGGTGATCGGCGCCGGCAGCGTGGTAACGCGGGATGTCGCCGCGGGCGTCACAGTCGCCGGAAACCCGGCCCGGCCGCGCACAAAGTGATCCGGCCTCGGCTGCCGCCGGGCTTTGAGATTCCCCGGTTGGCTGCTATGGAAAGCCCCATGTTTTCGCGGCGCATCATCAGCATTAGCGGCCCGGCTTCCGCCTGAGCTTTGGCTCGGCGCAAGACCGGGATTGTCCTGTTCACCCCGCAATATCCGCTTTTCAGCGCCGCTTTCGAGCCAACCAGAGCATTCATGTCCCAACAGCCGCAAAAGTCCGAAGTCGCCGACTATTCGAAAACCCTGTTCCTGCCGCAGACGGAATTCCCGATGCGCGCCGGCCTGCCGCAGCGCGAGCCGGAGATCCTCAAATACTGGAACGAAATCGACCTTTACGGAAAGCTGCGCGAGAGCGCCGAGGGCCGCGCGAAGTTCGTGCTGCATGACGGGCCGCCCTACGCCAACGGCAACATCCACATCGGCCACGCCCTGAACAAGATCCTCAAGGACGTCGTCACCAAGAGCCAGCAGATGCTCGGCTTCGATTCCAACTATGTGCCCGGCTGGGACTGTCACGGCCTGCCGATCGAATGGAAGATCGAGGAAGAGAACTACCGTTCCAAGGGCAAGCCGAAGCCGGACTTCCGCGACTCCACCGCGATGGTGGCGTTCCGGAAAGAGTGCCGTGCCTATGCGACGCACTGGATCAACGTGCAGCGCGAGGAGTTCAAGCGGCTCGGCATCATCGGCGACTGGGACCATCCCTACGAGACGATGAGCTATCCCGCTGAAGCCCAGATCGCGCGCGAACTGATGAAGTTCGCCGCCAACGGCACGCTCTATCGCGGCTCCAAGCCTGTCATGTGGAGCGTGGTGGAAAAGACCGCGCTGGCCGAGGCCGAGGTCGAGTACGAGGATTACACCTCCGACATGGTGTGGGTGAAGTTTCCGGTCACCTCTCCGGCGCATGGCGTGCTTTCGGAAGCGTCCGTAGTGATCTGGACCACGACGCCGTGGACGCTGCCCGGTAACCGCGCCATCTCTTTCTCGCCGAAGATCGCCTATGGTCTCTATAAGGTCACCGATGCGCCCGCTGACAATTGGGCAAAGACCGGCGATCTCCTGATCCTCGCCGACGCGCTCGCGGAGGAGGTATTCAAGCAGGCTCGCGTCACCGCCTACGAGAAGGTGCGCGACCTGCCGGGTGACACGCTCGACGCGGTGGAATGCGCTCACCCGCTGCGAGGCTTCGCCGGCGGGTACGAATTCACCGTGCCGCTGATCGCCGGTGACCACGTCACCGACGACACCGGCACCGGCTTCGTCCATACCGCACCCGGTCACGGCCGCGAAGACTTCGATGCCTGGATCGCGAACGTGCGCGAGCTGGAGGCCCGCGGCATCCACCCCGTGATCCCCTACACTGTCGACGAGAACGGCGCCTACACCGATCATGCGCCGGGCTTTGAGGGCAAGCGCGTCATCAACGACAAGGGCGAGAAGGGCGACGCCAACGAGGCCGTCATCAAGGCGCTGGTCGAGGCCGGCAAGCTGCTCGCGCGCGGCCGGCTCAAGCATCAATATCCGCATTCCTGGCGCTCGAAGAAGCCGGTGATCTTCCGCAACACGCCGCAATGGTTCATCGCGATGGACAAGGACATTGCGGTGGACGGCAACACCAGGCCCGGCGACACATTGCGCGCCCGCGCGCTGCACGCGATCTCGGTGACGCAGTGGGTGCCGCCTGCCGGCCAGAACCGCATCAACGGCATGATCGCGGGCCGACCGGACTGGGTGATCTCGCGCCAGCGCGCCTGGGGCGTGCCGATCGCCGTGTTCGTGCGCGAGAAGGGCGACGGCTCCGCTGAAATTCTGCAGGACGAATTCGTCAACCAGCGCATCTGCGAAGCCTTCGCGGAAGAAGGCGCCGATGCCTGGTACATGGAAGGCGCCCGCGAGCGTTTCCTCGGGGAACGCGCGGCTGAGGACTGGAAGAAGGTCGACGACATCTGCGACGTCTGGTTCGATTCCGGCTCGACCCACGCCTTCGTGCTGGAAGACCGCCAGAACTTCCCAACCCTCGGCAACATCGTCCGCAAGATCGACGGCGGCGACGACACCGTGATGTATCTGGAAGGCTCCGACCAGCATCGCGGCTGGTTTCATTCCTCGCTCCTGGAAAGCGCCGGCACGCGTGGCCGTGCGCCCTATGATGTCGTGCTCACCCACGGCTTCACGCTGGACGAGAACGGCCGCAAGATGTCGAAATCGCTCGGCAACACCGTCGAGCCGCAGAAGGTGATGAAAGATTCGGGCGCCGATATCCTGCGCCTCTGGGTCTGCGCCACCGACTATGCCGATGACCAGCGCATCGGCCCCGAGATCCTCAAGAACACCATCGAGACCTACCGCAAGCTGCGCAACTCGATCCGCTGGATGCTCGGCACGCTGCATCATTTCAATCCGGCCGATGCGGTCGCCCATGGCGACATGCCCGAGCTGGAACGCCTGATGCTGCATGAGCTTGCCAAACGCGCTTCGATCGTGCGCCAAGCCTATGCCGAGTTCGATTACAAGACGGTTGTCGC
This sequence comes from Bradyrhizobium paxllaeri, assembly GCF_001693515.2. NCBI lineage: Bacteria > Pseudomonadati > Pseudomonadota > Alphaproteobacteria > Hyphomicrobiales > Nitrobacteraceae > Bradyrhizobium > Bradyrhizobium paxllaeri. The sequence continues at coordinate 6,867,549 of NZ_CP042968.1, forward strand.
GACGCTTGCGGCGTTCATGAACACCGAATTGTCGGCGTTCTATTTCGACATCCGCAAGGACACGCTCTATTGCGATCCGCCGTCATCGGTGGCGCGCAAGGCGGCGCTGACTGCGATCGACATCATCTGCGACGCGATCCTGCGCTGGCTGGCGCCGGTGCTCAGCTTCACCTGCGAAGAGGCGTGGCGGATGTACGAGCCGGACGCCGCACCGTCGGTGCACCTGACGCTCTTCCCGGAGGGATTTGACCAGTTCCGTGACGATGCGCTTGCCGGCAGGTGGGAAACCATCCGTAACGTCCGTCGTGTCGTCACCGGCGCACTCGAGCTCGAGCGCGCGGCCAAGAACATCGGCTCCTCGCTGGAGGCGTCGCCTTTGGTCTACGTGTCGGATCAGAACATCTTCAATACGCTGATCGACATCGACCTGGCGGAAGTCTGCATCACCTCGAACGCCATGGTAACCAATGACGACGCGCCGGCCAGTGCATTCACCCTCGCCGACGTGCCTGGCGTCGCCGTCGTCGTCGAGAAGGCCGTCGGCACCAAATGCGCGCGCTCCTGGAAGATCCTGCCGACCGTTGGCGAAGACGCCGAATATCCCGACGTCTCCCCGCGCGACGCGCAGGCCTTGCGGGAATGGAAGGCGCTTGCCGAGGGCGTGAAGCCGGTTGAAGCGGTCGAAGCGCGCGCCAGGCCCGTCGCGTTGGTCGAACAGCCGGCTATCGAACCGGTGCTGCAAACGGAGGAAGTGCCGGAGCCGGCCGTTTCAACAGAGGTGATCGCGGACAAGGCCGGCAAGAAGGTCAGAGTCAGGAAGCCTGCAAAAGCCCCGGCAACGGAGACAGCCGCCGCCGCAGCCGACAAGGCTGCCGTAGCCAAGCCTGAGATCGTAGAAGCCGTGAAGGCCCCTGCCAAGAAAGCCAAGAGCAAGAAAACTACGGCCAAGAAAACCACTGCCAAGAAAACCACTGCCAAGCCAGCTAGCGCCAAGAAGGCCAAGGTGAAGAAAACCAAGGCCGAGAAAGCGAAAGCCAAGAAGGCTGCCAAATCCAGAAAAGCTCCCTCGGCAACGAAAGCGGCCAAGAAGGCGGTAAGGAAGGCCAGCAAAAAGACCGCCAAGAAGGCTGGAAAGAAGCCGCCGGCGGCCAAGGCAAAGAAGAAGAAAAAGAAGGCCAGATAAGTGTCTGGCCTCGAACACGCACGCACCCCTCACCTGCGCGCCGGGGTCATTGCCGCGGCCCTGACGCTGGTGTTGGACCAGGCTTCGAAACTCTGGCTGCTCTACGTGTTCGACCTCGCCAATCGCGGTGCGGTCAGGGTCACGCCGTTCTTCGACCTGGTGCTGGCCTGGAATGTCGGCATCAGCTTTGGCTGGTTCCAGACCGATAACCAGCTCGCCCAACTCGCGCTGATGGCGATCAAGGCGGTCGCGGTGATCGTGCTGGGGATCTGGATGGCGCGCTCCAGCACGCTTCTAGCGACGCTGGCGCTGGGCCTGATCATCGGCGGGGCGGTCGGCAACGGCATCGACCGCTTCCTGCACGGCGCGGTGGTCGATTTCGCCCTTTTCCACATCGAGATCGGGGGAAAAACCTTCAATTGGTACGTGTTTAACCTCGCGGATGTAGCCATTGTTGCCGGGGTAGCGGGCCTATTGTATGACTCGTTCCTAGGGGTACCCGCCGCAAAAGCGCCCTGATCCCGGCCGAAAGGACCCTTAGGGTATGAAGCCAGTACGGCCCTCAGGCCGGCCCCTTGGGTTGCAGAAATTGTGAATGGGAACAGCGCGATGCGCGAGACCGAAGCCCGCTTCTGGATGATTCAGATCCCCTCGTTGAGCCGGGCGCTGCGCCTGGCTGCCATTGCCCTCGGCATCGGCCTCGTGATGGCCGCCGGCCCCGTGCGCGCGGCCGACGACGAGGACGAAGACGACAAGACCTTCGAGGAAAAGATCATCGAAGGCATCATGCGCGGCATCGGCGGCACCAACATGGAAAACCGCGGCATCGAATACCGCGAGCGCTCGCCGCTGGTGGTTCCGCCCAAGCTCGATCTGCCGCCGCCGGCAACGGCCGCAGCCGAAGCAAAGGCGCCGAACTGGCCCAAGGATCCCGACGAGCAGCGCCGCAAGGCTGCGATTGCCGCACGCAAGAAAGAGAACAAGGACCCGCGTGAAGCGGCCCGCATCCTGACCCCGGCCGAACTCGCGGTGGGCAAGACCGCGGCGCCCTCGCGCAAGGACAACGATCCGGTGCAGCCCGGCACCTCGAACACCAATCCGATCCTGAGCCCGTCGCAGCTCGGCTATAGCGGCGGCTTCAGCGGGCTGTTCGGCGGCAACAAGTCCGAGACGGCCGAATTCAAGAGCGAACCGACGCGCGACTCGCTGACCCAGCCGCCGCCCGGCTACCAGACGCCGTCGCCGAACTTTGCTTACGGCACCGGGCCGAAGGAATCGCTGAACAAGGAATACAATCCGGCCAAGGGCAAGTATGGCGATTAGTTAAGCATGGCGAAGAGTTAAGCTCTTCTCTCGCCTTCGTGACGATTGCCGGCGCCGCCGCGGTGTACGATGCCGCGGCTTCGTTCCGAACCATCTTGTTCGGGTTTCGCTATTAACATTTGCGCGAATTCCAGTCGCAGGACCGGTAACGCCTTTTGCGGAATACGCGCCAGATAGGTCATGATGTCATCGCACCGTTTTGCCGCCTCGCTCGTTGCAGTCTTCATCTCCACGTTTGCTTTCTCCGCCGGCAGCGCGACTGCCCAGACCACGGTCACGTCTGAACGTCCCGCCAGCTTCACCCTCGATAACGGCCTGCAAGTGGTGGTGATCCCCGATCACCGCACGCCCGTCGTCACGCAGATGATCTGGTACAAGGTCGGCTCTGCCGACGAGACGCCCGGCAAATCGGGACTGGCGCACTTCCTCGAACATTTGATGTTCAAGGGCACCGCCAAACATCCCGCCGGTGAATTCTCAAAGACCGTGCTGCGGATCGGCGGCAACGAGAACGCCTTCACCTCGCTCGACTACACCGGCTATTTCCAGCGCGTACCGCGCGAGCAACTGGCGAAGATGATGGAGTTCGAGGCCGACCGCATGACCGGCCTGATCCTCAAGGACGAGAACGTGCTGCCCGAGCGCGACGTCGTACTCGAAGAGTTCAACATGCGCGTCGCCAACAATCCGGACGCGCGGCTGACCGAGCAGATCATGGCGGCGCTGTATCTCAACCACCCCTATGGCCGCCCGGTGATCGGCTGGCGCCAGGAGATCGAGAAACTCGACCGCGAGGATGCGCTGGCGTTCTACAAGCGCTTCTACGCGCCGAACAACGCCATCCTGGTGATCGCAGGCGATGTCGACGCCAAGGAAATCCGTGTGATGGTGGAGAAGGCCTATGGCGGCATTCCCGCCCAGCCGGCGATATCAGCGCATCGCGTCCGTCCGCAGGAGCCGGTCCCCGCGGCGCCGCGCACGGTGACGCTGTCAGATCCGCGCGTCGAACAGACCAGCCTGCGGCGCTATTACCTCGTCCCCTCCTCCACGACCGCAGCGGCCGGCGAAGGCCCGGCGCTCGACGTGCTGGCGCAATTGATGGGCGGCGGTTCCAATTCCTATCTCTATCGCGCGCTGGTGATCGACCGTCAGCTCGCGATCAGCGCCGGCGCCGGCTATCAGGGCACGGCACTCGATCCCACGCAGTTCTCGATCTCGGTTTCGCCGAAGCCCGGCGTCGAGTTTTCACAAATAGAGCAGGCGATCGACGGCGTGATCGCGGAGGTCATCCAGAATCCTGCCCGCGCCGAAGACCTCGAGCGGGTCAAGACCCAGTTGATTGCGGAAGCGATCTACGCGCAGGACAACCAGACCACGCTGGCGCGCTGGTATGGCGGCGCGCTGACCACGGGACTTTCCATTGACGATATCAGGAGCTGGCCGGAGCGGATTCGTGCCGTCACTGCCGAACAGGTCCGCGACGCGGCCCAGAAATGGCTCGACAAGAAACGCTCGGTGACCGGCTATCTGATCAAGGATGCCGCGCCGAAACGCGAGGAGAAGCGCTCGTGATCCGGTTTTCGATTGGCGCGCAGCGCCTCGCATCCACCCTGATCGCCGGCGCCGTGCTGCTGGCGCTGGCGGCGAGCCCGTCGCACGCCGCGGCCAAGATCCAGCGGCTGGTCTCGCCCGGCGGCATCGAGGCCTGGTTCGTGCAGGACGCCACCGTGCCCCTGATCGCGATGGAATATGCCTTCAGCGGCGGCGCCGCCCAGGATCCTGCCGGCAAGTCCGGCGTCGGCAATTTGGTCGCCGGGCTGCTCGATGAAGGCTCCGGCGATCTCGATTCCAAAACCTTCCATGAGCGCCTCGAGCGCCGCGCCATCGAACTGAGCTTCTCGTCGACCCGGGATTATTTCCGCGGTTCGCTGCGCATGCTCAAGGACAACAAGGACGAGGCTTTCGACCTTCTGCATCTGGCGCTGACCTCGCCGCGTTTCGACAGCAGCGACGTCGAGCGCATTCGCGCACAGGTCCTCTCCGGGCTGCGCCGGGACACCACCAACCCGACCTCGCTGGCGAGCCGCAAGTTCCTGGAAGTCGCCTTCGGCGATCATCCCTACGGCCGGCAGAGCAACGGCACGCTCGACAGCGTGCCGAAGATCGATGTCGCCGACATGAAGGATTACGTCCGCCGCGTGATCGCCAAGGATACGCTTCGGATCGCCGTGGTCGGCGATGTCGATGCCGACACGCTCGGCAAGCTCCTGGACAGGACGTTCGGCGGGTTGCCGGCCAAGGCCAGCCTGACGCCGGTGGCCGAGGTCGAGGCCACCAAGCCGCCGCAGCGCGCGTTCGTGCCGCTCGACGTGCCGCAGACCGTGGTGACGTTCGGCGGCCCCGGCATTCGCCGCCACGATCCGAATTTCATGGCCGCCTATGTCGTGAACCACATCCTGGGTGGTGGCTCGTCGTCGCGGCTCTACAAGGAGGTGCGCGAAAAGCGCGGCCTGGCCTATTCGGTCTATGAATCCCTGATCTGGATGGACCGCTCCGCGCTGTTCATCGGCAATACCGGCACTCGCGCCGACCGCGCCAGCGAGACGGTGGACGCGATCGAGAACGAAATCCGCCGCATTGCCGAGGAAGGCCCGACCGAGAAGGAACTGGACGAGGCCAAGTCCTATCTAAAGGGCTCGCAGATGCTGGCGCTCGATACCTCCTCGAAGCTCGCGCAGGCGCTGCTGCAATACCAGCTCGACAAGCTGCCGATCGACTACATCGAAAAGCGCAATGCCCTCGTCGACGCCGTCACGCTCGACGACGCAAAAAAGGCCGCGAAGAAGCTGTGGGGCCAGGGCCTGCTCACCGTCATCGTCGGCCGCACCCCGCAAGCCGCCGCCCAGCCGGTCGTCGCACCGCCAAAGGCGAACTAGGCCGTGGACCAGGAGGTCAGCGGGTCGCGCCGCTGACCAAGGGGCATTTGCTCGCTGAGAGGGGCCACACGGTCTCTTCAGGAGGGATGCTGCGCAGGATCTCGAAGTAGTCCCAGGGATATTTCGAGTCGGAAGGCTTCTTGACCCGGACGAGATACATGGTGCGCGTGACGCGGCCGTCCTCGCGGATGCGCGCGTTTTCGGAGAAAACGTCCTCAATCGGAATGCTCCGCATCGCCGCCGCCACCCGGTCGGCATCGTCGGTGCCGGCGCGCGCGATGGCCTTGAGATAGTGGCGTACCGCTCCGTAAACGCCGGCGTGCAGCATCGAAGGCATCATGCCGGTCCTGGCCACGAACTGCTTCGACCACGCGCGCGTCGCGTCATTCATGTCCCAGTAGGATGACGTCGTCAGGTATGTGCCTTGCGCATCCTTGAGCCCGAGCGCGTGCACGTCCTGAAGAAACAGGATCAGTGCAGCGAGGCTCTGCCCACCCTGCACGAGCCCAAATTCGCCCGCTTGCCGCATCGCGTTGACGGTGTCGTTGCCGGCGTTGGCAAGGCCGACCACCTTGGCGCCCGAGGACTGCGCACTCAGCAGGAAGGACGAGAAGTCCGACGTGTTGAGCGGATGACGCGCGGCGCCCAGCACCTTGCCACCGCTCGCGGTGATCACCCCCGTTGCATCGTTCTGGAGCTGATGCCCGAATGCGTAGTCCGAAGCCAGAAAAAACCAGGACGTGCCCCCGGCCTTGACGACTGCGGAGGCTGTCCCGTGCGACACCGCGTAGGTGTCGTAGGTCCAGTGGAAGCCGAAAGGAGAGCACTGCTCGTTGGTCAATGCGGTCGTGCCGGCGCCGGAATAGAGAGCGATCCGCTTCTTCTCGCGCGCAAGGCCCTGGATCGCGAGCGCGACGCCCGAATTCGGCACGTCCACGATCGTATCGACGCCTTCGACGTCGAACCAGCGGCGGGCGATCGCCGAGCCGACATCTGCCTTGTGCTGGTGATCCGCCGAAATGACCTCTACCGGCTTGCCGAGGACCGTGCCACCGATCTCCCGTACGGCCATCTCGGCGGCGACCAGCGACCCTTTGCCGGTGATATCAGCGGTAACGCCCGCCATGTCGGTCAGGACGCCGATCTTGACGACATCGCCACTGATCTGGGCCTCGGCCGCGACCGGCAGCATCAGGGCTAGAAAAGCACCGCCGAGGATATTCAGTCTCATTCCTTGTTTCCTCCAATTGGTTGCCTGCCGCTCGGCGGCGTCAGCCGTCGACCACGTCGAGCCAGCCAAGGATCATCGCGGCGAGATCATCACTGTTGTCTTCGATCATCATCATGTGACCGTTGCCGTTGACGCCGTGGTCCGGAAGCCAGACGAATTCGGCACCGAGATAGGCGGCGGTTCTCGCGTCGACCTCACGCGGATGGCGCGGATCGCATTCGCCGGTCACGATCAGGATGGGCTTGCCGCGCAGGTTGTTCGGATCGTCAATCCTGAGCCCGCGACCTCCGATATTGAAGCGCTCGTTCAGGATGCGTGGGCTCTCCGGCACGATCGAACAACAATAGCGTTCGAACGCAGCGCTTGGAAAACGCGGCGCGTTGGCCCATGACGCGGCTGCAAACTCGGCGCTCAACCATACCGGCGTGTCCTCCGCCGCATAGACCGGTCGGCCGACGCTGGCATCCTCGTGCAGCGCCAGGATGGCGGCCGGATCCTCGGGCAGATCCTTCAGCAGATTAGCCGGCGGACCGGGCGCGATACCGACAACCGCGATGACAAGATCGGGCCGCCGCTCCGTCATCCACCAAGCCATGGGGCCACTCGCGGAATGCACGACGAGCACGGCCGGGCCGATCTCCTCAAGGAGCGCAAGGAGCGATGTGGCGACATCGGCGGTTCCAAGCCGTGGAAAGTCCGGTTGCTGCGGCGAGCGGCCGTGGCCGGGCCAGTCCGGCACGAACACGTTCCGGCCCGCGGCTGCGAAGCGTACCGCCCATCCGGCCCTCAGATCAGGCGTTGCCAGATAACAGCTACCTGTATGACCGGCGCCGTGCACCGCCACGATCGGAATTTTGCCCGACGCACCATGAGGCGGGCGCACGTGGTCGACATAGATCGGATGCGTCTGCGTACCCGAGTAGAAGCACCGGGATTCGTGTTCGTGCAACGCGTCCATGACCTTCCAAGCCTGCGCCCTGTCTATCCGATCTGCCATGGCCAGCGTCGGCCCTCCCTGTGGGTTGGTCGCGATTTAAGATGACCCGAATCGGAAAGGCAATTAGAAAGTCACATATGAGACCAATAAAGTCACATATGAGACCATCTGGGAAAGCCAGGAAGGGCGCATCCGCGCGAATGACGCAGGAACGGGAGGTGAACGGGATCGCCGCCGTGCGCGGCGGCACCGAGATCAAGATCGCCTACAAGATGGGCTATGTGCTGAACTTCTACCGGGAGCCGTCGTTTCGGAAGATCGAAATGGAGCTCGGCCTGACGCGGCCGGAGATCGTCACCCTGATCTTCCTGAATTTCCGCGAGGGCGTGACCGCCAGCGACATCTGCGAGTTCTCGGGCCACCTCAAGGCCAATATCAGCCGCGGGATCATTGCACTGGAGAAGAAGAAGCTGTTGCGCCGCGATACGGACAGTACCGACAATCGCCGGCAGCAATTGTTCATGACACCTGCCGGCCGGGCGCTTTACGCGAAATACATCCCGGCGCTCCGCGAGCGAGAACAGGCGATGCTGGCTTGCCTGACGCGCACCGAGCGCAAGGAGTTCGAACGCCTCCTGGACAAACTTGCAGATCATGTGCCGCACTGGGCGGCTCTCGACGAACTGTGATACCCGGCCTTTCAGGCCGGAGGACCGCCCGGGAAGTCATTTTCGACCGGGTCGGCGGGCTTTGGCCCGCCATTTGAAACCGCTATCTTGCGTTCGCCGATTCTCTAACCTCGCCGGTGAACGCCATGCTGCGGGTTTCCCGCTCCCTCACGATCGACGAAAACGACATCGAGATCGGTTTTGTCCGCGCCTCCGGCCCCGGCGGGCAGAACGTCAACAAGCTTTCGACCGCGGCCCAGCTCCGCTTCGACACGCGCAAGATCACGCTGCCGGAGGATGCCGCGCTGCGGCTGAACCGGATTGCCGGCCAGCGCATGACCAAGGAAGGCGTGATCGTGATCCACGCCCAGCGCTTCCGCACCCAGGAGCGCAATCGCGCCGACGCCATCGATCGCCTGCTCGAAATGCTGCGCGAAGCCTTGATCCGCCCGGTGCCGCGGCGCGCGACCAAGCCGACCTTCGGCTCCAAGCAGCGCCGCCTGGAAGGCAAGAAGCGGCGTAGCGACATCAAGGCGCGGCGCGGTCCATCGCGCTTCGACGATTGAATCTCCTGTCGTGACGTCTCAGTCGCGGATCAGATATTCCCGGATCATCAGCCGCGCACGGTGAATGCGCGCCTTGACGCTTTCGCGTGTCAGGCCGAGAGCGCCTGCAATCTCGTCGATCGACAATTCCTCGATATCGCGCAGCAGGATCACCTCGCGGTAGTGCTCGGGCAGCGACTGGATGGCGCGCGACAGATCGATCCTGATGTCTTCGGGCGCGAGAAGCGCGAGCCGCGCCTCCGCCTCGTCGGCCGGCGTCTGGGATGTCCCCGTTGCCCGGCGCAGCAGGCGAAGGCAGGCGCGGCGCGCCACCGCAAACAGCCACGCCGAAAGCGACGTCACCGCGCGCAACGTGCCGACCCGCCGGTACAGCAGCAACAGCGTTTCCTGAACCGCGTCGTCGATATCGGCCGCGCGGCAATTGCGCGCGGCATAGCGGCGGACGTCCGGCTGCGCTGCGCCGATCAGCGACACCAGCGCCTCGGCGTCGCCGCGGCGGGCGGCCTCGACCAGCGATGGATCGCAGCGCCCTGCTCCGGCCAGCGCGGTCATGGCGATGGCAGCCTGCGGCCGACCATGGCGCACATCGGACAAAAGCCGAAAAATCCAGTCGCGATGGCGACCGCCCCGGCGCCAGCGACCAGATAGCCGCCCGTCGTGCCGGGCATGCCGAAAAGCCCGTAGGCGATCATCACAATGCCCCCGATCGTCCGCATCGCCCGCTCCCAACCCGGTAAATTCTTGCGATAGAACATAGCAGCTCCCATTGATTGTGCGCGAGAACCTCAAACCGTTCTCTCCCCCTAGAGCCGCCGGGCCGCCTTTTCGGTTCGCGGCGGACACAAAAAACTCCGGCCGCCGATGGCGACCGGAGTTCTGTTTGGAGAGCAACCCGACGGAGGAGACGGGTTTCCTCCAGATGACTTTTACCGGCTGGTCACAGGAGGGGTAGCCGCCCCGCCCGAGGCCTTCGGCGCTGCGTGAGGCGCGCCGCTGCCGGCTCCGACGGTGCCCTTGCCTGTCTTCGCGCCGGCCTTCTGGCTGGTGGCGCCCGCCGTATCCTCGTCGATGCTGCCTGACGCGCCGCCCTGCATCTGGGTCGTGCCCTTTGCACCGCCGCGGATCTGCGTGTCGGATGAGGCGCCTTGCGCCAGTACGGGGCCGGCAAGCAGGGCCGAGATTGCAACCGCGATCGCCGAGGTTTTCACTAGCTTCATCCATTTCTCCCAGGTTTGATTTGGCGGCAAACAGTCCGGTTACTTCAAGGCGCCGTTCCTAAGCCGAACATGCTCGTCGCCAGATCAGTCGCGTGGCGAACGACGCGGGCGCCATGCAAGCCGCGCGATGTGGTGATCGTGCAGGGATTTCAGGGTCATTTTGCGAATCCTTGGCCACTGCCTAACCGCATATGCGGCGCCTCTGCAGCTACAGAAAAGTTCCGTAAAAATGTGTTGAACACATCCCGCCGGTCAACGCGGGCGGTCAGGCGGCCCGTCCCGGCTGAAGCGCGGCCGCTTTTGTTCTGTCCTGAAACAGCCCGCTACTACCACCGCCTATTTTCCGCGACCTACAGTCTGCGCACGCCAACGGTGATGCATATGAAAAGGCTGCGCACGACACGGGCAATCGGGCTGGGACTTTGCGCCGCGCTGCTTGTCGTGACGACGGCCGGCGCACAGATGCCATTACCCGAGGCAAAGCCACCGGACGGCGCGACGCTGTTCAAACAGCAATGCGCGACCTGCCATACCACCACCCTATTCGACGCGGTCCGCCAGGGACCGTCGCTGTTCAAAATCGTCGGCAAGTCGGCGGGCAAGGCGGACGGCTTTCGCTATTCCACCGGCTTCGCCAAGGCCGACTTCGTCTGGGACGAAGCGAAACTTGACGCCTATCTCGCCAACCCGCAGGCGACGATCCCAGGCTCCATCATGGCCTACCGCCAGCCCAAGGCGGAGACTCGCGCCGCCATCATCGCCTATCTGAAGGAGCTGAACTGAATGGCAAAGCCCGTTCACTCGATGATCCGCGTGCTCGACGAGGCGAAATCGCTGAACTTTTACGCGCGCGCCTTCGGGCTAGAGGTCGCCGACCATCTCAAGTTTGCGGATTTCGCGCTGATCTATCTGCGTCATCCCTCTTCGCCGTTCGAAGTCGAACTGACCGTCAATTTCGATCGCAAGGAGCCCTACGTGCTGGGCGACGGCTATGGGCATCTCGCTGTCGTGGTCGATGATGTCGTGGCCGAACATTTGAGGTTCGAGCGCGAGAGATTGTCGCCTGGGCCGCTGCGCGACTTCAAACATGACGGCAAGACGCTGGCGCGCTTCTTCTTCGTCGCCGACCCCGACGGCTACAAAATCGAGGTGATTCAGCGGGGTGGACGCTTCGGTTAATCGCAATCAACAAGCATTTAATGGAGGACATCCATGAGAGAAGTCGATCGTCGCAGCAAGTATGACCGCCGCGTGTTCCTGAAGGGCGCGGCCACCGCGGTGCCGGCGGTTGCGATCGCTACCAGTACCGGGCTCGGTGTCAGCGACGCCTGGGCCGACGATGCAAGCACCCTGACGCCGGCGACGTTGAAGACGCTGGTGAAGATGGCGCGCGATATCTATCCGCACGACTTCCTCGGCGACAGCTACTACATTACCGCAGTCAAGCCGTGGGACGGCAAGGCGGCGAAGGATCCCGCCGTAAGGTCCTTGATCAATGACGGTGTCGCGCAACTCGATCAGGCAGCGAACGAGCGTCACAAGGTTCCCTATGCTCAGGTCTCCTGGGAGACCGACCGCGTGGCGCTGCTGCAACGCATCGAGCAGACCCCATTCTTCCAGAAGATCCGCGGCGACCTCGTCGTCTCCCTCTACAATCAGAAAGAGGTCTGGCCGAAGTTCGGCTACGAGGGCTCCTCCGCCGAGCATGGCGGCTACATCAAGCGCGGCTTTGCCGACATCGACTGGCTCCCGAAGGCTTAGAGCGCCGCGGGCAACGAACAGTCAGGGAGGAATTCAACATGGCAAAATTCAATCTGAATGACGGTGGCGTGGTCGTGATCGTTGGCTCCGGCGCGGGCGGTGGAACGCTCGGCAATGAGCTTGCGCAAAAGGGCGTCAAGGTCGTGATCCTCGAAGCCGGGTCGCGCATCGAGATGCAGGACTTCGTCAACGATGAATGGGAGAGCTTTACCCAGCTCGCCTGGTCCGACATGCGCACCACATCGGGAAGCTGGCGTGTGGCCAAGGATTTCCCGAACCTTCCGGCATGGATCGTGAAGGCGGTCGGCGGCTCGACAACGCACTGGGCCGGCGCCTCGCTGCGCTTCGACGAGCATGAATTCAAGGTCAAGAGCACCTATGGCGACATCGCCGGCGCCAATTTGCTGGATTGGCCGATCACGCTCGCCGAGATGGAGCCTTGGTACGCCAAGGCCGAGGACAAGATGGGCGTCACCCGCACCAACGGCATTGCAGGGTTACCCGGCAACAACAACTTCAAGGTGATGGAAGCCGGCGCAAAGAAGCTCGGCTACAAATCCGTGCACACCGGCAACATGGCGATCAACAGCGACCCACGCGACGGGCGCGGCGCGTGCCAGCAGATCGGCTTCTGCTTCCAGGGCTGCAAGTCGGGTGCGAAATGGTCCACGCTCTATACCGAAATCCCCAGGGGCGAGGCGACCGGAAATCTCGAAGTGCGCCCCAACAGCATGGTGATCAAGATCGAGCACGACGCATCAGGCAAGGTGACGGGCGTGGTCTATGCCGACGCGAGCGGCACGATGCAGCGCCAGAAGGCGCGGGTGGTGGCGGTCGCGGGTAACTCGATCGAGAGCCCGCGGCTGTTGCTCAACAGCGCCTCGAACATGTTCCCGAACGGCCTCGCCAATTCGTCCGGGCAGGTCGGCCGCAACTACATGCGGCACATGACCGGCAGCGTGTACGCCGCTTTCGAGAAGTCGGTGCACATGTATCGCGGCACCACCATGGCCGGCATCATCAAGGACGAATCGAAGAACGACCCCAAGCGCGGCTTTGTCGGCGGCTATGAGATGGAGACGCTGTCGATCGGCGTGCCCTTCATGGCGGCGTTCCTGAATCCCGGCGCGTGGGGACGCTCCTTCACGTCGGCGATGGAGTCCTATCCGCGCATGGCCGGCATGTGGCTGGTCGGCGAGGACATGCCGCAGGAAACCAACCGCATCACGCTGGATCCGAAGGCCAAGGACAAGTTCGGCATGCCGGTAGCGAGCGTGCATTTCGACGATCATCCGAACGACGTCGCGATGCGCAATCACGCCTACAAGCAGGGTGCCGCCGTCTACGAGGCCGTCGGCGCCACCGTGACCTATCCGACGCCGCCCTACCCGAGCACGCATAATCTCGGCACCAACAGGATGAGCGAGAAGCCGAAAGACGGCGTGGTGAACAAGTTCGGCCAGACCCACGACGTCAAGAACCTGTTCATCTCCGACGGCAGCCAGTTCACCAGCGGCGCCGCCTGCAATCCGACGCTGACGATCGTCTCGCTTGCGATCCGGCAGGCGGACCACATCGCCGGCGCGATGCAGCGCAAGGAAATTTAGGGCGTCAAACAAATAGCTGGAGCCCGGTTATGATTCTGTCAGAACCCGGGCTCCAGCCAAGTGCAGCGAGAGAGACGGCGCAAAAGCGCCAATGAAACGTTTCAGTGCAGACCACGTGTCAGCACCGCTGACCCGCCTCTGCAAAAAATACCCGATGGAAATGCATGGCCGATCGCAGGAAATCGGCCTACGCTTCGAGACGCCCGGTCGAATGTGATGCTGACCTGGAGCCCAACTCATTCTCCAAACTCCAGTCGCTATTGCTGTTACGGCCGCGGCGGATTTTCGTTCGCGCGACTGGCGTTGAGACCATCAGATTGGAACCCAACTTCAATACGTTGCAACGGCTTACGTCATTCGGCGCGAAGCGCGCGATAAAACTTGGCAACGGGAGAAACGTCGATGGGTAACAACTTGAAAAGCGCATGTGACGGGATCTTGCAAAGAGTCGTGACTGGCAAGGACCGCGTTCCCGGCGTCGTGGCGATGATCACGAACCGCTCGGCCAACATCTACGAAGGCGCCGCCGGCGAGCGTATCCTTGGCGCCGGCCAGGCAATGACGACAGATACCGTCTTCGCGATCTTCTCGACCACAAAAGCGATCACCGGGACAGCGATCCTGCAATGCGTCGAGGAAGGCAAGCTCGACCTGGACGCCCCGGCCAAAACCTACGTTCCCGACATCGGCAAGCTCGAGGTGCTCGACGGGTTCGGCGCTGACGGCAAGCCAAGGCTGCGGGCGCCGAAGCGCGACATCACCACCCGCATGCTGATGCTGCACACCGCCGGCCTTGGCTACGACTTCTTCAACGCCAATTACCTGCGTTTGGCGCAGGAGCACGGCCAGCCAAGCGTGATTACCTGCTCGAAGGCGTCGCTGATGACGCCGCTGCTGTTCGATCCCGACGACAAATGGGAATATGGCAGCAACATCGATTGGTGCGGCCAGGTCGTCGAGAGCATCCGCGGCAAGCGCCTCGGCGAGGTGATGAAGGAACGAATCTTTGCGCCGCTGGGCATGCAGGACATCGCCTTTTCGATGACGCCCTCGATGCGCGGGCGTCTCGCTGCCATTCACCAGCGCGAGGCCGACGGTTCGCTTACTCCCCTTCCCGACCTGCAATTGCCCGCCGAGCCGGAAGTCGACATGGGAGGCCATGGACTCTACGGCTCGATCGGCGAGTACATGAAGTTCATCCGCATGTGGCTCAACGACGGCGCGGGACCGCAGGGCCGCGTGCTCAAGAAGGAGACGGTCGAGTCCGCCGTCCGCAACGGCCTGCAGGCGCACCAGACCGTCACGGTGCTGCCCGGCGTCATTCCGACCTTGTCGAACGATGCCGAGTTCTTCCCCGGCCTGAAGAAATCCTGGTGCCTCACCTTCATGGTGAACGACGAGGACGCGCCGACCGGCCGGCCAGCCGGAGCGATCGGCTGGGCCGGGCTCGCCAACCTGTTTTTCTGGATCGATCGAAAGAACGGGTTCGGCGGATATTGGGCGACGCAGATCCTGCCGTTTGGCGATCCGACTTCGTTCGTCGGCTACCTGGATTTCGAGACGGCCGCCTATGCGACCGGCGAGGCGCGCGCCGCGGCATAGTGCCGGGCGAGCGCGACCTGACCGCGCCACGGCGCGCGACGCGTTCGAAACCCTGGAGAGAGCGACGGCGTCGTGAGCGCGTGCTTTGCGATGGTCCCACCAGCATGCCTGCTGCCCGCGCAGGTCGACGCCTATGCATGGCAAGAAGACGACTGAACCAGAAATGCGTGCTCACAACGGGAGGAAAGTCATGACGAATGTGCAAGGCCAGCCTCAGGCGGCTGGCGCGAAAGCCGACTTCGATGCCGTCATCATCGGCGCTGGATTCTCCGGCATGTACATGCTGCATTCGCTACGCGACAAGCTCGACCTGAACGTCACGGTGTTCGAGGCCGGCGACGGCGTCGGCGGTACCTGGTATTGGAATCGCTATCCCGGCGCACGCTGCGATTCCGACAGCTACATCTACTGTTACACGTTCGACAAGAACCTGTTGCAGGAATGGAACTGGTCCGAGCGCTATCCGGAGCAGGACGAGATCCTGCGCTACCTCGAGCACTGCGCCGAGCGCTTCGACCTGAAGCCCGACATCCAGTTCGGCAAGCGCGTCGTCGAAGTCGTCTTCGATGACGACACCGAGCTGTGGACCGTGCGCACCAACAAGGGCGATGCCGTCAAGGCCCGCTTCGTCATTCCGGCCGTCGGTGCCCTGTCGACCGCCAACATGCCGCCGATCAGGGGGCTGAGCTCTTTTGCCGGCAAGTGTTACCACACCAGCCAATGGCCGCATGATGGCGTCGACTTCACCGCCAAGCGTGTCGGCGTCATCGGTACCGGGGCCACGGCGGTGCAGGCGATCCCGGAGATTGCGCAGCAGGCCAAGCACCTGACGGTGTTCCAGCGCACGCCAAACTTCTGCGTGCCTGCACGCAATGGCCGTGTCGATCCCGAAGTGACCAGGGCACGCAAGGCCGATTACGACGGTATCCGCCAGCGCATCAAGGATTCCTTCTTCGGGTTCGAACTGAATTTCTTACCGAAGGCGGTGCTCGAAACAACACCCGAGGAACGCGAGCAGGAGTTCGACAGGATGTGGGACGCCGGTGGCTTCGCCTTCTGGCTCGCGAACTATCAGGACATGTTCTTCTCCAAGGAGGCGAACGATGTCATCGCCGACTACCTCAAGCGCAAGATCCACTCGATCGTCAACGACCCGGTGACCGCGGAGAAGTTGACGCCCAGGACTTATCCCTACGGCACCAAGCGCCAACCGCTCGACACCAACTATTTTGAGACCTTCAACAAGAAGAACGTGGCACTGGTGGATGCGAGCACCGATGGACCAATCGAGGAGATCGCGCCGAATGGCATTCGCGCGGGTGGCAAGGAGTATCCGCTCGACATCATCGTCATCGCCACCGGCTTCGACGCAATGACCGGCCCCTTGAAGAACCTCGGTATCAAGGGGCGCGGCGGCAGGCCGCTGGCGCAGGAATGGGAGGACGGTCCGCAGACCTATCTCGGCCTGGCGATCGTCGGTTACCCCAACCTGTTCACAATCACCGGTCCGCAGAGCCCCTCGGTGCTGTCGAACATGCCGGTCTCGATCGAGCAGCATGTCGAGTGGATCACCGAATGCATCGCCCACATGCGAAGAAACAAGCTCACAACGATCGAGGCGAGCCCGGAGGCGCAGGACGCATGGGGCGCCCACGTCGCCGAGGTCGTGAATTCGACCCTGATGCCCGGCACCAATTCCTGGTACATGGGGGCCAACATAGAAGGCAAGCCGCGCCGGTTCATGCCTTATCTCGGGCCTGAGGGCGTTGGCGGATACCGCAGAAAGTGCGCCGAGGTCGCAGAGAAGGGCTATGAGGGCTTCGTGTTCACGAGCCAAGGCCAAAGCGGGACCGCGCACACGATTGCGGCCTAATGAGCTCGATGAGCCTTGATCGGGGGCTGCGTTCAATGTCACGGCTCCCGGCATGGTGATACCGAGCGCGCTGTACGACCCTATTCCTGCAAACGGAAGCGGCTCGGTTCTGTAAGGACCGAGCCGCTTTTTCGTTTCAGATCGATGGAACCTATTCGGCCGCGTCCAGAATGGCAGCGGCGTTGCCGCGAAATTCCGACACGACGACCGCACTCTTGGCGCGATAGATCAGGCAGGAGCAGCGCAACAGCGAGGCGAAATTCTTGACCTCGCCATGGTGGTCGAGGACCTCGTCATGCAGCGTGGTGAGGAACTTGGCAAGGCTCATCCCCTCCTTCGCCGCGATCTCCTCCAGCGTGTCCCAGAACGACATTTCCAGCCGGATCGAGGTGCTATGGCCGCCCATCCGCAGCGATCGGGTCTGCGATTCATAGTCGCGTTGGGGCTGGTGCGCGAACAGGTGGCACATGGGTTCCTCCAGCTAGATTATAATTTTTCTAAACGATATACCTGACCACACGACCTCACAATCCCAGGCCCTATCTCAAGTCCAATCTCAAGTCATATCGACCCGCCGCGAACGAACCTCAGTATCTTCAAGGCGATAGTCCACCCTCATCCCCAGCCGGGCATTGTTTCGGCCCCTTCCCATGCAATTGCCGCCGCGGACGCCTAAAATGGCGGTTCAACCTCGAATCGACGCTTAAGCCCCATGCCCGTCCGCCAGCTCCCCGAACAGGTCGTCAACCGCATCGCCGCCGGCGAGGTGGTCGAACGACCCGCGAGCGTTGTGAAGGAACTGGTCGAGAACGCCATCGACGCCGGCGCCAGCCGCGTCGATATCTTCACCGATGGCGGCGGCCGGCGGCGGATCGGCATCACCGACGACGGCAGCGGCATGACGTCAGCCGACCTCGCGCTTGCGGTCGATCGCCACGCCACCTCCAAGCTCGACGACGAGGATCTCCTTCGCATTCGCACGCTGGGGTTTCGCGGCGAGGCCCTGCCCTCGATCGGCGCGGTGGCAAAGCTCGGCATCACCACGCGCCACGCCAGCGAGCCGCATGCCTGGTCGCTGTCGGTCGAAGGCGGGGTGAAATCGCAAATCATGCCGGCGGCACTGTCGCAAGGCACCCGCGTCGAGGTCAGCGATCTCTTTTACGCGACACCTGCGCGGCTGAAATTCCTCAAGACCGACCGCACCGAGGCCGAAGCGATCCGCGAAGTGGTGCGGCGGCTCGCGATGGCGCGGCCCGATATCGCCTTCACATTGGCCGGCGAGGAGCGCGCGCCGGTGACATGGGCCGCGGCGCTGCCGGGCGCTGCGGGCCGGCTGACGCGGCTCGGCGACATCCTCGGCAGCGATTTTCGCTCTTGCGCCATCGAAGTGCGCGCCGAGCGCGAAGGCGTCGTGGTCGAGGGTTTTGCCGCCGCGCCCTCACTGACGCGGGCCAACGCGCTCGGGCAATATCTGTTCGTCAACGGCCGCCCGGTACGCGACAAGCTCATTTTGGGCGCGGTGCGCGCGGCCTATTCGGATTACCTGCCGCGCGACCGCCATCCCGTGGTGGCGCTGTTCGTGACGCTGGCGCCGCAGGAGGTCGACGCCAACGTGCATCCGGCCAAGACCGAGGTGCGGTTTCGCAATGCCGGCCTCGTCCGCGCGCTGATCGTGCATGCGCTGAAGGACGGCCTTGCCCGCGAAGGCCGGCGCACCGCGGCGAATACCGATGGCGCGGCGCTGTCGGCGTTCCGTCCGTCATTTGCGCCGCGCCCGACCAACTGGGACTGGCGCAGTTCACCGGCCTATCCGGTGCGGCCCGCGCCTTCGTTCGAGGGCGCTGCTGCGACGGCATTCGCCGAAGCGGGACAGGCTGCCTTCGATGTCGGCACGCCGACCGCCGACGTGCGCTTCGAGGCGCAGGTCGCGCCCGACCTGCTCGACCGTCCGCTGGGCGCCGCGCGCACGCAGATCCATGAGACCTACATCGTCTCGCAGACCCGCGACGGGTTGATCGTCGTGGACCAGCACGCCGCGCATGAGCGCATCGTCTACGAAAAACTGAAGGCCTCGCTGGCGAAGAACGGCGTGCAGCGGCAGATCTTGCTGATCCCGGAGATCGTCGAACTCGACGAGGCAACCGTCGAGAAGCTGCTCGATCGCGCCGAAGAGCTGGCATCGTTTGGGCTAGCAATCGAATCCTTCGGTCCCGGTGCGGTGGCCGTGCGCGAGACGCCTTCGCTGCTCGGCAAGGCGAACGCCGCCGGATTATTGCGCGATCTTGCCGAGCACATGGCCGAATGGGACGAGGCGCTGCCGCTGGAGCGCCGCCTGATGCATGTCGCCGCCACCATGGCCTGCCACGGCTCGGTCCGCGCCGGCCGCCGCCTCAAGCCGGAAGAGATGAACGCGCTGCTGCGCGAGATGGAAGACACGCCGAATTCCGGCCAGTGCAACCACGGCCGCCCGACCTATGTGGAATTGAAACTCGCCGATATCGAGAAGCTGTTCGGGCGGCGGTAGTCGATTCCCTGCACTCCTGTCATCACCCGCGAATGCGGGTGATCCAGTATTCCAGAGACATTGGCGTTTGAACGGATCGGCCGCGGCGTACTGGATCGCCCGGTCAAGCCGGGCGACGACAATTGTGGTTGCGGAGCAGCGTGGTCATATGCTCCGCAAAAACACAAACTCCGTATCGTCGTACGCGCGCCGCTCCAGCTCCTCGAATCCCTCAGGCGCAGCGAACGCCGTCGCCTTCGCCTCCTCCACCACCAACAGCGCCCCCGGCGTCAGCCAGCCGCCGTCGCGCAGCGAGGCCAGCGCCTTCTCCGCGAGACCCTTGCCGTAGGGCGGATCGAGGAACACCAGCGAGAACGGCTCGACCGGATGCGCAGGTCCCAGATTGGTGGCGTCGCGGCGATAGACTTTTGTCACGCCGCCAAGGCCGAGCGACTCGACATTGTTGCGCAACAGCGCGCGTGCCTCCGCGCCATTGTCGACGAACAGCGTGAAGCTGGCGCCACGCGACACCGCCTCGATGCCGAGCGCGCCGGTGCCGGCGAACAGGTCGAGCACGCGCGCGCCTTCGATCGGATCGTCATAGGCGTGGATCAGGATGTTGAACACGGACTCGCGCAAGCGATCCGCCGTTGGGCGAATCTCCCGCGAGGACGGCGAGGCCAGATTGCGGCCCTTCAGTCTTCCGCCGACGACGCGCATGAGCGAGCTACTCGTCCCGCGGCTTAAGATCGCGCTTGCCGTGATAGCCGCGCTTCGGGCGGCGCGGCGGGCCGTAGCCGTTGGCTTCGTCCTCGTTGCGCGCGCGGGCTTCCTCGCTGCCGGTGCGCTGCACCAGCACGCGGCGGCCCTTGCTGTCGGCGATCAGCGCGCTCTTGCCCGCCGGCTTGAACGGCTTCTTGCCGCGCGGCGCGTCGTCCTCGTCGTCGGATTTCTCGCCCGGCATCGGCCGGTTGAAATCGGCGCCCGCAAGCGCGGCGATCTTCTCGCCGAGCTGTTCGCGCAGCACCCGCGTCTTGACCTCTTCCACCTGCCCTTCCTCCAGTTCGCCGAGCTGGAATGGTCCGTAGGACACGCGGATCAGCCGGTTCACCTCGAGGCCGAGATGGGCCATGACATTGCGCACCTCGCGGTTCTTGCCCTCGCGGATCGCGAACACCAGCCAGACATTGGCGCCCTGGTCACGCTCCAGCGTCGCATCGATCGGCCCGTATTTAACGCCTTCGACCTCGACGCCTTTCTTCAGCTCATCGAGCTGCGCCTGCGTGACCTCGCCATGGGCGCGCACGCGATAGCGCCGTAGCCAGCCGGTATCGGGCAGCTCGAGCGCGCGCGCGAGCCCGCCGTCATTGGTCAGCAGCAGCAAGCCTTCGGTGTTGAAATCGAGCCGGCCGATCGAGATCAGCCGCGGTAATCCTTCCGGCAGGTTGTCGAACACGGTCGGCCGCCCCTCGGGGTCGGCATGCGTGGTCATCAGGCCGCGCGGCTTGTGATACATGAACAGCCGCGTGCGCTCGCGCGGCGGCAACACTTTCCCATCGAGCGCGATCACGTCATTGGCGGTGACGTCGAGCGCCGGCGAATTGATCACGCGGCCGTTGACGGTGACGCGGCCCTGCGTGACCATTTCCTCGGCATCGCGGCGCGAGGCCAGGCCGGCGCGCGCCAGCACCTTGGCGATGCGCTCGCCGGCCTTTTTCGGCTTCGGCTCCGCGCGCGGCGCGCGCTTGTCGAAATCGGTGGGGCGCTCGCGATAGGCGCCGCGGCCGCCGAAGGCCGGACGCTTTGCAAAGATCCTGCTGTCGTCTTCATTGTCGCGGCGCGGCCGGTCGCTGAAACGCCCCTCGCTGCGCGGGTGCTCCTGCCACTCGGTGCGGCCTGCGGGTCGCCCACGGTCACCATCCCGGTCGCGGCGCTCGCGGGGCCGGTCGAACTTCGGACGATCCTCGCGCGAGCGGGAAAAGCGTGGGCGCTCGTCGCCACCGCGATCGTCACGCGATCTATCGAAACGTGGTTTGTCAAAATTGCGCGCACCGTCGCGCGAGGAACGGGAATCGCGTCCGCCGCGGTCCTCCCGCTTCTGCCACGGCTTGTCCTCGCCCCGTTCAGGACGATCGCCAAAATCCTTGCGCGGGCCGCGCGAAAAACGCTTTTCGCCATCGCGCGACGGGCGGTCACCGAAGGAACGCTCTCCCCGCGGACGGTCACTGTCCTTTAGGAAACCTTCGCCGCGCGGCGCGTAAGGCCGCTTGTCGCCGAACTTCTTGTCCTGGAAGCGCCCGGCCGGACGCGCGTCGTCGCGGTTGCGGCGCGGCGGGCGATCGTCGCGATCAAAGTTTGCCCGCTCGCCGCGCGGCTTGAACGAACGCTTCTCGCCATCACGATCCTCGCGCGGGCGAAAATCCTTCCGCCCACCACGGTCTGAACGATCGCCGCGTGGCCGATCGTCCCGGTCAAATCGTGCCCGCGGCCGGTCGCCAAAATCCCGGCGCGGCGGACGGTCATCGTCGCGGCGGAACGAACCACCTTCCCGCTTGCCGGCGTAGGGCTTCTTGCCGAACGATTTTGCGCCGTCGGATTTCCCGGCATAGGGCCGCCGTTCACCGCCGCCGCGGTCATCGTCCCTGGCGCCAAAGCCGCGCTTGGCGAACTTCTTCTCAGGCCCCCTCGCCGCCCCCGAGCGGCCTTTGGCTCCGCCGGCACGGCCCCGGTCACCGCCAGCGCGGCCCTTGCCGTCGCCCGGCAGGTCACGCCGGCCGCGGGAATCGTTGTTTTTGTCGTTATCGCGGGGCATGAATGGTCTCTCGGATACGGATGAAATGGCTATCAGGCGGATGCGGATGGGCTGTCATAGCGGTAACGCGCGCGCGCTTCGTTCAAGGCGCATTCTCACGCAAAACCGGCATCCACGTTTGCTGAAGGCGCAGCTAGTAGCAGGTTTCTGCCGATGATACGAGGCATGACGGCCCCTTCTTTCATGGATTTGGCGCTGAAAACGGCCGAAAACGCCGGAAAAGCCGGCGAAGTTCCGATCGGCTGCGTCATCGTCCGGGATTACGAGGTGATCGCCACCGCCGGCAACCGGACCCTGACCGACCGCGATCCGACCGCGCATGCCGAGATTCTCGCGATCCGGCAGGCGGCCGAGGCCATCGGGACTGAGCGGCTGGTCGATTGCGACCTCTACGTCACGCTCGAGCCCTGCACCATGTGCGCCGGTGCGATCTCGTTCGCGCGAATCCGGCGGCTCTATTATGGCGCGGCGGACCCCAAGGGCGGCGCGGTGGATTCCGGGGTGCGGTTCTTTGCGCAACCGACCTGCCATCACGTGCCGGAGGTCTATTCGGCGGTCGGCGAGAATCGGGCCGCGACGCTGCTGCGGGAATTTTTCAGGGAGCGGCGGTGATGAGCTTGTAGCCCGGATGGAGCGAAGCGCAATCCGGGGCCGGTGCCCGCGGCACCCCGGATTTCGCTGCGCTCCATCCGGGCTACGAAATCACCCCGCCAAGAAAAACTCCCGCAACAACTTCGCCGTCGCTTCCGGATTCTCCTCCGTCAGAAAATGCCCGGAATCCACCGGCGCGCCCTCCACCTTCGTCGCCCACTTCTTCCATGTATCGAGCGGCGTCGTTGCAGCGCTCGCGACACCGGCATCGCCCCACAACGCCAACATCGGGACGGTGATCTTCTTGCCGGCATCGAAATCCGCCTTGTCGATTTCATAATCGGCATAGGCGCCGGCGCGGTAGTCTTCGCACATCGCATGCACGCGGGCGGGATCGCGGAACGGCGCGAGGTAATGTTCCAGCGCGCGCGGGTCGATGGCGTCGAGCGTCTTCGATTTGGTCTGGCTCGCCATCTTGTATTGGAGGAAAAACTCGCCGTTGCTTGAGACCAGTGTCTCCGGCAACGGATGGGGCTGCGCCAGAAACGCCCAATGATAAATCTTCAGCGCCGAGAGCCGGTTCATCCTCTCCCAGTAATCATAGGTCGGCGCGATATCGAGCACGGCGAGCTTCGACAGCCGGCCCGGATGATCGAGCGCCAGACGGTACGACACGCGCCCGCCGCGATCGTGCCCGGCAAGCGCGAAATGCACATGGCCGAGTTGCTCCATCGCCTCCACCATCGCCTTCGCCATCGCGCGCTTGGTGTACGGCGTATGGTTGTCGTCGCTGCGCGGCATGTCCGACCAGCCATAACCCGGCAGGTCGGCAATGATCAGCGTGAACTTGTCGGCTAGTTGCGGAGCAACCGGATGCCACATCACGTGTGTCGATGAGAATCCGTGCAGCAGCAACAGCGGCGGCCCCTTGCCGCCGACGCGGGCGAAGATGCGGCCCGACGAGGTGTTGATCCATTCGGACGCGTAGCCGGGAAACAGATCGGCAAGATCGGTCATGGGCGCTCCTTCCATGGGCTGCGGCGCTTGCTTCAAACTTTGTTTGTCGTTGCCGCGTTCAGACCGCAGGTTTATGCCATCCCTCACGTCCGACCAAGAGCAACAAGACGCGAGGAAACCAGCGATGTCGATCGATTTCGAAATTCCGGCCGAGGCCAAGGCGATCCGCGAAAAAGTCCGCAAATGGGTGCATGAGGAATGCATCCCCGCGGAGAAGGAATTGGATACCAAGCCGCTCGCCGAAGTGCTGGGACCGCTCCGCGCCAAGGCCCGCGCGCGCGGTCTGTGGTGCCCGTGGGTGCCCAAGGAATATGGCGGCATGGGCCTCGGTCCGCTGGCCAATGCGCTGGTGCAGATGGAGCTCGGCGAGAGCATGCTGGGCGCGCTGTCGATGAATACGCAGGGCCCCGACGACGCCTCGATGATGACGATCCTCGCCCACGGCACGGAATATCAGAAGGAGAAGTTCCTCAAGCCCCTGCTCAACGGCGACAAGCGCATCTGCTTCTCGATGACCGAGAAAGCCGCCGGCGCCGATGCCACCGGCATGCAGACCACGGCGGTGAAGGACGGCAACGAGAATTACATCCTGAACGGCGAGAAGTGGTTTTCCTCCTCCGCCAGCGTCGCCGACATGGCGCTCGTGATGGCCAAGACCGATCCGAACGCGCCTCGCCACAAGCAGTATTCGACCTTCCTCGTCGAGCTGCCGAACCCCGGCTACAAGATCAAGCGCAACGTCGCCAACATGGCGATCGAAGGGCCGCATGACGATGTCCTGCACGGCGGCCACTCCGAGATCGAGATCAAGGATCTGGTGGTGCCGGCGGACAATCTCGTCGGCGGCGAAGGCAACGGTTTTGCGATGGGCCAGCACCGCCTCGCCTATGGCCGCCTGCGCCATGGCATGCACAACGTCGCCAAGGCGCAGCGCGCGCTCGACATGGCGGTAGCCCATGTCACCAAGCGCTCGACGTTCGGCCAATTGCTGGCCGACCGGCAGGCGGTGCAGTTCATGCTCGCCGACTGCGCCAGCGAACTCTATATCGGCCGGCTGATGCTGCTGCACATCGCCTACAAGGCGGAAAAGGGCCTCGACATCCGGCAGGAAAACTCGATCGCCAAAATCTTCCATGCGCACATGGTGCACAAGGTGATCGACACTGCGATCCAGCTCCACGGCGCGCTCGGCTTCAGCCAGGATACACCGCTGGCGAAGTGGTACACGCAGGTGCGCTCGCAGCGGCTGGTCGACGGTCCCGACGAGGTGCACAAATGGAAGATCGGCAAGAACGTCATCAAGGCGTTCCGTGAGCACGGCACCACGGCGAGTGCGGCCGGCGGGGATTTGCTGTAGACCCACATCCGTCATTCCGGGGTGGCGCGAAGCGCCGAACCCGGAATCCCGAGATGAGGCCCACCAGTGCTCATCACATCTAGATTCCGGATCGACGCGCGATGCGCGTCGTCCGGAATGACGTGCTAGTTCCGCTCCACTTCCATCGCCTGCCAGGCAATGTCCCGGCGGCAGAAGCCGTCCGGCCATTGGATACGGTCGACAGCTTGATACGCGCGCTCTCTCGCTTCAGTAACGCTCTTCCCCATCGCGCACACGTTCAGCACGCGCCCGCCATTAGCAAGAATAGCGCCCTCCTTCGCCACCGTGCCGGCATGGAATATCTCGACGCCCTCGATCTTGCCGGCATCATCGAGCCCCTCGATCCGCGTGCCCTTCCTGTAGTCGCCGGGATAGCCCTTCGCCGCCATCACCACCGTCAGCGCCGGATCGGGAAACCAGCGCAGGTCAAAGTGCTTCAACTCCCCGTCGCAGGACGCCAGGAACGCCGGCACGATGTCGGACATCATCCGCAGCATCAGCACCTGGCATTCAGGGTCGCCGAACCGGACATTGTATTCGAACAGTTTTGGCCCCTGCTCCGTCAGCATCACGCCGGCGTAGAGCACGCCGCGAAACGGCGTGCCGCGCTTCTTCATGCCGGCCACCGTCGGCAGGATGATCCGCGCCATGATCTGGTCGTGAATTTCCGGCGTCACGAACGGCGTCGGCGAATAGGCCCCCATGCCGCCGGTGTTCGGGCCCTCGTCGTGATCGAACACGCGCTTGTGGTCCTGCGCCGTGGCGAGCGGGATCGCGGTCTCGCCATCGCACAGCGCGAAAAAGCTGATCTCCCGGCCGGCGAGGAATTCCTCGATGACGACTTCAGTACCGGCCGAACCAAACGCACCGTCGAACATCATGGCGATGGCGGCTTCCGCCTCATCAAGGGTTTTCGCGACGACGACACCCTTGCCGGCGGCCAGCCCGTCGGCCTTCACGACGATCGGCGCGCCCTGCTTGCGCACATAGGCCAGCGCGTCGTCAGCCCTGGTGAAGCGGCCATAGGCGCCGGTTGGAATGTTGAACTCGGTGCAGAGCGCCTTGGTGAACCCCTTGGAGCCCTCGAGTTGGGCGGCCTGCTTGCTCGGACCGAACGCCTTGATGCCGGCGGCGGCGAGATCGTCGACGATGCCGGCCGCCAGCGGCGTTTCCGGGCCGACCACGACAAGGTCGACCGCGTTGCGCTTGCAGAACTCGACCACGGCGGGGTGATTCGCAACGTCGAGCGCCACGCACTCGGCTTCCCGCGCGACGCCGGCATTGCCGGGCGCGCACCACAGCTTGGTGAGCAGCGGGGAAGCGGCAATCTTCCACGCCAATGCGTGTTCGCGGCCGCCGGAACCGAGCAGGAGAATGTTCATGAGGAGTGCAGCCAAATGGAGGGTTGCCGGCAATTGCGCGACGGTTTAGCACGACAGCGGCCGGCCGCAACAACGTGTCTATTCCTGTGTGGATATGTGCCGTGACGCTCCTGTGATGGCCTCCGTACCTTGCGGAAGCGCTAGAAAAGGCCGATTCTGGGCATATGCCTGCTGAGAACCTCATCAACGCGCCTGAATTCACCGTCTCGGAACTCTCCTCCGCCCTGAAGCGGACGGTGGAGGACCGGTTTGGCCATGTCCGCGTCCGCGGCGAAATCTCCGGCTTCCGCGGCCCGCACTCCTCGGGCCATTGCTATTTCGCGCTGAAGGACGAGAGTGCCAAGATCGAGGCGGTGATCTGGAAATTCGCTCACGCCCGGATGCGGTTCAAGCCGCAGGAGGGGCTCGAGGTCATCGCGACCGGCAAGCTCACGACCTATCCGAACTCCTCGAAATACCAGATCGTCATCGAGTCGCTCGAGCCCGCCGGCATCGGGGCGCTGATGGCGCTGATGGAGGAGCGCAAGCGGAAGCTCGCCGCCGAGGGCCTGTTCGACGAGGCGCGCAAGCAGTTGCTGCCCTGGCTGCCCGAGGTGATCGGCGTCGTCACCTCGCCGACCGGCGCCGTCATCCGCGACATCCTGCACCGATTGGAAGACCGCTTCCCCCGCCGCGTGCTGGTGTGGCCGGTCAAGGTGCAGGGCGAAGGCTCAGCTGAGCAGGTTGCCGCCGCCATCCGCGGCTTCAACGCGCTGCCGGAAGGCGGCAAAATCCCGCGCCCGGATCTGTTGATCGTCGCGCGCGGCGGCGGCTCGCTGGAGGATCTGTGGTCGTTCAACGAGGAGATCGTGGTTCGCGCCGCCGCCGACAGCATGATCCCGCTGATCTCCGCTGTCGGTCACGAGACCGATATCACGCTGATCGATTTCGCCGCCGACAAGCGCGCGCCGACGCCGACCGCGGCCGCCGAAATGGCCGTTCCTGTCCGCAGTGAATTGTTCGCCGAGGTCGAAAGCCTGGCA
Organism: Bradyrhizobium paxllaeri; assembly: GCF_001693515.2. Classification (NCBI taxonomy): domain Bacteria; kingdom Pseudomonadati; phylum Pseudomonadota; class Alphaproteobacteria; order Hyphomicrobiales; family Nitrobacteraceae; genus Bradyrhizobium; species Bradyrhizobium paxllaeri. The sequence continues at coordinate 6,895,158 of NZ_CP042968.1, forward strand.
CGCCGCACCATGGTGTGCTGGCAGCGCGGCCAGGAGAGCCGCCGCAATGAATTGCGCGCCGCCGCCCGCGCCCTGCCCAGCCTGAGCGAACTGCTCGCGATCCCCAGGCAGCGGCTGGACCATCTCGGCGCCGCCCTGCCCCGTGGGTTGAAGGCCAACACGCACGCCCATCACCGCCGCTTCTCGCAACTCAGCGCCGGCCTGACGCTGAAGGTTTTGCGTGGACAGGTCGCGCAGGCCAACCATCGCCTCACGGTATCGGGCGAACGCATCCGCTTGTCCGCCCGTGCGCTGCTGCGCAACCGGCGCGATCGCTTCGCGGGGCTGGAGGTCCGGCTGAAGGCCTCAAAGCTCTCCAACGCCCAGGCGCAGCGCAATACCATCGCGCGCGAGCGCGAACGCACCCACCGGTTGGCCGAGCGCGCCCGCCGCGCGCTCGAAACCGTCATGCAGCGTCTCGACGCACGCGTCGCCCATAGCGGGCAGTTGCTGTCGGCGCTGTCCTATCGCGGCGTGCTCGCCCGCGGCTTTGCCCTGGTGCGCGACGAACATGGCCACGCCGTCCATGCCGCCACCTCGGTCGGACCGAGCGCACGCCTCTCCATCGAGTTCGCCGACGGCCGCGTCGGCGCCACCGCGGATATGGACCGGCCCCAGGCGACACCTGCGCCCGCGAGCGAGCCGAAGGCCGCACCGCGCGAGGTGAAGCCGGCGGCGCCGAAGCGCGTGGTCAAGCCGGTCGATCAGGGAAGCCTGTTCTAGCGCGCCAGCCACTCCGTGACCTGCTGCTGCGAGTCCTTTCGCGCGTCGGCATCGGTGCCGATATGGCCTCGTTCGGGCAATGTGGCGTCGGACCCCGTGATCGCGCGCAGCGGAAGGTTGGCGCGGTCGAAGTCGTGAGCCGCCCCCGGATAGACCACGATCCGCGCCAGCGCGCTGCGGCCGCGGGCGCCCTCCACCACCTGGCGGCAGGCCGATGGCGAACTGACGTCGTCCTTGGCGCCGATCAACAACAGCGTCGGCACGCGCGTACTCCAGCCGAGGCCGGAGGAGATCCGGCAATCCGGATAGAATGCGATGGCCGAGCGGAAGTCCGGCTCGGCACTGCGCGACAATGATTGCGGGCGCACCGCCCACAGCACCGCGCTGGCGCCGTTCGCCCATCCCATCAGGCTGATGCGGTCACGCGCGGCCCAGGATTGCCGCAACAGCCATTGCCGCGTCGCATTGATATCGGCGACCCGCTCGCGGCGAGCCAGCACGCGGCGCTCCTTGACTTGGCACTGCGGGCCGAGTTCGCGCGAACCATAGCTGTCCGGCAGCAGCACCGCGTGGCCGGTCTTCAGCAACTGCTCTGCCCAGTCGCGGTAGCGCGGCTGCACCGGCTCCGATTGCCCGCCCAATCCGCCACAGCCGTGCAGCGCAATCACGGTGGGAAAGGGCCCTTCCCCGGCGGGCTTGTAGAGCTGTGCGTGCAGCGTCAGGCTGGCCGCCGCCGGGATATCGACCTGCTGCGGCGCCGGCAAGGGAGCGGCATTTGCCGTGCAGGCCGCAGCGAGGAGCGTCAGGAATAGCGTTGCTGACAACAGGCGCATCTGTCTCTGTCGTATCGGTATGACGCTGCGAGCACGGTAAAATTCACGCTATCATGCGCCCGGACACAAAATCATCACAAGTGGGTGGGTTTCGGGGGCGGACAGTACGACCTATCTATGATAGATCGAATTTTGGAAATTACACTTAAGGCCAGTCCTCCTCCCGGATCGGCCCATCGGAGAGTTTGACGGTGCTCAATAAATTCGGCCCCTCGGGTCATGGCGAAGCACAGGTGCAGTATCTCGATGGCGATTTCCGTGTCATCTCGCCCGGAACCTATGTGCGCTGCGCCATCACCGACGTGCGGATTCCGCTCGATGAATTGAAATACTGGAGCGTCGATCTGCAGGAGGCCTATTCGGTGCCGAGCGCGGTGCTGCAGCGGCATTTTCCCGGCGCGCTGAAGTCGCAGGGTTAGGATCGCCTGGTAGCCCGGATGGAGCGAAGCGCAATCCGGGATCAGTGCCGCGCGATCTCCCGGATTTCGCGTCGCTCCATCCGGGCTACGGTTCTTTCCTCTCCCGCGCCTTGAACAGCCGGTCGGCGACGAATTTCCGCAACAGCGCCGCGTCGTCGAATTCGAGCGTCACCGCGAACGGCACGATCTCTCTCGCCCAGTCCGGCAGAACTCCGCCGCGCCGCAGCCGCGCCAGATCCTTTTCCGTTGTCACCAGCGTTAGCCCATCGCGTTTGGCCTCGACGATCAGGCCTTCGATCTCGCCCTGCGAATACGGGTGATGATCGGCGAAGGCGCGCGACTGAACGACATCGACGCCGCTGGCGCGCAGCGTGTTGAAGAATCGCGCGGGATCGCCGATGCCGGCGAACGCCAGCACGCGCCGACCGCGAAGCTCGGCCACCACCGCTGCATCCGGCTTCAGATGCGCTGATAATACCGGTTTGCCCTGGGCTGCGATCGCGGCCGCCACCGAGGACGCGGCATTGCCGTCGCCGACGACAATGAGCGCGTCGGTGCGCGCCAGTTGCGGCCGCAGCGGCGCACGCAGGGGACCGGCGGGAAATACCTGACCATTGCCGATGCCGCGGCCGCTGTCGATCACGATCAGCGAAGCGTCCTTGACGACCGCCGGACTCTGGAAGCCGTCATCCATCAGGATCACGGTCGCGCCTTGCGACCGCGCCAATGGCACGCCTTCCGCGCGGTTGCGCGACACCACCACCGGCAGATGGCTTGCCAGCATCAAGGGTTCGTCGCCGACATCGGAAGCTGCATGCCTGGCGGGATCGACCCTGACCGGCCCGCGCAACTTGCCGCCATAGCCGCGGCTGAGCACGACCGGCGTTTCGCCGAGTTCACCCAGCAGTTTCGCCAGCGCCAGCACGGTCGGCGTCTTGCCGGCACCGCCGACGTGATAATTGCCGACGCAAAGCACCGGAATGCCGGCGTTCAATCCCTTGCGCTGCAGGCGCTGTGCGGCGATGGCGCCATAGAGCGCGCCGAGCGGTTTCAATAGATGCGAGTTGAGCGAAGCCGGGCCGTGCCAGAAGGCCGGCTCACGCATTGGCGGCTCCCATCTCGATCCGCAGTTGCAGGAGATACGGCTCGAGCGCGGAGAGCGTCCGCTCCAGCGCGCCGCCGAGCTGCCCGACCACGCGCTCGGACGCGGTGAGCACGGCTTCGCGTGCCTTGTGATCGGCCAGCATCTGTCCGAACTGCTTCACCAGCGCTTCCTGCGTATCGGCACGCCGCGCGCCGCCGGCGGAATCGAGAGCCTCATAGACGTCGGTGAAATTGAAGACGTGAGGACCGTGGACGACCGAAGCACCGAGCTTGATCGCCTCGATCGGATTCTGCCCGCCATGTTCGACCAGCGATCCGCCCATGAACACGATCGGCGCCAGCCGGTAGAACAACCCCAGTTCGCCCATGGTGTCGGCGACATAGATGTCGGTCGTGGCGGTCGGCAAATCCTCGTGCGAACGCAGGGTCGGATTGAGGCCTGAAGCTTCGATCATGCGCGCGATCGCCTCGCCGCGATCGGGATGGCGCGGCACGATCACGGTCAATAGCCCTGGAAAATATCCGGCCAGCGTCCGGTGGGTTTCGGTGAGGATCTCTTCTTCGCCGGGATGCGTGGAGGCCGCGACCACGACCGGCCGGCCGCGCGTCATCGACATCAGCATATCCAGCTTGTTGCCGTCGGCCGGCGGTGCGGGAACGTCGAGCTTGAGGTTTCCCGTGACGATGACGTTGTGGCTTCCGAGCGCGGTGAATCGATCCGCATCGGTCTTCGACTGCGCCAGGCAGATGTCGAATTTATCGAGCAGCGCCGAAATGGTGCCCTGGACCCGCTGCCAGCGCGGAAACGAGCGCTGCGACATTCGCCCATTGATCAGCACCATCGGCAGCCGCCGCGCGGCGCTCGACAGGATCAGGTTCGGCCACAGGTCGGACTCGACGAACAGCGCCAGCGAGGGCCGCCAGTGATCGAGAAACCGGGCGACGTAGCGCGGCGAATCGTAGGGAACATATTGATGAATGACGTCGGACGGGAACCGCTTGGCGACGATCGCAGCCGATGTCACCGTGCCCGAGGTCAGCAGGATGCGCAGGTTCAAGGCCCGCAGCCGCTCGATCAGCGCTGCCGCCGCCAGCACTTCGCCGACGCTGGCGCCATGAATCCACACCAGCGGCCCTGCCGGGCGAACATCGGCGCTCATGCCGCGGCGCTCGCCGACCCGCGCCGGGTCTTCCTTGCCAAGCCTCAACCGCCGGCTGACCAACGCAGGCGACAACGGCACCATGGCGGACGAAAGGCTCCGGTAGACGCGCAACGTCATCGGCAGCGAATTAGCCAAGAGAAGCCTCCGGACGCCCGACCGCCTTGTAAGCGCGACGAGTCGCTTCGTTCAGTAAAGCTTCTACCTGAAGGCGCAGCTTTTCCATAGTCTCGGCGTCGGCGTCCGGTGGCACGTATACATGTTCAATGCCTACCACCGCACCGCGCCCGAATGGCAAATTGATGGTGGTAGAGTCCCAGTTCTTCAACCGGATGAAGCGGCTCGTCACCATCGCAAAGGGCATGATCGGCCGGCCAGACTCGCGCGCCAGCATGATGATGCCGAGCCCGACCACCCGCGCGCGCTTCGGCACGTCGGCGGTGGTGGCGACGTTCCACTTGTCCTCCAGCGCCTGCACCATCTCCCTGAAAGCGCCGACGCCGCCCTTGCGGTGAAAGGCGCCGCCATGATCGCCGGAACCCCTGATAGTTCCGATGCCGAGCCG